>NZ_BAAAZN010000014.1:0-243034 GCF_039536925.1 Amycolatopsis ultiminotia | reverse complement strand
CCGCGGCCGCCGAGTCCGGCAACCGCGAAGTGCCGCTGATCCTGCTCGAACCCACCGAGAACTGACCGGACTCACCACGGGCGCCCGGCGCACACCCGGGCGCCCGCCATCCGGCCGACGCCGACCGAACCATCCGGTGGATCGACATCGCTCCCTGGTCACCCTGGCGCCGACGCCATCAACACCGCGCGAAGACGAGCTACTGTCGGCGACGACAACTCATTTAACGAAGTGCTGCTGGAGTACTAGTACTGCAACGGTAGTTAGGTGAGTGGGTGGCCGCGGCGTGTGTGGTGGCTGTGGCGGGCTTGGTGTTGTCGTCGGCGGCGCCAGCGTGACCAGGACCAGGCATGGTCGGCTGCGTCAGCGGCACGCAGGATGAGTTTGGTGAGCAGGTGTCGGATCTCCGGTAGCGTAAACCCGATCATGCCTGGCTCGTCGACACCAGTTCCCTTTTTATGGCAGGGGATCTGGATAGGGCGAGCCAGGCGTGGGTGAGCATCGACAGGGTGATGTGGGCATACCACGCCCGCCACGATCGGGCCTGGTAGTGATCCGACCCGGCTTCGTTTTGGCCTGCTGGAAACACTCCTCGATCCGCCACCGGGCCCCGGTGATCCAGGCCAGATCCGACAGGGTGGACCGGCGGGGGTCGTGGCAGACGTAGCAGGCGATCTCGGTCGGATCCGAGAGTGAGCGGCGGGCAAGCAGCCAGTGCCCGCGCCCGGCCTGCCGGCCAATCCGGATCGGCACCCGCGCCCACTCGCACTCGCGTGGCCCGCGCGCGCCGGCACCGACCGACAACCGCCGCCACGCCCGGACGGGCAGGTCCGCGATCAGCTCGTCGGCTCGGGCTTCGCGACCGCCGGTGGTGACCAGAGTGTCGTTGACCTTGGTGGCCAGTAGTGCGCGGCATCGTGGGCCTCCAGCCATAACCGCAGGTACTTGACCTGCCCGTAGGCCGCATCGGCCGTGATCCACGCGAACGGCACCTTCGCCTCGAACGCCCGAGCCAGCATCACCATGGACTGGCGAGGTTTCGTCTCGAACTCGGCCTCCTCCGGAATCCCGGCCCGCCGCCGCCGGCCCCGGTCGGTGATAGAGATGCCGTGCGCCGGCAGGTCACTGCAATCTCGTGCAGGTCAGCGGGTCGATTCCGGCCGTGCCGAAGCACGGCACGACGATCGCAAAGATATCGGCCGGTGCGATCATTCCGACGCGTCGATCCGTGACAGGGCGCGGTGACCGGGTGGCTGAGCCCGGCCACCGCACATTCACTTGCTCTCGATGCTGAATGCGCCGGAGCTGTCGGCCACCCGGTCTTGCAGCCCTCGCCAGCCGGTCGCGTCGACGTCGAGGACGTCGCGGAGAAAGGCGGAGACAGCGTCCGCGACAAGCACGACGCGGGCCGGGTCCTCATCGGTGGTGTCCTTGACGTACTCACCGGAGATCCCGCCAAAGAGGTGCTCGGCCTCGGCGACGGTGAGCAGCCGTTTCGGGGCCGGACTGCAGTGGTAGGCGTCGGTGAACCATTCCGGCCCGCGGGTCGACGCGGCCGACTGGTCCTTGCCGCCGGCGATGACCAGGGCAGGGGTGGCCATGGTGGAGAAATCCGGGCGCGCGAACGGAAGGTACTTGAGCGCGAAGGGAGTCAGCGCCTCGCCGGTACCGGTCGCCGCGATGAGCGCGCCCGCTTTGACGGCGGGGTGCGAGAAGTCCTCACCCGGGTTGCCCACGGTGTCGAGGACACGAGCGCCCAGAAGGGCTCCGGCGGTCTGCGCTCCCCAGGAGTGCCCGACGACGGCGACGCGGTCGCGGTCGACGCGCGACGGCAGGCCGCCGACACGGTCGAGGATGTCGCCGAGACCGTCCAGGACACCGTGCAGGTCGGCGATGCGCAGGCGCCAGATGGTGGCGAAGCGGGGGTCGTCGAAATCGATGTGGTTGCGTCGGGAGTCCAGGTGGGTGGGCTGGATCACGACGAACCCGGCTGCTGCCCAGCGGTCGACGAGGGGTTCGTAGCCGTCCATCGACCAGGCGTTGCCGTGGGAGAAGACGATGACGGGCAGGTCATCCCCGTCGGCGGGCGCGGTGACCTTGACCTGCAGGTCGATGCCGCGGTCGGCGATCGGGACGGTGATGGGTTTGACGGCGATGAGCAGGCGGTCGAACGCGGTGGCAGGCATGGTTCCCTTTCCCGGAAGCTGTCGTTCCATACCGTCGACGCTAGGAGCGCGAAAGGCACCGAATGGTAACTTTCGGATCATGAGCAATGACCCGCCTACCAGCGCGACGGGGAGCCTCAGCGCGGGCACGGTGTTCCTCGCCGACTGCAACGCGCGGCTGGCGATCGAGATCATCGCCAGCAAGTGGTCCGTGGTCACCTTGTTCGCTCTCGCCGACGGCCCCAAGCGCCCCAACGAGCTCGTCGCGCTGTCCGGCGGAATCTCGCGCAAGGTGTTGACCCAGACCCTCCGCCGCCTGCAGAGCTACGGCCTCATCGACAGACAGGTCTATGCCGAGGCGCCGCCACGGGTCGAATACAGCCTGACCGCGCTCGGTCAGACGCTCCGGGAGCCGATCGCGGCGCTGACCGAGTGGGCACGAACCAACGGTGATGCGGTCGTCGACTTCCGGGAATCGACTGCCACCGATCGATCGGGCGTCGACGACCGACCGTCCGGTTGACACGTGTCGCGCCCCTTGGCGAACAGCCATCCGGCATCGCGAGGGCAGGGGCCACCCAGTACGTGCCCATCTTCGCGCCCACGACGACCCGGTGACGAGTTCTCCCCGGTTCTTCTGGCGTAACTGAGGGGGGCTAGTACTGCGGCCGCTGTTGGTTAGGTTTGGCGGTGCTGGTGGTGGTGGCTGGCTTTGGTGCGGTGTTGATGGCGCCGTCGTGACCGGGCCCGGGTGTGGGCGCGGTCGGGGAGGTGGGTCGGGTGTGCCAGGAGACGGCGGATTTCGGCGAGGGTGGGTGGAATGAGGCCGTTGCCGGGTGTTGTGGGGTCGAGGGTGTGGTGACGGCGAGGTAGGTGTGTGCGAGCATGGCGAGGGTGATGTGTCGGTACCAGGCGTCGTAGCGGCGGACCTGGTAGTGGTCGAGGCCGACTTCGTTCTTGGCGTTCTGGAAGCATTCCTCGATGGCTCAGCGGGCTCCCGCGACGCGCACGAGCGCGGCGTCGCTGGTGGCGTCGGGACCACAGCACAGGTAGTACGCGAGTTCGGGTTCCTTGCCCGCGGCGGTGATCTGGCGTCGGATGAGCAGCCACCGCGTCCACCCGGGCGGGGTGTGGTCGCCAGCGGGAAGGGAGGTCACCGCCCAGTCGTAGAGCCGCGGCCCTGTCGCGCTGTCGTCTGCTGAGCGTCGTTTCCAGGCCTGGGTCGGGGTGTGCTCTGCTGCGTGGCCGGCGCGGGTGGAACCGGCTCGGCGCGGGGATGGCCTGGCTGCGGGGAACTGCTACCACGTAACCGATCCGGTGTTGTTCCAGCCAGGTCCGGAACTTCGAGACCTGACCGTATGCCTCGTCGGCGGCCACCCAGGACGCGGGAACACCGGCCTCGAGTGCCCGAGCCAGCATCGTCGTGGCCGGCACCGCTTTCGTGGCGAAGGTGGCCTCGTCGCCGACTGCGGCGTCCCGGCAGCGTTCCCGATCGGCGATCCAGGACTTAGGCAGATACAACTCCCGGTCGATCAACGTCCGACCCGACCAGCGGCATAGGCGAGAAACACACCCAGCTGACAGTTCTCGACCCGCCCGGCGGTGCCGGAGTACTGGCGTTGCACGCCCGCGGACTTGGTGCCCTTCTTCAGAAAACCGGTCTCCTCGACGATCAGCACACTGTCGGGTTCGCCGAGGTGGCGGGCCATACGCCCGGACATCGTCGCGGACGCCATCAGCGTCCCAACTGGCCGCGTTCAGCAGCCGCTGCATGCCATCCGGTGTCGCATCGCCGGCCACCTCGGCCAACGTCCACCCGTTCTTCCCAGCCGGCGGCGCCAACAGCCCCCGCACATACGCCCGCGCACGCCGACGTGGTTCAGCCCGCGAGAACCGGCCCGCCACCAACGCAAACAAGTCCTCCAGGCCAACCGCCCACGCCTCGACATCCGCATCCACAATCACAAGACCAGCAGGCCACACCCACCAATAACAAACTACGGCTGCAGCACTAGGGCACGCACATGTGCCGCAAAGAAGTCCTCATGACGCCTACGCCCCCTGCTGGCGGCGGGGCCGATCGAACCTGACCGTCACGGAAAGTCGCAGCTCACCGCGAGTCGGGTTTCGTGCGGATGCTGTACGAGCCCCGCCGGGGGCACGTACGCAGCAGTCACACCATGGTTGACCTGCGAGTTCGTCAGTCTGGCGAGCTGTGCACCCTCGCTCGCATCCGCAAGCCACCTCGGCTTCTCCGACCCGGTCGCCGGGCAGCGTGAAAGCTGGGGCGGCCGGCCCTGGAACGGCTGGTCCCGCATAGGCGATGGCGCTCGCCGACCAGCTGCCCGACCGGGGAGCGAAGACAGCCGCCCGGCGACCACTGGCCCGAGCAGCTGCCCGCTGCGGCTCGTGGCCTGCACCTCTTTGCCGGTTCGCGGCGCGATGGCGGAGCCGAAGTCTCGATCCGGGTCCGCGGCAGGGCACCATGCGGACACCTCGATCTCGACCGGCGCTCCGCCGGGCAGGCTCGCGACGCCGATCGTCGTGCGCGCGGGCCGTCCACGCTCGCCCAGTGCGAGCAGCAGGAGGTCCGAGGCGGCGTCGGCTACGACAGCCTGCTTGTCGAAGCGCGGATCGCTGGCAACGAAAGCGGTGGCCTTCGCCAGGCAGGAGACATCGTCGAGGTCGACCTCCGCCGCGATCGACGCGAGGCTGTCGATCGCGCACGACTCCGCGGCCCGGCGCGCGGTGCCGATATCGACGTCCTGCCCGCGGATTCCCTCGAACACGAGCTTGCCGTCGATCTTGGGGGTCTGGCCCGCCACGTGCAGCAGGTCACCGGCGCGTCGAGTCCGGAGATAGGAATGCCCGACCGCGGGCACGACCGGGAGTTCGCGACCGGCCGCACGAAGCCGCCGTTCGGCATCGGACAGGCGCGGTTCGACGGCCCGGCGGGACTGGTCAGACATTCGAGAGCATCCCGCCGGCCACCCGCAGTTGCGCACCATTGATATAGGAGGCGTGAGCGCTCGCGAGGAACAGCACGGCCGCGCTGTACTGCTGCGGTGTGCCGTAACGGCCCACGGGGATCGCGCTGGTGCTGCTCCGTTCGACCTCCTGCACGGTGATCGATTCCCGGGCAGCCCGAGCCTCGTCGAGGCTGCGGACGCGGGCGGTCGCGATCCGCCCGGGGACGACGACGTCGGCGGTGATCCCGTCCGCGCCGACCTCACCGGCCAGCGTCTTGGACCGGCCAAGAAGCGCCGAGCGCAATCCGTTGGACGCGGCCAGCCCCGGAATCGGCGCGACGACACCGGAGGACGCGCTGGTGACGATCCGGCCCCAGCCCCGTTCCCGCATCGACGGGACGACGAGTTCGGTGAGCCGGCTCAGCGGCAGCACCATGGCCTCGAACGACTCCTGCCAGGTCTCGAGAGCGGGATCTCCAGCGCCTTCGCCGGAGCAGGACCGCCGCTGTTGTTGAACAGCACGTCGATCGGTCCGGCTTGCTCGACGGCCCGGCGGTGGGCGGCGGCGACGTCGTCCAGGCCAGCGAGGCCGGCCTTGACCGGATACAGCGTCAGCCCCGGCGTGCGGCGCACTCGACGACCGCGGCCAGCGCCTCCGCCGACCGGTCGAGTGCCACCACGCGCGCACCCTCGCGCGCAAGGTCGAGTGCGACCTGCCCGTCGAGGCCGCCGGCGCCTAGCACGAGTGCAGTGCGTCCGTTCAGTCCGGTGTCCATGTTCGTTCTTCGTTTCGGGTATTCGGATTCCGGCGGCGAGCATCGCGGCCCGCTCGTCGTGCCGGGACAGGCGTTCGAGGAGGAAGTCCACCTCTGCCGGTGCCCGGCGGACAGCGGCGTCATGGGGCGACGCTGGGTCGGGCCGTCGAGAACGCCGCGCCGGTCGAGGACGTACTTCCGCACGGCGAGCCCGGCCCCGGACTGCTGCGCGTAGCAGATCGGCGGCAGGTGCCGGTCGAACAGATCGTGCACGTGGTCCCGGTTCCCCGCGCGGGCGTGCTCGACCAGTTCCACCAGCATCTCGGGAAAGCAATATCCGGTCATCGTCCCGCCGGCACCCCGGCCGGTCTCGAAGTCGAGGAACAGGCCGCCGTTGCCGCAGAGAACCGACACCCTCGGCATTTCGCCGCGCGATTCCAGCCGGCCAAGCCTCGTGTTTCACCATGGTGGAGGCGGGCGATGACCTCCGGGCTCATGCCGACCGAGAAGGTCCGCGGATAGTCCTCGAGAACGAACGGGGTGTCGTCGCCGACCGCTGCGCTGGCCTCGGCGAAATACGAGATGATCTGCCGGTCGGAACGGAGCGTGGCAGGCGGCCCGATCATCACCCCGGCGGCGCCGCTGTCCATCACGGCGTGCGCGAACCCGCGCAGGTACTGGATCTCTTCCGGCTGACGATCAACGGTGTCGCCGATCGAGTTCCCGCGCGAAGAAAGCTGAGGCCGGCTTCAGGATTTCGTTGGCCTGCTTGAGTTCCCGGTTGTCCCGTCGGAGCCGCTGCAACTCCCCACGCTCGATCGAGGCGACCGGAGCCGGGGCGCACTGGACGGACCAGCATCGCCGGCTTTCGCTGTCAGAATCCACCCCCGCAGGATCTCCCGGTGCACGTCGACCACCGGACCGATCGCGTGCGCCGTGGCGCAGGCGGACGGGTACTCATCCAGATGGTCCAGCACCAGCCGCAGCGCCGTCCTCACCCAAGGAAGCAATCCCCGTGACGGTTCAGGGCGCCCGACGGCAGGTGACGGTCCCGATGAACTCCCAAGAGGTTCATCGAATCCGATCGTTCTGCGGGCTGCCGAGCGGACCGATCCGCGGTGCGGCAGCGGCTTCGAAACCGGAGGCAGTGGGCGTGAGGGTGCCTCGGGCCTTGAGATGGCGGTCAGCGGCGGATTCGGTGAATGACAGCACCGGGGTGACACAGGCGTCGAGGCTCGCGAAGATCTCGTCCCAGTCGTCTCGCGGTCGCTGTGCGAACAGTTCGGTGAGGACGCGCCGTATTTCGGGCCAGCGGGCCGGATCCGCTCTGTCCGGCCAGCGGGTCGGCTCGATGCCGAGGCCGTCGAGAAGTCGTCCCCAGAAGGTGTCCTCGAGAGCGCCGACGGCGACGTAACGGCCGTCCGAGCATCGGTAGGTGTCGTAATAGGGCGCCCCTCCATCCAGGCGATTCGCCCCACGCAGGAGGCTCCACCGTCCTTCCTGGAGGTACTGGAACTGCATCTGGGCGAGCAGGCTGACGCCGTCGACGATGGCCGCGTCCACCACCTGTCCGCGTCCGGTGCCAGCACGTTCGTGCAGCGCCGCCAGCGCACCGATGACGGCGAGCATGGAGCCGCCGCCGAAGTCGCCGACGATGTTCAGCGGTGGCACCGGCCGTCCGCCGGCTCGTCCGATCGCGTGCAGGACGCCGGTCAGTCCGATGTAGTTGATGTCATGTCCGGCCTGGCTCGCCCGCGGGCCATCCTGTCCCCAACCGGTCACCCGAACGTAGATGAGGCCAGGGTTGACCCGCGCACAGTCGACGGGGCCGATGCCAAGCCGTTCGGTCACTCCTGGACGGAAACCCTCGACGAGGATGTCCGCGACGGCCACCTGTGCGAGGACCGCGGCGGGTCCCTCCGCTGACTTGATGTCGATGGTGCAGCGAGTCCGGCCACGCAGCAGGTGGGTGAGCACGCCTGAGTCCGCCGCTCCCGGGCGCTCGATACGCAGCACCTCGGCTCCCAGGTCGGCCATGATCATCCCGACGTGCACGGGTGGGCCGAGGCCGGCGAGCTCGACGACTCGAACGCCGACGAGTGGACCGCCCGTCATGTCCCTGTCCATTGTGGAGGACGCTTCGCCGCGAACGCCTCGGCACCTTCCCTCGCGTCGTTGCTCGCGAAGACCGGGTCCACAATGGACGCCTGGTTCCGCCACCTCTCATCCGGTGTCCAATGACGCCCTGCCGTGACGACCTTTTTCGAGGCGATGAGTGCCAAGGGGGCATTGCTGGCCATCTCGTTGGCCAGGCCCATGGCGGCCGCCAACGCCTGCTGATCCGCGACAACGCGGTTGACCAGGCCGAGAGCGGCGGCCCGGTCGGCACCGATCGGGGTCCCGGTGAGGATCATCTCCATCGCCACGTTCTCGGGGATCTTTTCCGGTAGGCGGAGCAGCCCGCCGGCGCGCGCGGCCAGACCGCGCTGCACTTCGGAAAGTCCGAATACCGCGCCTTTCGCGGCCACCACCAGGTCGCACGCAAGGGCCATCTCGAACCCACCGGCCAGGGCATATCCCTCCACCGCCGCGATGACCGGCTTCTCCGGCGGGGTCTGGGTCATGCCGCCCAGGCCGCGACCCGGAATACTCGCGACCTCGCCGAGGAGAAAGCGCTTCAGGTCCATCCCGGCACAGAAATGGCCACCGGCGCCGGTCAGGACGCCGACGGTGAGATCCGCTCGGTCATCGAGCTCGTCCCATGCCGAGGCGATGGTCCTGCTGGTCTCCTGGGTCAGCGCGTTGCGCTGGGCCGGCCGGTCGATCGTCACGACCAGTACCTGCCCGCGCTCCTCGACCACAACATCGGCGCTCATCGAGGGGCCATCCGCACCGCGCCGTCGAGCCGGATGGTCTCGCCGTTGAGATAGCCGTTCTCGAGGACGGTCACCGCGAGTCGGGCGAAGTCCGTCGGGGACCCGAGGCGCGACGGGTGCGGCACCGATCGCTCGATCCCCTCGCGAATGTCGGGCCGCAACCGAGCGAGCATCGGGGTGTCGAACACGCCGGGTGCGATGGTGTTCACCCGGATACCCCAGGACGAGAGGTCGCGGGCCGCCGGAAGGGTGAGCCCGTGGATGCCGGCCTTGGCCGCGGCGTACGAGGTCTGTCCGATCTGGCCGTCGAAAGCCGCGACCGAGGCGGTGAGCACCACGGCGCCACGGTCACCGTCGACGATCTCGTTGTGGCACATCCGCGCGGCGGCGACCCGGAGGACGTTGTACGTGCCAACGAGGTTGACCCTCAGCATCTCGGCAAACCCGGCGAGATCCGCTGGTTGGCCGTCCCTGGTGAGTATGCGCTTGCGATCGCCGCCACGCCCCGCGCAGTGCACCACGCCGCGAACGGGCAGGCCCCAACTCCGGGCAGTGTCGAAGGCCGCATCAAGGCCGTTCGGGTCGGTGATGTCCGACGCCACGAAGCGCATGTTCGCGGTGTCGGCATCGGCGGGCTCCGACAGGTCGGCGACGACGACCTTCGCACCGCGCTCGACGAGCAGATCCGCGGTGGCCCGGCCGAGACCGGAGGCACCGCCCGTGACGACCGCGGCCAGGCCGGTCAGCTGCATTTGTCATGTCCTTTTGTCGAGTCCCATGGACTTGCTGACGATGGTCTTCATGACCTCGCTCGTACCGGCGTAGATCCGTGTCACGCGGGCGTCGGCGAACAGCCGGGCGATCGGGTACTCCGTCATGTAGCCGTAGCCGCCGAACAGCTGCAGGCACTTGTCGACGGTGCGGCCCTGTACCTCGGTGCAGTACAGCTTCACCGCGGCGGCATCCACCGGATCGAGGACGCCGTCCCGGAGCTCGGCGATCGCGGTGTCCAGCATCGTGCGTGCGGCGAGTGTCTCCGCTCTGGCCTCGGCGAGAGCGAACTTCGTGTTCTGGAACGAGCCGAGCGAGCGCCCGAAGACCCTGCGGTCCCGGACATAGCGCACGGTGAGCTCGATGGCCGCCTCGGCCTGCGCCACGGCGCCGACGGAAATGGCCACCCGTTCCTGGGCGAGGTTGCGGGTGAGCATCGGAAACGCCCGGCCCACCTCGCCGAGGACGTTCGCTTCGGGCACGAACACGTCGGTGAACGACAGCTCGACGGTGTCCTGTACCCGCAGGCCGAGCTTGTCGAGCTTGCGGCCCTTGGCGAACCCGGCCATCCCGTCCTCGACCACGAACAGCGTGAGGCCGTCGCGCCGATCCGGCTCCTTCGACGTCCGAGCCAGCACGACGACGAGTTCGGCGTGCATACCGCCGGTGATGAAGGTCTTGGCGCCGGTCAGTGTGAAGCCCCCGGCCACCCGCCGTGCCGACGTCGCCACCCCGGCCAGATCCGAGCCAGTGTCCGGTTCGGACAGTGCGATGGCGGTGAAGAGATCGCCGGACACCAGCCCGGGAAACCACCGCGCCCGCTGCTCGGGCCCGCAGAAGTGGGTGAAGTAGGGCAGCACCACGTCGAGGTGGGTCCGGAGGGTGCCGAGCGTGACATTGTGCTTCGCTGCGGCCTCCTGCACCACGACGTTGTACACGTAGTCGTTCTGGCCCGCGCCGCCGAACTCCTCCGGGAGGTTCACGCCGAGGATTCCGCTCTCGCCGAGGTCGCGGTAGAGCTGACGGGGAACCTCGCCACGGGCTTCCCACTCGTCGTAGACCGGTAACACCCGGGTTCGGATGAAGTAGTCGACGACGCCGCGAAACTGCTGGTGGTCCTCGCCGATGATGGTACGTCGCATCAGGTTCTCACCCCAGCAGCTCGAGGATCGTGGCGTTGGCGGTGCCGCCGCCTTCGCACATCGTCTGCAGGCCGAACCGAATGCCCTGATCGCACATGTGGTGGAGCATTCTGGTCATCAGAATGGCACCCGACGCGCCGAGCGGGTGCCCGAGTGCGATGGCCCCACCGAGCGGGTTGACCCTGGTGAGCTCGACCCCGAGCGTTCGGCTCCAGGCGAGCGGCACCGGCGCGAAGGCCTCGTTGACCTCGAACACACCGATGTCGTCGATACCGAGCCCGGCGCGCTTCAACACCAGCTCGGTCGCCGGGATCGGTGCGGTGAGCATCTCGACCGGGTCGCCGCCGACCGCGACGCCGTCCCGATACCGGGCGATCGGGGTGATTCGCAGCCTCCGGCAGATCTCCGGAGTCGTCACCACCAGCGCGGCCGCGCCGTCGGAGATCTGGGAGGAGTTGCCGGCATGGACAACGCCGTCCGCGATGAACGAGGGTTTCAGTGCCGCCAATGTCTCGACCGAGGTGCCACGGCGGATGCCTTCGTCCCGTGTCATGGCGCCGGTGGGGGTAGCCACCGTGGTCAGCTGCGCGGTGAAGGCGCCGCCGTCCTCAGCTGCAGCCGCTCGCTCGTGTGACATCGCGGCGAACTCGTCGAGGTCGTGCCGGGTCAACGCCCACCGGGCGGCGATCGCCTCTGCGCTGATCCCCTGGTTGAAGCCGAAGTCGTCGTAGCGTTCGAGAACCGCCGGCCCGTAGGGAAGTCCGACGGCCCGGACCGCGCCGAGTGGAACGGCGCTCATCATCTCGACCCCACCGGCGATCACCAGCTGTTGCCGCCCGGACAGCACGGCCTGCGCGGCGAAGTCGACGGCCTGCTGGCTCGATCCGCACGCCCGGTTGACCGTGACCCCGGGGATCGTGTCGGGCCAACCGGCGGCCAGCGCGGCGAAGCGGGCGATGTTGCTGCTCTGGTCGCCGATCTGCCCGACGCAGCCCCAGACGACGTCGTCCACCTCGGCCGGATCGACACCCGCCCGGCCGACGACCTCGTTCAGCACGTGTGCGGACAGGTCGACGGCGTGCACGCCGGACAGCGCGCCACGTCGCTTGCCGATCGGCGCCCGAACGGCCTCCGCGATCACGGCTTCCGGCATCCGGCATCCTCCGTCCTCTGTTCATTCTGCGTCCAGTAAGGAGGCATCACTGGAAGAAACTGTATATCGTTGTAGCCTCAGAGCGCCAGACGTATGACTGAGAGGAGGGTCGCGACATGGCAGTGTCGTCGCGGTTCGCAGCCGTTGCGTGGCGGGGAGTCGAGTACTCGCCGGATGCCTTCGGCGACCTGGTCGCCAGGGCAGCTGGCGGGCTGGCGAGGCTCGGCCTCAGCGCGGGAGACCGTGTTGCCCTGGTAGTTCGCAACTGCGTCGAGGGTCTCGTCGCAGACCAGGCGGTGCGCAGGATCGGCGCGTACCCGGTCGCGGTGAACTGGCACGGCGCACAGGACGAGATCCTGTTCGTCCTCGGCGACGCCAAGGTCCGGCTCGCGTTGGCCCACCAGGACCTGTGGCCCTCCGGTGCAGATGTGCCGTTCATCAGTATACCGTTGACCGAGGGCGAGACGGGACCTGACGGCCAGCTCGCGTCCTGGGCCGAACTGCTGGCCGGCCCACGGTACGAGGGCCCGCGCGGGTCGGCCGAGACGATCATCTACACCTCGGGCACGACCGGGCGCCCCAAGGGAGTTCGCAAGCTGTCGGCCACAGCCGGGCAACGGGCACGGGCACGGGCGATGCGTGATCTGCTCTACGGGATCAGGGACGGTGCCAGGGTCCTGGTCGTCGCGCCGCTGTACCACGCGGCTCCGCTCCAGATGGCGCAGCACACCATCGAGCGGGGCGAGCTGCTCGTGCTGCACGAACGATTCGACGCGCAGCGGTTCCTTGCCGCCGTCGAGGAGCACTCGATCACCCACACGTTCCTCGTGCCGACGATGTTCGCCAGGGTGCTCGGCCTGCCTGCGGCGGTACGGAACGCCCATGACGTGTCGTCCCTCGAGTTCGTGCTGCATGCCGGGGCCCCGTGCCCGCCGGCACTCAAACATCGAGTTATCGAGGAATGGGGTGCCATCGTGCACGAGTACTACGGTTCGACCGAGCTCGGACCGGTCAGCTTCGCCACCCCGGAAGACTGGACCGCGCACCCCGGCACGGTCGGCCGCCCGCTGCCGGGAGTCGAAGTGGCCTTCCTTGATCCGGAGTCCGGGCTTCCCGGCGGGGCTCAACCGGCCGAGCTGGCGGTGTCGACAACGGCGTTCGGCGACTTCACCTACGAGGGACTGCCGGAACGACGCGCCGAGCTCCAGGCCGGTGACTTCGTGTCCACCGGGGATGTCGGCTACCTTGAGGATGGATATCTTTACCTCAGCGACCGCATCCGGGACCTGATCATCTCCGGTGGCGTGAACATCTACCCCGCCGAGGTCGAGGCCGTCATCCAGGAACTTCCCGGCGTCGCGGACTGCGCGGTGTTCGGCGTCACCGACGACGATCTCGGCGAGGTCGTTGCCGCACTGGTCGAGCCGGTCGCGGTGGCTCCGGTCGACCCAGCGGAGCTTGAGCGGCACCTTTCCGCGCGGCTCGGGCGGCTGAAACGGCCCAGGGTGATCGAGTTCTGCGACTCGCTGCCCCGCGAGCCCAATGGCAAGGTTCGGAAGCGACTGCTCAGGGCGGAGTTCGAGGAACGCATGAAGCAACAGGTGCAGGATGACTGATCCCTATCTCCGATACCGACGCGAGCAGGACGATCCTCGGCTGCTCCCGCTGATCGACGCCGACCCGGTCACCTACGTCGACCGTCTTCGGGCCAACCCGCGCGTCGACGCGCTGCTGAGTGACTGGGAGCGGCTGTTCGCGTCGACCTCGTTCGTCGGTGTGACCGATGCCGGCGACGTGGAAGACGGTCTTTTCGAGCAGGCCGACGAGGGTGCGCCAGTGGCCGGCGCGGTCGCTGCCGCCGAGAAGTTCCTTGCCTGCCTTGACGACGTGCGGCGGGATGCTGTCCGGCACGACCTGAACAGCCGCGTATGGCGAGCGTGGCTGAACCCCGAGATCTACCTTCACCGGTTCGGCGTACGCCTGGACGAAGCGTCGCCGGAAGTGCGGGAGCACGCCCTGCGGTTGCTCGAATCGACCTTGAGCGCCGAGGGATTCGCTCAGGCGCGTCGCATCATGCGGATCAATGCCCATCTCGGCGATCTCGTGCACGGCCAGGGCGTGCTCAACGAGTTCAGCTACAACGTCAACATCTTCGGGACGCCGTCACTGACGCAGCCGTGGGGTTGGCAGATCTACGGCCATCACCTGGCCGTCAACTGCCTTTTCTTCGGCCCCCAGGTCGTTCTGACGCCGGCCTTCCTCGGTTCCGAGCCGACCCACCTGCCCGGCGAGCCGCCGAATACGGCACTGTTCGTGCCGGCGGAGAAGCGAGCGCTCGAACTGCTCGCGTCCCTGGACGACGTGCTGCGTGCACGCGCCGTGCTCTATGCGGCCAAGCGTGATCCGCGCATGCCGCCGGGCCGGATCGCCGTCGGCGACGAGCTGAGCCTCGCGGGAGCGTTCCGAGACAACCGGGTCATCCCCTACGAGGGGGCGAGAATCGGCGACATGACACCCGAGTCGCGGGCCATCGCGGCCGGAGTGGTCGCGGAAATGCTCGCGTATCACCCGCCCGCCGCGCGGGCTGCCCGGCTGACGGATCTCGCACGGCACCTCGACCGCACGTACTTCTGCTGGATCGGTGGCCACGAACCGGCGGACCCGTTCTACTTCAGAATTCAGGGTCCCACCATCCTGGCCGAGCTCGACCACCACGCCGGCGTGTTCCTGTCCAATCCGGAGCCGGAGCGATTCCACACGCACACCGTCGTGCGGACGCCGAACGGGAATGACTACGGCGTCGCACTCACCAGCGCCGTCACCGGTCAGCGGCGCGACCTCACGGGGCTTTGAAGCTCGCCCTTCACACTTCCGCCGAAGCACACGAAGTCGTGCGCGACCGTCACCTGGTTGGCCGCCCCCGGGTCGGCCAGTCGGGCGAACACGGTCAGGGCCGTCCTGGTCAGATGACGCGCGACCAGTTCGGAGCAGGCGACCGCGTCGCGTTCGACGGCCGCGGCGTAGATCTCCTCATGGTCGTTCATCGCGAGTTGCAGCAACGCGATCTCGTCGGTCGCCCCCTGCACGTACATCCGCCGGTAGCGCTGCGCCTGATCCCACAGGCTGTCGACTTGGGGCAGCATCCGCTCGCCGCACCGGGCGTAGAGCAGCCGGTGAAACTGGCGGTGCGGTTCACGCGAGTTCGAAAGATCCTGCCGCGTGCAGGCGTCGATGTGCTCGTCGAGCGCCTTCCGCGCGTCGTCCAGCTCGGCGTCGGTCAGATGGGGAACGGTCAGCCGGACCGCGAGCGACTCAAGGACGACACGCATCGAGTACAGCTGTCCGAGGTCGTCCAGCGTGAGCGGTGCGATCCTCAGCCGCCGCCGAGGGCTCTGTTCGAGCAACGCCTCGCTCTGCAACCGGCGGACAGCCTCGCGCAGCGGGGTCCGTCCTACGCCGAGAACCTCGGACAGCTCCGCCTGCGAGTAGATCTGGCCGGGGGGCAACTGGCCGTCGAGGATCGCCGATCTGACGATGTTGTACGAATCCATGGTGGGGTCCGGGTCGGTCACACTGCCTCATCTCAGATCAATGCGGGATAGGTCCCGCCGTCCACATGCACATTGTTGCCAGAGACGAAACCCGCCCGCGCACTGCACAGGAACGCGCAGACCACGCCGAACTCCTCAGGGGTGCCCAGTCGCCCTGCCGCCACGGATGCCTCCTGGCGAGTTCGAGCCACCTCGTAGGTGATGCCTTCCCGCTCCATGACCCGCGCTGCCATGAAACGCTGCCGGTCGGTGTCGATGCGCTCGGGAAGCAGATTGTTGATCGTCACGTTGTCTCTGACCACCTCGAACGACAGTCCCTTCAGCGCGGCGGTCAGTCCGGCTCGGGCGGCGCTGGAAAGACCCATGGTCGGCCGGGGGGTGGTGACCATGGCAGAGGTGATGTTCACGATCCGGCCGAAGTGCCGGGCGCGCATCCCTGGCACGACGGTGGACACCAGCATCAGCTGCGACACCATGTTCGCCGACACCGCCGTCATCCAGTCTTCTTCGGTGAACTCGGTGAAGGTCCCCGGGCTCGGACCGTTGTTGTTGGTGACCAGGATGTCCGGCTCGGGGCAGCAGTCGAGCAGCCGCCCTCGCCCGTCCGCCGTGGTCACATCCGCCACGACCTCGGTGACCGCCACCTCATGGGCCGCTCGCAGCCGGGCAGCCGCGTCAGCGAGCCGGTCGGCGTTCCGACCGTTCAGCACCAGGTCCACGCCTTCGGCGGCGAGTGCCGACGCACACGCCAATCCGAGCCCTCGGCTCGATGCGCAGACCAGAGCGCTCCGCCCCCTGATTCCGAGTTCCAAGCCACGTGTCCCTTCTTCCGATCACCAGCACAACTGTATACTGTTTGACGGCTTAGTCGTGCACAATCAGCCATGATACCTGGTCAATCAGCACGAAGGATATCCAGATACTCCAGGGAAGAGGGACGAGTGAAGCTCGCAACTGTTGATTACAGCGGCCGTTCGCGAGTCTGTGTCGTCGCCGACGATCACGTCGTCCTGGTCGGCACGGCCGGACACGACGACCTTCGTGTGATGTACGAAGCGGGTGAACGGGGGCGCGCCGACCTGGCCGCCGCCTGCCAGGGTCACGGCGAGCGGATCTCCCGGCGTGGGGTGCGGTTTCTGCGGCCCGTCCTGGACCCCGGCGCGGTCATCTGCGTCGGGCTCAACTACCGGTCGCATCTGACCGAGCTGGGTCGAGGTCTACCGTCGGCCCCCACGCTGTTCTCCAAACTTCCCCATGCGCTCTGCGATCCGGACGCCGATGTCCCACTACCGCCGTCGGTGACGCAGCTCGACTACGAGGGCGAGTTCGTCGTGGTGATCTCACGTACCGCCCGGCACGTCGCCGCCGCCGACGCATGGGATTTCGTGGGGGGTGTCTCACTGATGAACGACGTGTCGGCGCGGGACTACCAACGTCGCACGAGCCAGTGGTTCGCCGGCAAGACCTGGGAGGCGTCCACCCCGTGGGGCCCGGTGGTAGCCACCCGAGACGAGTTGACCGAGGCCACGCTGGAGGTCACCGTCAACGGTGAGCGGCGCCAATCCGGGTCCTTCGACGACCTGTTGTTCGACGTTCCCCAGCTCGTCGCCGACATATCCCAGATCGTCGCGCTACGTCCGGGAGACCTGATCGCTACCGGCACTCCGGACGGCGTCGGCATGGCAGCCAAGCCCGAGCGGTACCTCGGCGACGGTGACGTGGTCGTGGTGCGGTCCGCGGCCATCGGCGAGCTGCGGAACGTGGTGCGGGCGACCGGCGGGAACCGGCGGTGAAGGCCGGTCGGTTCTACGGCGGCGGTGTCCTCGAGCTGCCTTCCGTGGTCGGGACACGGGGCCGGTGTGCTGCCGGAGACGGGTGAGCGCGCCTACTTCGACGAGTGCGTCGCCCCGTTCGGGCGATGGCCGAGCACACACTCTTCGCAAGGCACGGGTTGCTGCCGGCCCCGGCGGGTGTTCCCGATCAGGAAGCCGCCGCGCTTGGCAACGCCGGACTGGCCACGGCGGTGTCGCTGCCGTGGCGGGCGCAGCGGCGCGCGGGTGACCACGTCGTCGTGCTCGGTGTGACCGGGGTGGCCGGTCGTCTCGCGGTTCGACTCGCCTCGCTGCCCGGTGCCGGGGCCGTCGGCCGCTCCAGGGACCGGCTCGGCACGCTCACCGCCTTCCCGCACACCTGTGTCGACCGCACCGACCTCGACTCGCTCGCGGACCGGCTTGCGAGATGCGACCGGTGCCCGGTCGAGCTCTTCATCGACCTCGTGTGCGGGCCACCGGCCGGACAAGCACTACGTGCCTCGGCGACCGGCGCCCGCTACGTTCAGGTGGGAGCCAAGGCAGGAGACCAACTGACGGTGCCGGCCGCACTGCTGCGTTCTCGCCTGCTCAAGGTCCGTAGCATGGCCGGCTTCCTCGAACCTGCCGAGATTCGGGCCTGGGCCTATGCGATGCTGCAGCGGCACTACCCCTCGGGGCACCTGGTGGTCGACTCCGTCCGGTACTCACTTGCCCAAGTCGAGCAGGCATGGTCACCGCAGCGGACCGGCCCATCTGACAAGCTGGTGATGACCCCGGCTCACGCCGCACCCTGGCTCGGGTCGAGAACGACGCGCCCGCTGATTCGGCCGGCCTTCAGCAGCGCGAGCATGTCGTTGACCTCCGACAGGTCGGCGCGCCGGGCGATCCTCGGCACGACCCGCCGCTGTTCGACCGTGGCCAGTGCCGCGGCACTTTCGGTGACCGATGCGTTGCGCGAGCCGAGGACGCGGATGTTGTCGAGCACGAGCCTCGCCGAGTCGAGGCCGTACTCGACACCGGGGAAGTAGCCGCAGCACACCACGGTGCCGCCACGCCGTACCGCCGTCGCCGCGACGTCGAACCCGGCTCGCGTTCCGGACAGTTCGACCGAAAGGTCGACCCCGCCTCCGGACCAGTCCCTGATGTCCTCGACGTCGGCCGGTGCGCTGACCAGCTCGGCGCCGGCCGCCTGCGCGGCCGCCCGGCGTGACTCATCGATGTCGACCGCGGCCACCCGCGCACCGGCGTCTGCCGCGATCTGCACGGCGTTGATCCCGAGCCCACCCACACCGACGACCAGCGAGAACTCGCCCGGCTGCACCTTCCCCACCCCGTGCAGTCCGTGCCAGGGTGTGGTGACCGAGTCCATGGCGGCCGCCGCATCGGCAAAGTCCAGCCCTGCGGAGAACGGGATGGCGAGGTCGGCGCGAACCGTGGCGTACTCGGCCATGCCGCCGTTGCGGTCAAGGCCCATACGCACCGCGCCGTCGCAGAAGACCGGGTAGCCACGCAGGCACTCGCGGCACTGACCGCACGCGGCCAGGATGTGGCAGGCGACCCGCCGCCCGGTCGGCTCCAGCGTCCTCGGGTCCACCTCCTCGCCGGCGACCTCGTGTCCGGGAATGTGCGGCAGCTCCGGTCGAGGCGCGGTCGCCCCCGCCGCGAGTTTGAGGTCGGTCGCGCAGATGCCCACCGCGCGGACGCGGACGAGGAGCTCTCCCGCCCGTGGCTCGGGACGGTCGACCTCGGCGACGTCAAGTGGCTCGCCGAATGCGCGCAGTATCGCTGCCCTCATGGTGACCCCTGACTGTATATCGGATGGCCACTCAGCGGAGCGGGCAAGAGGGTCATACTTGGCCCCTGCCTGCGGCTGAGCAAGCCAGATGGTTGACGTAGCCCATACTGCCTGGCACCATCCGGTATATCAAACGGTCCGGCCGGATTGTCAAAGTGCCGACTGTCGGGCCACTGCCCGCTTTCGACGGAGGTCCAATGAAGGACACGAGCGCTTCGCATTTCCGCCGAGCTGTCGCGGGTGTCGCGTCGATCGTCCTGGCCGGCGCCCTCGCCACCGCGTGCACGTCCACCTCGGCGTCAAACGGTGCCGGCGGCAAGGTCGCCGACCAGCAGACGCTGAACAGGTTCTACGCGGGCGATTACCTGCCGGTGCCGACCTCCGGCCCGAGAGCGGTCCCCGGCAAGAAAGTGTGGATGATCTCCTGTGGACAGGCGTTCCAGCAGTGCGCGCTCGGTTCCGAGGCGTTCGAGGAGGCCGGCAAGAAGATCGGCTGGAACGTCACAGTCGTCGACAGCAAGGCAAACCCCTCAACCGCCAACGACCTGATCAAGCAGGGCGTCGCCGCCGGAGTCGACGGCATCGCGGTGTACGCGTTCGACTGCCCGACCATCAAGGGCGGCCTGCTCGCGGCCCGGCAGGCAGGCATCCCCACCGTCAACTTCTCCGGACTCGACTGCGACTACGGGAAGTTCGGCGGCCAGCCGCTGTTCACCCGGACGCTGCACGACCGGGGCGGCGACTCGTTCGAGAACTACGCGGCCGAGTACCAGCAGGCACGGGCCGACGTGCTGCTCGCATACGCGGGGAAGAAGGCGAAGATCCTGGACCTCCAGGAGACCAGCCTGACCAACAGTGCGGTCAAGACCGAGAAGTTCACCGCCCGTATCAAGCAGAAGTGCCCCGGGTGCGAGATCGTCCCGGTGAAGTGGTCCTACTCCCAAGTCCCGGCGGCGGCGACGCAGATTTGGAAGTCGGCCATCCAGAAGCACCCAGAGGCGACCGTACTGGCCAACGACGTCGACGACATCATCCCGCTCGGCCTGCAGTCGGCGATTCGCCAGTCCGGCCGTACCGACCTGAAGGTGATCGGCGCCGAGGGATCGGGGGCCAGCATGCAAGCCATCCGGGACGGCTCCGAAACCGCGGCGCTGGCGATCCTTCCTGGCTACGTATGGCAGATGTGGGGACTCGCCGACACCCTGAACCGGGTTTTCGCCGGGTCGAAGGACTTCCCCGACGAGGGCGGCGGCTGGACGCTCGTGGACAAGCAGCACATGCCGGCACCAGGCAAATCGATCAGCGTGCCGGACTTCAAGGCCGGCCTGATGAAGATCTGGGTCGGATGAGTACGAAGACCGTGGCCCCGGCTCTGGCCGTCACCGACGTCAGCAAGGCTTTCGCGGGAACCCAGGCGCTGCTGGACGTGTCGTTCGCGGTGACAGCCGGGCGGGTGCATGCCCTGCTTGGCGGCAACGGCTCCGGCAAGTCGACGCTGATCAAGATCCTGGCGGGTGTGCACCGGGCCGACCCGGGAGGCAGTGTCGTCGTCAACGGCACATCCGTTGCGGCGGACCGGCTCACGCCCGGACTCGCCCGGGAGATCGGGCTGCGGTTCGTACACCAGAACCCCGGTTTGATCCGGGACATGACGGTGGTGGAGAACGTCGCGCTCACCAACGGCTTCTCGCGCACGAGGTACGGCGGAGTCGCCTGGGGCGCTCTGCGGCGACGGACGCGGCGACTGCTGGATCGGTTCGAGATCGAGGCCGACCCGAACCAGCAGCTCTCCGAGCTGCGCCCAGCCGACCAGACGATGGTGGCGGTCGCGCGGGCACTGGAGGACGACCAAGACGGCCTGTCCACGTTGGTCCTCGACGAGCCGACGGCGGCGCTGCCTCGGCACGAGGCAGCGTTCCTCCTTGAGGCGATGCGGCGCTGTGCCTCGACCGGTCACACCATCCTCTTCGTGAGCCACCGCATCGACGAGGTGCTGGCCGTGTCGGAATCGGTCACCGTCCTGCGCGACGGTGTCGAGGTTCTCACCAGGGAGGCCGAAGGTCTCGACGAACAGCAGCTCGTGCAGGCGATCGTCGGACGGTCCCCGCGAGCGGTGTACCAGGTTCCTCCCGCGACCTCGGCCCTTGAGGCGTGCGTCGAGGTCGAGCACCTTCGTGGCGGGCCGATCCACGACGTGAGCTTCACGGCGCGGAAGGGCGAGGTGGTGGGAATCGCCGGTCTGCTTGGCTCGGGCCGGTCCGAGCTGCTCCGGATGATCTACGGCGCCCACCCGAGGGAGAGCGGTGACATCACGATCGAGGGTGGCCCGTACCAGGCGAACGATCCCAGCTCGGCGCTCCGCAACGGGGTGGCACTCGTACCGGAGGATCGGGCGGCCGACGGCGCCTTCCTCGACATGTCGGTGCTGGAGAACCTCTCGATCGGGCAGCTCGGCAAGTTCCGGGAGCCGCTGCGGTTCCGCCACGACCTCGAACGGGCGGCGGCGCGCGAGGACATCGAGAAGTTCACCGTGAAAACCCAGTCGCCATCGACCCCGCTGGCCTCGCTCTCCGGCGGGAATCAGCAGAAGGTGCTCCTCGCGCGCTGCCTGCGCTCGGCACCGAGGGTGTTGCTCCTCGACGAGCCGACGCAGGGGATCGACGTCGGGGCGAGGGCCGACATCTTCGCCATCCTGAGCGAACACGTCGCGCGGGGGCTGACCGTCATCATCGTCAGTTCGGACTTCGAGGAGCTGGCGCGGGTCACCGATCGGGTCCTCATCCTGCGCGGCGGCCGGATCGTGGCCGACGTACCCGCGCAGAGCGTCGATGCCGCCGCAATCACCGAATTGGTCTACTCCGCACCCATGGGAGCATCGTCATGAGCGACGTGACAAGCGAAGTCGCCAACCGATCGTCGGAGGCGGAGCCGGAAGGCACGAACAAGGCCCCAACCGACCCTGGGCGCCGGCGGAGTTCGCCGGTGGATCTGCTCGAACGCTACGGACTTCTCGGCCTGCTCGTGGTCGTGATCGTGGTCTTCAGCATCTGGTTGCCGGACACCTTCGCGACCGCCGCGAACTTTCGCGCGGTCGTCACGACACAGGCGGTCGGCTCCGTCGTGGCAATGGCGCTGCTCTTACCACTGGTCTCCGGGCGCTTCGACGTGTCGATCGGAGCGACGACCGGCATGTGTGCGATCGCGGCGGCGGCGACCATGTCACGGTACGGGCTGAGCCTTCCGCTCGCGGTGCTCGTCGCGGTGGCGGTCGGGCTCGTCGTCGGGCTCTTCAACGGCTTCGTGGTGAGCTACCTCGGTGTGAACTCGATCATCGGGACACTCGGGACGACCACTGTCCTCGGCGGGATCATCGCGGCATACACGCACGGCACGCCGATCAGTGACGGCCTCTCGCCCGCGCTGACCAATCTCGGGACCACCGGCCTGCTCGGCGTGCCGAGTCTGTTCGTCATCGCGATGGTCATCTGCGTGGCGTGCTGGTACATCCTCACGCAGACACCATTCGGCCGGCGGCTGTTCGCGGTCGGCTCCAACCTCGCGGCGGCCCGCCTCACCGGCCTCGGCGCGCGGACCCTGGTGGTGTCGAGCTTCACCCTCGCCGGAGTCCTCGCGGCGCTGGCAGGCATCATGCAGATCGGTGCGCAGGGCTCGGCCGACCCGCAGGTGGCCGGCATCCCCTTCATCCTCCCGTCGATGGCCGCGGTGTTCCTGGGCGCGACCACCATCCATCCGGGCCGCTACAACGTCCCTGGGACGATCGTCGCGCTCCTCTTCCTCGGCACGACCGTCAGCGGGCTGGCGCTGGCGGGTGCGTCGCCGTGGGTCACCGACGTCTTCAACGGTTCAGCCATCATCGCCGCGATCGCGATCTCCGCGCAATTCCGGCGCCGTCGTACAGGAGAGTTGGACATTGGAAGCTAACGAGTTGCGGTTCCGAGCGATCGCCGCCGGCGCGGGCATACCCCTTGCCATTGGTGTGGGAACAACGATCGTCGAGACGTCGGAGGACACGGCAGGCGCATACCTGATGACGCGATCGACGTTGGCACCCCGGTCGATCGTTCCCCCGCACGTTCACCGGGTTGAGACCCAGAGTGTCGTCGTGCTCAGTGGAACGATTGGCGCCTGGGTGGCGGGAGAGCACAAAATACTGGAGGCCGGTGGCTGTTTCCAGCGGCCACCAGGACTCGCGCACTCCATCTTCAACCCGACGGACAAACCGGCGAGTTTCCTCGAGATCACCGCACCGGCAAGGCCGTTCGAGGACTACATGCGGCGGTTGAGCGCATGGAACGATGCGCACACGGCGCGGCCGGAGGCTGTCGCCGAGCTCGCTGCGACGTGCGGGATCACGTTCCTCCAGGAGCAGCTGGCCGACATTCGCACCACCTACGGACTGACGTCGTGACCGGCGAGAACGGGCGACCGGCGACGATGCGCGCCGCGCTGCTACTGGCCGCGGGCCGGATGGAGGTGCGGGAGATACCCGTGCCGGAACCGGCGGAGGGCGAGGTGCTCCTGCGGATCACCGGGGCCGGCCTGTGCGGCTCGGACGCCGCGCTGTTCACCCAGGGGATGGCGGCATTTCCCCCCGATCGCCGTGGCGAGCTGCCGCTGGTGATCAGCCACGAGTTCGCCGGCGAGGTCGTCGAGCTGGGCCGGAGTGTTGACGGGCTGCACCTCGGCGAGGTCGTCGCCTGTGGTGCCGGCATCTCATGTGGGGCATGCCGCGCGTGTACGGCCGGCCGCACCAACCTCTGCGAGGAGTACCGCACCCTCGGCGCCCACTTCAACGGGGGGCTGGCCCAGTACTGCGCCGTCCCGGCGAGCGTCTGCGTCCCGGCCTCGCCGCTGGGAGCCTCGGGCGACGATGTGGCGCTGGCGCAGCCGATGGCCGTGGCCAGTCACGCTCTGTCGCGTGCGCACGTGACCGCCGCCGACCGGGTACTGGTGATCGGGTGCGGTGGCATCGGCGCGTTCGCCGTGTGGGCGGCGAAGTCGCTCGGCGTGCACGTGTCGGCCACCGACCTGAGACCGGACCGCCTCGGGGTCGCGGCGGCGCTCGGCGCCGACTGGACCTTCGACGGCTCCACGACATCGGTCCAACAGGCTGTCGCGCAGGGCTGGGGCTGGAATGTCGTCATCGAGACCACGGGCGCGCAGTCTGCCCTTGACCTGGCGATTTCCGGCGCACGACCAGGTGCGCGGATCGTCCAGCTGGGCCTGCACCATCAGCCCCGTGCGCTTCCCCTCAAATCGCTGACGCTCAACGAGGTGGACATCATCGCGTCCTACGCGCACGTGTGCGCGCAGGACCTGCCGCGCGCACTGAGTCTCCTGGCGACCCGTCCGCAGGGCTGGGCCGACATCGCGCCCACGGTCAGCACGTTGAGTGATGTCGTCGAGGATGCGCTCGTTCCGCTCGCCACCGGCGACGCCGGGCGAATCAAGGCACTCGTCGATCCGTTCGCCGTGAGCACGCGTCCCTACTCCCGGGAGAAGGGCGACCAGTCGTGACACCCAGCCGGGTCGACGGCCGGCGGAAGTTGTCGCCCCACTCGAAGCGGGACATCCAGGCGCTCCCCTCGGGCAAGGATGCGAGTTATCTGATCACCGGGGCCTACCTGCTCACGATGGACGAAACACTCGGCAGCCTTGACGGCGGCGACGTGCTGGTCGAGCACGGACTCGTCACAGCGGTCGGCGCGGACCTGGCCCAGCTGGTCTCGCCATCGACCACGGTCATCGACGGCCGCGGCATGATCGTTCTTCCCGGGTTCCAGGACGCACACCGACATTGCTGGCAGAGCCAGTTCCGCAGAATGTTCTCCGACACCGAAATCACCGGCTACATGAAGGCATGCCATGACCTCTTGGCACCGGCCTATTCGACCGACGACATCCACCTGGCGGGCCGGCTCAGCGCGTGGGGCGCCGTTGACGCGGGCATAACGACCGTCATGGACTTCATGCACAACACCCGCACGGTCGACTACGCAGTCGCGGGGGCGCAGGCGTTCGAGGACGCCGGGGTGCGCTGCGTGCACACCATGGGTCCGCCGTCAAAGGGCAGCTGGGACCGGCGCTGGCCACACAATCTCGCCGAGATGAAGGAGCGGTTCGCAGGTTCGAACCTCGTCACGGTTCGGCTGGGCCCGTACGGAGACCCAGAACTCGACCAGCCCACCAAGACCGTATCAAGGGATCTCATCGAGCTGGCCAGGTCGATGGACCTCGGCATCACGGTCGATGCAGTGTTCGGGGACAGGTCGTCGCAGCTGTTGGCCGAGCTCGCGAGTTCGGATCATCTCGGGCCCGACGTCGCGCTCATCCATTGCAACGCCCTCACCGACAACGCGTGGGAACGTATCGCCGAGGCTGATGCAAGGGTGATCTTGGCGCCGACATCGGACACCTGGCTGGGCATCTATGACGCGACGCCACCGATCGACGCCGCCCTTTCCCACGGCGTACGACCGGGCCTCAGCATCGATGTGGAATGTTCGCTGAGCACGGACATGTTCACGATCATGCGCACCGTGTGCACGGTGCAGCGCATGTCCGCGCACCGGAAGGCATGGGCCGAGGGGAAGGCGGGGGTCGGCATCACGACGCGCCGCATCCTCGAAATGGCGACGGTCGACGGGGCGCGGGTGCACGGTCTCGATCACGTGACCGGCACGATCACCCCCGGGAAGCAAGCCGATCTCATTGGGATCAGCGCCGAGGACATCAACAACCTTCCCCTCAACGACGCCACCGCGTCCGTCGTCCTCGGTTCGGACGCCCGCAACGTGAAACTCGTCATGGTCGCCGGCAAGATCCTCAAGTGGGGGCGCACCCTGATCGGTTGCGACGTCGACGCCCTGCGGCTGGCGGTGCGCGAATCGAGAGACCGCCTCATCCGGGACAGCGGGCTGCCAGCGCGTCCGCCATCGGCACCGCCTCGACCATGACGGCGATCCGGACGAAGACCGCCGCCGCGCACACCACCCACTGAAATGAGCAATCGCCGCCATCCTGCGTACTGCTACCACCTCGCTACACGGATCCGCCTGCCCGAGATCAGCATTCTGAGCCTGGTCATCCACGGAAACGCCGTTGTGCCAGTTCCCCCTGCGGCCGGTTGGCTGTGGCGGGAAACGGTCGGCCGCGGCTGCTCGCGGGCTGTCCGGAGTCCGGATTTTCTTTGGATGGCGGACCCCGGCAGCGGTCGGCGGAGGCACGCCGGGCCGGTGGTGACGCTCCGGTCCATCAGCGAGGGCGGTCCGGTACTTGGAGTTGATGGGCGCCTCTGACACGCGAGCGGTGGGCGTGCCGGCCGGCCGAGCGTTCTTTGCGGGTGGCCCGGAGAACCCGGCGATTGCTGCGGTCGACGGATCGGCGCTGCGCGCCCGGTGAGCGTTCGTATCTTACTGAGGATATGGCTTTGACCCAGGAAAAACCGGTCACGGGCTGGTGTCGTGCCGTGTGGCGGCGATGGGTGAAAAGGCGGTCGGCCATTGTTGTGCGCGGGCTACTCGCGGTCTGCGTCGTCTCCGGCGGGCAGGTCCAGGATGCGGGCGATCTTCTCCAGCGCCATGTCATTCCGGTCCGTCAAGCACTTTGGTGCAGACCTCGTGCACGACGGCGACCGAGTGGCCTGTCCACGCGGCGACCTGAGCGGGCTGCCGTCGTCGGCGACGCCGTACGGCTCAACGTGGTGCTGAAGCGTCGCCGTCAGCAGCGGCGGGCACGGCACTGGCCGCACCTCTCCCCTGGCGCGTTGCTTGAGTCGTCGACGATCTCGCCGTTGCGCGGTGCCGGTCCACGCCGCGCCGGCGATCGGGGTTTTCTGCAGCAGTTCCTTCTCCACGGCGAATTCGAGCGCGTTGAACACAATCGCCCGGTTCCGGTAGACGGTATTCGCCGCCGTGCATTTTCGGCGCAGGCTGATCCAGCACGGTGAGGTCGTCGAGCGGCGCCCCGCCGGCTTCGCGGCTAGTCGGTCGCTCTCGGGCACAACGATGGAGTTTTTCGCATCACATCAGGGGCACAAAAGAGTCGGCGGATCGAACTGTCCAATGCGGACACTTTGCTCGAAGCCGAGTCAATTCCCTTCGGCCACAGTGGAATTCTCGCCGACGGGGAGTGCGGGTATCAGCCGTAGATCGAGCCCGCCCATTCGGGGTGGTCGATGAACGGGTTTCGGTTGTGCTGGAACTGGTCGTAGATGACCTGGTTGCGGTGCTGTTCGGTGGCATCCGGCGGATCCTGGGAGTTCCAGTCCAGCAAGACCGAGAGGCGGCCGATGGCAGGCGCGGAGCCGTTGTCGACACTGTCATCGGGTTCGAGATCGGGGTAGCCCTCGGTGCCGTCGTAGCGGACGGCCATGTAGAGGATCATGCGGGCCACGTCGCCCTTGACCGCGTCGCGGGGCTCGAACGAGTCGTCGTCGGTGCGGTTCCCCGGCGCCTGGTCGACCGCGGAGCCGCCGTTGTCGAAGTCCTTGTTCCCGCGGGCGCCGTTGACCGAGACGTCCTCGGCCCGCAGGTGGTGCAGATCGGTGCCGGGGCCGGGCGCGGTACCGAAGTCGCCGTGGGACTTGGCCCAGACGTGCTCCCGGTTCCAGTCGTCGGGATCGCCCCCGTTGGCGGTTTTCGCCTGCGACCGGCCGCTGTAGATGAGGACGACGTTCGCCGGGTTGGCCGGGTCCTCGTCGGCGGCCTTGATCCCGTCCCACACCTGGTCGTAGGTCAGCTTGGTGTTGGTGCTGATGATGGTGTGCAGCGCGGCCTTGAGCTCGGCGCCGGTCTTTCCTTCGGCATCCCGGTAGTAGTCGCCGGCATCGACCGGAGCCGCGGACGTGGTGCCGGCCGGTGCCGCGGACGCGACCGGGGCCAGGCAACCGGCGCCGACCACCGCGCCGAGCGCGAGCACAACAGGGACACGGCGGGCGGTGCGCATGGACGGTTCCTCTCCCCCGGGGACAGCGGCCCCGGTCGGGACCTCGCCGACCCGATCGGCACCTGGCGGAAAAATACTTTCACATCTGTCAACAGGGACAGACCGGATGAACCGGATCAGCGGCGGCAAACCAGGCCGCACCCGGCCGAACGTGGCTCACCGTCCGGAAAGGACGGTAATTTCCATGCCGGCATTCCCGGACACAAGGAAGGCAGACCATAGTGGACACTCACCGCGAATCCCTTATCCGCCTGTGATTATCTAAATAGGACAGTCTATTAAGGACTTTCCGGAATAGACTACATGGCAGCAGCACCGCTGATCCATCGCCATCGCGCCAGAGGGCCGGTACGATCACGGTGCGCGCGAAGGGTACCGGCTTCCCCGCGGCCGGTCGATCCGCCTTTAGTGGCTTCCTGCCGCGGAGAACTCCCACCGTGACGCTCTTGACGGGCGCGGACCGTGGTGGTTTGTTGGTGAGCAGTCCTGAACGTCGCCGGTGCGCCAAGGGGACGGCGGACGGGCGAACATCCACTGAAATCTGGAAACCGTAGTGATCCGGTTGCCGGGTCACGTATGCTCGATTATCGTTACGCACGCCGGCAGTGCCGCCGGCAACTATCCGTATAGGTCCTACTGGGGGGTCCAATGACGGGGCTTTTTTCGGTTGCGCATCTTTCGCAACACCACGGTCTGATCATCGAGGGCACCGGTGTGTCCGCGCTCGGGGAACTCCCGCACGACGAGGTGGTCGATCTCTTCGTCCGGCACGGCACGCTGCTGTTCCGGGGGTTCGACGCGACCGCCGACGATTTCCGCGAGCTGGTGCAGCGTTTTTCGGAAAAGCTGTACTTCCACCAGAACCCCAACCGGCAGACGATTTCCGACGACGGGGCCGTGCTGCTGGTTGATGCGCACCGCAACCCGATTCCGGCACACTCCGAGATGAGCTACTGCCCGCTGCACCCCGGCCTGCAGTGGTTCTACTGCGTGCGCCCGGCGTCCTCGGGCGGTGCGACCACGGTGTACGACGGTGTGCAGGCGCTGGAACTGCTGGGTGCCGAGACGCGCCGGCTGTTCGAGGAGCGCCGGCTCACCTGGCGGCTGCCGTTCCCGACCGGCCCGGAACACCAGGAAAGGGTGTTCGGCACCCGGGACCGCACCGAGCTGGAAAAACTGTTCGCCGAGTACCGGGATTTCGAATACCGGTTCGACGACGAAGGCAATCTCGACTGGAGCTACACCGTTTCCGCGATTCCACAGGCGCCGTACACGGATTCGCGGACATTGTGCAACAGTTATCTCGGCTCGGGCGCCGTCGTCGCGTTCGAGGACGGTTCGCCGGTTCCGCAGCACTGCCGCTGGGACGCGCTCGACGCCACCGAGCAGGTGGCGGTGGACATCGAATGGCAGCCCGGCGACATCGCGATGATCGACAACAAGCGCGTGATGCACGGGCGCCGGGCGTTCGAGGACCCGGAACGCCGCGTTGCCGCCATGTTGTCCATGCCGAACTTCTGACCGGCCGCCCGCGGCCGCGCCACCACGACGAGCCGGGATCACTCATGACCAATGTTGCGGGCGTGCCCGCGCTTTCTCCCGAACGTGACCACCCCCGACCGAACCCGGGACGAGACCGGCCGGATACCAGCAGTCTGGCCTCCTTCTACGAACAAGCCCTGGACTCCCTCGAGCTCGGCGACCCGGAGCTGCACGAGCTGCTCGGCGACGAGCTGGCCCGCCAGCACGAAACGCTCGCCCTGGTCGCGTCGTGCAGCCCCGTGTCGCCGGCGGCGCTGCTGGCCGAGGGCAGCGTGTTCGCCAACGTCACCGCCGAGGGGTACCCCGGACGGCGGTTCCACGCCGGTTGCGTCAACGTCGACAAGGTCGAGCAGCTGGCCGTGGACCGCGCGCGGCGGGCCTTCGGCGCCCGCTACGCCAACGTCCAGCCGCATTCGGCGAGCACGGCCAATCAGGTCGTGATGACCGCGCTGCTCCGGCCGGGCGACCCCATCCTCGGCCTCGACCTCGACGCGGGCGGTCACCTCAGCCACGGCGCGCCGGTCAACGTGTCCGGGAAGCTGTTCGCCGCGCACGGGTACGGCCTTTCCCCGGACGGGCTGATCGACTACGACGAGGTGCGTGCGAAGGCCCTGGAGCACCGGCCGAAGCTGCTCATCGCCGGCACCACCGCGTACCCGCGCACGCTCGACTGGGCCGCGTTCCGCGAGATCGCCGACGAGGTCGGGGCGTGGCTGCTGGCCGACATCACGCACATCGCGGGTCTGGTCGTCGCCGGGCTGCACCCGTCGCCGATGGATCATGCGGACGTCGTCACCACCTGCACGCACAAGCAGCTCTACGGCCCGCGCGGCGGCCTGATCCTGCTGGGCCGGTCGGCCGGCACCAGCCTGCCGGACGGCCGCACGCTGGAACAGGCGATGCAGAGCGGGATCTTCCCGTTGATGCAGGGGGCGCCGGTGGTGAACAGCATCGCGGCGAAGGCCTACGCGCTGGGCCTGGCGGCGACGCCGGAGTTCGCCGGCACCATGGCGCGGGTCCGCTCGCTGGCCGCCACACTGGCCACCGAGCTGGCGCGCCGTGGGGTGCGGATCATCTCCGGCGGGACGGACAACCACATCGTGGTGGCCGACGTGCTGTCGTCGTTCGGCGTCACCGGCGTGGGTGCCGAACGTGCGCTGGAGGACTGCGGAATCCTGGTCAACAAGAACCGGATCGTCGGCGACACGCATCCGGCGAGCGTCGCCTCCGGTGTGCGGTTCGGCAGCAACAGCATGGCTGCCCGCGGACTCGACGACCAGGACGTCGCCGAGGTCGCCGACCTCGTCTGCGACATCCTCGCCGCCACCACCGCGGATTCCCCCCGGCTCGACGCACTCGCGCGCGCACAGGCGCGCAGACGGGTCGCGGCCCTCTGCGCGCGCAGGCCGATCGCGGGGTACTGACCCCGCTCCGCTCTTCCCCGACCGGGCACTCCAGAGACCACGGGACACAGCCATGCATTGGGACAGCTCTGTCGTCGACACGATCCGCCGCACCGTCCACGAACGCGGCGCGTCGGTCCGCTACGAGTTCCTCGCCGACAGCGGGGAAAGCACCACGCGCACCGTCGCCGAACTGGACGCGCGGGCCCGCTCCGTGGCCGCCGCGCTCGCCGGGCGAGCTCGGCCGGGCGCCCGGGTACTGCTGCTCTACCCGCCGGGCGAGCACTTCGTGGCCGGTTTCCTCGGCGCGCTCTACGCCGGGATGGTCGCGGTGCCGGTGTACCCGCCGGACCCCGCGAACCCGGAGCGCACCTTGCCGCGGCTGCGGGCCATCGTGCGGGACGCGGGCGCCGAGGTCGTGCTGACCACGCGGCTGGTCCGGCAGTTCGCCGGGGAACTGTTCGCACAGGCGCCGGAGCTCGGCCCGCTGCCCTGGCTGTCCACAGAGGACGCGCTGGCCGAGGATGCCGGTGCGTGGCGGCCGCCGGACCCGGCGCCCGGGTCACCCGCGCTGCTGCAGTACACGTCCGGCTCGACCGGCAGGCCACGCGGCGTGGTGGTGACCCAGGCCAACCTGGTGGCCAATGGCCGGTCGATTGCGGGCAACTTCGGCCTGAGCGCGGACGACGTGAACGTGTCCTGGCTGCCCTTCTACCACGACATGGGCCTGCTCGGCGGGGTGCTGCAGCCGTTGCTGAGCGGGATTTCCACGGTCCTGATGTCCCCGCTGACGTTCCTCCGGCGCCCGATGAGCTGGCTGGAGACCGTCGCTTCCCGGGGCGCCACGGCGAGTGGCGGTCCGAACTTCGCCTTCGACCTGTGCGTCGCCAAGAGCACCGAGGCCGAGCGCGCGAATCTCGATCTGTCCCGCTGGCAGGTCGCGTTCTGCGGGGCCGAGCCGGTGCGCTCCCGCACGCTCGCGCGGTTCACCGAGGCATTCGCGGTGAGCGGCTTCGACCCGGCGGCCCTCCTGCCCTGTTACGGCCTTGCCGAAGCCACGCTGTTCGTAGCCGGCGCGGGCCGCGGCAATGGCGTGCTGCGGCGCACCGTCGACCGCCCGGCGCTGGAGAGTGGCCGGGTCGAAGAAGGCACGGACGCGACGCTCGTCTCGTCCGGACAGGTGGCTGAGGGACACCAGCTCGTGGTCGCCGATCCCGCGACCGGCGCCGAGGTGGCGCCGGGCACCGTGGGCGAACTGTGGGTCCGCGGCCCGTCCGTGGCAGCGGGGTACTGGAACGACACGGAGGCGACCGCGGAGACGTTCGCCGCGCGACTGGCCGACGGCAGCGGTCCGTTCCTGCGCACCGGCGATCTGGGCTTCGTGCTCGACGGCCAGGTGCACGTCACCGGCAGGCGCAAGGAGATCATGGTCGTGCGCGGCCGCAACCTCTACGCGCACGACCTCGAAGAGACCGCCGTGCTCGCCACACCGGATGCGCGGCCGGGCTGCGGCGCCGCGTTCTCCGTCGACCACGGCGACGGCGAGCAGTGCGTGCTTCTGCAGGAGGTGCGGGCCGGCCTCCCGGATGCCGGACTGCCTGCGGTCGCCGACGCGATTGCCGCCGCCGTACTGCAGGACGCCGGGGTCGCCCTGCACGACGTGGTGCTGCTGGCGCCGCGCACACTGGCGAAGACCTCCAGCGGCAAGGTCCAGCGGCTCGCGAGCCGCGCGGCCTACCTCGCCGGATCCGTCGAAGGCGAACGGTACCGCCGTTCCGCGGCCGGGCCGGTCGCCGCGGGCGGGCAGGCGGCCGGCCTGACCGCCGCGGAGCTGCGCGGCCTGGACCTCGACGCGCAGGTGGACGCGGTGGAGGCCGAGCTGCGCCGCCGGGCGGCCGACCCGGATGCCGCCACCTCGGTCGCGGACCTGGGCCTCGACTCGCTCGCCGCGGTGGAGCTGGCGTTCGACGTGGAAGAACGGCTCGGCGTGGCGCTGGAGCCGGCCGAACTGCTGCGGTCCGGCAGCCTGCGCGAGCTGGCAGCCGACCTCGCGGCGCGGATCCCCGGCGAAGCGCCCGCAACGCCGGGCGGGGAGGTCGCGACCGGCGCGTCTGCGCTCTCCGCAGGCCAGGAGTCCTTGCTGTTCCTGCGTGAGATGGAAGGGCCGGCGAGCAGGCAGCACGTGTCCGCCGCGGTTCGGCTCGCCGGTTCGCCCGACGTCTCGACGCTGGCCGACGCGGTGCTCCGCCTCGGGACGCGGCACCCGATCCTGACCACGCGGTTCGGCACCGACGGTGGCCGCCGCACACAGGTGACCGACGGCGCGGCCCCGTTCGCCCTGGAGGTCGTTCCGGTCACCGGTGGTGTGGCGGAGCTGCGCGCGAAGGTGGACGAGCGCGCACTCGCGCCGTTCGACCTCGAGCACGGCGAGGTGGCGCGGGCGGTACTGGTCACCGGCGTCGGAGATCCGGTGCTCGTTCTGGCACAGCACCACGCGGTCACCGACTTCTGGTCCGCCGTCGTGCTGCTCGACGAGCTGGCAGCGATCTACACCGCGTTGCGGGACGGCGAAGGGCCGCAGTTGCCTGCGGCCGCGCAGTACCAGGAATTCGTGCGCTGGCAACAGGAATACCAGCGCTCGCCGCGCCGGGAAGCCGACGAGCGGTACTGGCTCGGCCTGCTCGACGGCGAGGTGCACGCCCCGGCGTTGCCCTACACCGACAGCACCGCACCCGGCACGCGCATCGACCTCGAACGGCGCGTCGTCGGCCGCGACGTGCTGGCCGGGCTCGACCGGGTTGGGCGCGCAGCCGGGACCACCTTGTTCCCGGTGCTGACCGCGGCCTTCGAAGTGTTGCTCGGCCGGCACAGCGGCGAGGACGAGTTCGTGCTCGGTGCCACCGTGACCGGACGGCCGCAGGCGCGGTTCCGCCGTACCGCCGGGTACTTCGTGAACACGATCCCGGTGCGCGCAGACCTCGGCGGCGCGACCGTCGGCGAGCTGGTGAACCGCACCGGTGCCCAGGTGCGGCAGTCGCTGGAGCACCAGCACCTGCCCTACCGCAGGCTGGTCGAGCTGATGCGCGCCCGCGGGAACGCGGCCGCGGCGGTCAACGCGGCAGTGGTGTTCGAACGCCCGCCGGGCGGGGTGGGCAACGAGGTCACCTCGGTGGTGTTCGGCTCCGGAACCGGCCACGCCGACCTGCACGGGCTCACCCTCACCCCGTTCCCGGTGACCGACCTCGCGACCCAGTTCGACCTGACCCTGCACGTGGTCGAGACCGGGGACGGCCTGCTCGCCCACCTGCTCGTGCGCGCGGACCGGTTCGACGAGGGACTCGCCGGGCAGCTCGCGGACCAGTACCTCGACCTTCTCACGCAGTTCACCGCGGCGCCGGGCGCCCCGGTCGCCGCGCTGCGCCTGGCCGGGTCCGGCGAGTCGCCCGCCCGCGCCGACGTTCCTGCCCGCACCGCACCCGGCGCCACCGCGGTGCACGAGCTGTTCGAGGCGACCGCGGACCGCGTGCCCGATGCGGTGGCCCTCGTCTCCGCCACCGGCGAGCTGACCTACGCCGAGGTGGAGCGGGCGGCGAACCGGCTGGCCCACCGGCTGCGCGGTCTCGGCCTGCACCCGGAGGACACGGTCGGGCTGTGCGCGCGCCGCTCGCCGGAGCTGGTGGTCGCGCTGCTCGCGGTGCTCAAGTCCGGCGCCGCCGCCGTGCCGCTCGACCACACCCTGCCGGCGGACCGGCTGGCCGCGATGGTCGGCGACGCCCGGTGCACGCGGATCCTCTGTCACGAGCCCACCGCCGCCCTCGCCGCGGAACTCGGCGTGGCCGTGCGGATCGACCAAGACGACCAGGGCCCGGCCGAGCGGCCGGCCCGGGTCGCCGGCCCGGACACGCTGGCGTACACGATCTTCACCTCCGGCTCGACCGGACGGCCGAAGGGCGTGCAGATCGAGCACCGTTCGCTGCTGAGCTACGTACTGTCCTTCCTGGACGAGATCGACGTGCGCGAGGGCGACCGGGTGCTGCAGTTCGCACCGCTCACCTTCGACCCGAGCCTGGAGGAGATCTTCTCCGCGTGGACCCGCGGGGCGACGCTGGTGCTGCGCGACGAAGCCGTGCTCGGCTCGCCGGAACGGTTCTGGTCCTGGTGCGCCGAACAGCGGCTGACGCACCTCGACGTGCCCACCGCGTTCTTCCAGGTCCTGGTGTCCGCTGTGGACGGTGGCGCAGTGGTGCCGCCGGATCTGCGCGCGGTGCTCATCGGCGGCGAAGCGGTGCACCCGGACAAGCTCGCACGGTGGTTCGCCGCCGACCGGGCCCACGTCACGCTCTACAACCGCTGGGGGACCACGGAAACCACCGTGTGTTCGACCGTGGCCGTGCTCGGCCCCGGATCGGGCCGGGTGCGGCGCGCCCGTGACGTCTCGATCGGCGCCGACATGACCGACAGCGTCGTCCACGTGCTCGACGCCTCGCTGCAGCCGGTGCCCGACGGGGTCGTCGGCGAGGCGTACATCGGCGGCTTCGGCGTCGGCCGCGGGTACGCGTCCTCGCCCCGCCGGACCGCCGAACGGTTCCTGCCCGATCCGTTCACCCGCACGCCCGGACGCCGCCTCTACGCCACCGGCGACCTGGTGCGCCGCGGCGCCGACGGGCAGCTGCGCTACCTCGGCCGCCGCGACCAGCAGGTCAAAGTGCGCGGGTACCGCATCGAACTCGGCGAGATCGACGTCGCGCTGCGCCGGCACCCGGGCGTCGCGGAGGCGGCGGTCGTCGTGGCCCGTGAGGACGGCGAGACCGAGCTGATCGCGGCTGTCACCGGCGACGTCGACCCGGTGGCGCTGCGCGGCTGGCTGCGGACCCGGTTGCCCGGGTACATGGTCCCCTCCGTCCTGCTGACGGTCGAGGACATCCCGTTGACCCCGAACGGCAAGGTCGACGCGACCGCGCTGCGCGAGCGGGCGCGCACCGCGACGCGCGACGCGGAACCCGCCGCGCTGACCGGCACGGAGTCACGGCTGGCCGCGCTGTGGCGCGACCTGCTGGACGTGACCGCGGTCGGCCCGGAGGACGATTTCTTCGCACTCGGCGGCCACTCGCTGCGGGCGGCGCGGCTCAACACGCTCGTGCGCCGGGAATTCGGCGTCGAGCCGCCGCTGCGGATGTTCTTCGAAGCGGTCACCGTCCGGGCACAGGCGGCGCTGATCGACGAGCTGGCCGCGGCCCCCGCCCCGGCGGCCGAGCCCGGTCCGGAACGCGCGGCCCTCTCCCCCGGCCAGCGGCGGCTGTGGTTCCTCGACCGGCTCGCGCCCGGCTCCAGCGCCTATGTCGTGGCCGGTGTGCTGCGACTCTACGGCGCGCTCGACCCCGACCGGTTGCGAACCGCGCTGGACGCGCTCGTGGCCCGGCACCCCGCGCTGCGCACCGGGTTCCGCGAGGAGGGCGGGCAGCCGGTCCCGTTCCTCCACAGTGGACTTTCCTGCCCGTTCGAGGTCGTCGACCGCACCGCGGTGGCGCCGTCGCACCGGGACGCAGCGCTGGCGGAGCTGGCCGCCGAGCACGCCGCGCGCCCGTTCACGCTGGACGAGCCGCCGTTGATCCGGGCCGTGCTGGTGCGGTTCGGCGACACCGAGCACGCGCTGATACTGGCCATGCACCACATCGTCTCCGACGGCCGGTCGGTGGAAGTGCTCACTGCCGAGCTGGCCACCCGGTACTCAGGATCCACTGTGGACACTCCGGCGAACGGGTACGCCGGCTGGGCGGACCGCGAACACCACGGGAACCCCGAAGGCGTGGCGTTCTGGACGCGCCACCTCGAAGCCGCGCCGCCCGTGCTCGACCTGCCACTGGATCATCCGAGGCCGGCGCTGCAGACGTTCGCGGGCGACCGGGTGCCACTGGCACTCGACGCCGAGGACTCCGCGCTGCTGCGGCGACTCGCCCGCGAGCAGCGGGCGACGGTGTTCATGGTGCTCGCGGCGTGCACCGCCGCAACGCTGTCCCGCCTCGCCGGCACGCCTCGCGTGGTCCTCGGCGTGCCGGACGCGAACCGGCCCGCCGACGGATCGTGCGACGACACGGTCGGCTTCTTCGTCAACACCCTGCCGATGTGCTTCGACGTGCCGTCGGGCACCTCCGCACGCGCACTGCTCGACCGGACGCGGGACACCGCGCTGGCAGCGCTGGAGTGGAAGGGCGTGCCGTTCTCGGCGATCGTCGAGGCCGTCGGGCACGACCGCGATCCCAGCCGCAGCCCGGTGTTCCAGGCGATCCTGGACGTCCACAGCGGCGGCCTGCCGGTGCCGGAGCTGCCGGGGCTGCGTGCCGAGGTCGCGCCGTTGTACACCGGCACGGCCAAGACCGACCTGACCTTCGAGGTCACCGACGACGGCGGCCCGCTGACCGGCTGGCTGGAGTACAACCGCGACCTGTTCGGCGCCGATACCGCCCGGCTGGTCGCGCAGCTGTTCCGGGAGACCGCGCGGGCAATCGCACGGCGGCCGGACGAGCGCATCGGCACCCCGGGTGCGGCCGCGACGCTGGCCGCGTGGCCGCCGGTCGCGGCACCGGAACTGTTCTGGACCCGGTTCGAGCAAGTTGTGGCCGCGTCACCGGACTCCCCCGCGCTCGAGCACCGCGGCGGCGTGCTCAGCTACGCCGAGCTGCACGCACAGGTCGAGCAGCTGGCCCGGGTGCTGGAACGGCAGTACGACGTGGACTGCGGCAACGTCGTCGCGGTCTCGATCGAGCCGTCGGCGCAGGCCGTGGTGGCGATGCTGGCCGTGCAACGCTGCGGCGGGGTCCACCTGCCGATCGACCCGGCCTACCCGGCGGACCGCCGTTCGTTCATGATCGCCGACTCCGGCTCGCGGGTGCTGATCACGGCCGAGCTGGTCGACGAGGCACTGCGCCGTCCCCGGCTGACCGACCGGCTCGCCACGCTCGACCCGGCCGCCACGGCATACCTGATGTACACCTCGGGCTCGACCGGGACGGCGAAGGGGGTGCGCGTCTCGCACCGTGCGCTGGCGAACCTCGCCGGCGCACAGGCCGGCTGCTTCGGGATCGGCGCCTCCTCGCGCGTGCTCCAGTTCGCGAGCCTGAGCTTCGACGCCTCGATCTGGGAGATCTTCTCCACGCTGGCGGCCGGCGCCACGCTCTGCCTGCCGGAGCGCGCGCACGCGCTCGTCGGCGAAGCACTCGCGGAAACGTTGGTGCAGCAACGGATCTCAGTCTGCCTGCTGCCGCCGTCAGTACTCGACACGCTGCCCGAATGTGAGCTGCCGGACCTGCGCACGCTCGTGTCGGGCGGCGAAGCGTGCCGTGCCGAGCACGTCGCCCGCTGGGCACCCGGCCGGCGGTTCGTCAACGCGTACGGACCGACTGAATCCACCGTGGCGATCACCGCCGCCGAATGCGAGCCGGGACAGCCGCCGTCGCTGGGCGCCGTCCTTCCCGGCGGCAGCGCCCACGTGCTCGACGCGGACCTGCGGCCGGTCGTCACCGGCGCGGTCGGTGAGCTGTACGTCGGCGGCGCGGGCGTCGCGACCGGCTACCACCGCCGGTCGCGCCTCACCGCCGAACGGTTCGTGCCCGACCCGTTCTCCGACGTGCCGGGCGCCCGGCTCTACCGCACTGGTGACCTGGTGCGGGTGCGGGCCGACGGGACCGTCGACTACTGCGGCCGCGGCGATCACCAGCTCAAGCTCCGCGGCTACCGCATTGAGCCGGGCGAAGTCGAGTCCGTGCTGCTGGCCCGCGACGACGTGTCCGCCGCGGCTGTCACAGCTTCGGGCGGCACGCTCGTCGCGCACGTCGAAAGCGCCGACGGCACGCTCACTCCGCGAACCCTGCGGGACGCGTGCGCCGCCGTGCTGCCCGCTCACCTCGTGCCCGCCGCGTACGTGCTCCGGCCGGAGCTGCCCCGGCTACCGGGCGGGAAGCTCGACCCGGCACGGTTGGCCCGGCCGCGGCACGAAGACTTCGCCGACGCGACGGCAGACGGCCTCGAGACGCCGGCCGAGCAGCTCGTGGGCCGCATCTGGGCGGAACTGCTGGGGCTGGCCGAGGTCGGCGGCAGTGACGACTTCTTCGCACTGGGCGGGCACTCGCTGCTGGCCACGTCCGTGACCGCGCGGGTCGGCGAAGAGCTGGGTCGCGACATCCCCTTGCGGACCCTGTTCGAGGCACCGGTCCTGCGCGACTACGCCGCCCGGTGCGACGCCGCGGCGGCCAGTGCGGACGATGACCTCACGGTGCACGCCGGCGGAGGTCCTGCGCCGCTTTCGGTGATGCAGGAACGACTGTGGATCCTGGAAGAGCTCGACCGCGGTTCTGACACGCACACGGCGACGGGCCGCTACCACCTCGCCGGAGCGCTGCGGCTGCGCGGCGCACTCGACGAGGACGCCCTGCGCCGCGCCGTGGCCGCCCTCGTCGCGCGGCACAGCACGCTGCGCACCGTCTTCGCCGATGAGGACGGCGTGCTGGTCCAGCGGGTGCTGGACCACGTCGACATCCCGCTGACCCGGGCGGTGCTCACCGGCGCGACCGTCGAGGAGAAGCTGGCCGAGGCCACCGGGCTGGTCGCGGCCGAGGCGGCCGAGCCGATGGACCTCGCCACCGGGCCACTGCTGCGCGTGCGGCTGCTGGAAATCGGGCCGGGCGACGCCGTGCTGTCCCTGACGCTGCACCACATCGTGGGCGACGGCTGGTCGATGGAGGTGCTGAAACGCGACCTCGCGCACTTCTACCGCCGGGAAACCGGCCACCCCGCCGACGAGCTGCCCGAGCTGACCGTGACTTACGACCAGTTCTCGCGCCGGCAGCGCGACCGGCTCGGCTCGGGTGCGCTCGACGCTTCGATCGAGCACTGGTGTGCACGGCTGGCAGACCTGCCGGTGCTCAGCCTGCCCATCGCGCACGGCGGTGCCGGCGCCACCGGCAGCGGGGCCCGGGTACGCACCACCATTGGCGAAAACCTGTGCGCGGCAGTCGAACAGCTCGCCACGGACCGCGGCGCAACGGTGTTCATGGTGCTCGCGGCAACCCTGCAGGTGACGCTCGGCCGGCTGGCCGGGCAGCAGGACTTCGCGATCGGTGCGCCGATCGCCGGCCGCCGCCGCCGCGAGCTGGAGGAGCTGATCGGCTTCTTCATCAACTCCGTGGTGCTGCGGGCCGACCTGAGCGGCGATCCGACGTTCGCGACCGTGCTGGACCGCGTCCGGAAGTCCACTGTGGATGCCTACGAACACCAGGACGTGCCGTTCGAGACGCTCGTCGGCCGGCTCGCGCCCGACCGCGACCTGGCGACCACGCCGCTGTTCCGCGTCTACCTGAACATGCTCAGCATCGCAGCGCGCGAGGGTGGGCTCGCGGACCTGGCGGTCGAGGAGTTCTCCGTGCCCGAGACCGGCACGAAATTCGACCTGACCTGTTACGTGCGGCCGGCAGGCGGGACGCTCGCGCTCGATCTGGTCTACGCCGCCGACCGGTTCGATCCCGAGGCGGTGACCGAACTGCTGGCGCAGTGGGTGCGGGTGCTGGAGCAGGTGACTGCGGACCGGGACATCCCGATCGGCGCGCTGCGGCTGGACACCGCACGCGCGGCCGAGGTGCTGCCCGATCCGGCCGAACCGCTCGACCCGGCTTGGCACGGCTCGGTGGTCGAGCAGTTCGAGGTGTGGGCGGCCCGTGCGCCGAAACGGATCGCGGTGACCGAACCCGATCAGGATCTGACCTACCACGATCTCGGCTGGGCCGTCGGGGCCCTGCACACCGTGCTCGCACAGCAAGGGGTGCGCAAGGGCGACGTCGTGGCGATCTACGGCGACCGCAGCGCGGCGCTGGTCTGGGCGATCCTTTCGGTGCTGCGGGCGGGCGCCTCCTTCGCGATCCTCGACCCGAGTTATCCGCCGGAGCGCATCGCCGGCTGTCTCGACGTCGCCGAGCCCGCCGCATTCCTGCAGCTGGCGAGCGCGGGCGCGGTGCCGCTCGTGGTGGAGGAGGCCGTGCAGGCACTGCCGCTGCGCTGCCGGTTCGAGCTGCCCGCGCGGCTCGACGACGCGCGGCACCTCGTGCCCGCCGGGCTCACCTCCCCCGATCCCGAGCCGGTCGGACCGGACGACTGCGCGTACGTGGCGTTCACCTCAGGCTCGACCGGGAAGCCGAAAGGCATCCGCGGCCGGCACGGCTCACTCACGCACTTCGTGCCGTGGATGGCCGAGACGTTCGGCCTGCGCGACACCGACCGCTACAGCCTGCTGTCCGGCATCAGCCACGATCCGCTGCACCGCGAGGTGTTCACCCCGCTGGTCACCGGCGCGACGATCTGCGTGCCCGCGCAGCTCGACATCGAGGTCCCGGGACGGCTCGCGCAGTGGTTCCGCACGCAGCAGATCTCGGTCAGCCATCTCACGCCGCCGATGGCCAGGCTGTTCGACCAGCTGACCATCGCCCCGGGCACGCTGCCGTGGCTGGAGCGGGTGTTCTTCCTCGGCGACGCGCTGACCAGCCGCGACGTCCGCGCGATCACCCGGATGGCCGGCTCGGCGACGTGCGTGAACCTCTACGGCTCGACCGAGTCGCAGCGCGCGGTGGCCTACCACGTGGTGCCGCGAGAGCACGGCACCGACGACGACGACCCGCGCGTGACCTACCCGCTCGGGCGCGGTATGCGCGACGTCCAGCTGCTGGTGCTGAACGAGCGCGGCGACCTCGCCGGGATCGGCGAGCCCGGCGAGGTGGTGATCCGGTCGCCGCACGTCGCCCTCGGCTACGCCGGCGACGACGAGCTGACCGCGGCCCGGTTCACCGGCAACCCGTTCGGCGACCACGTGCCCGGCGGCGCCGACCGCGCCTACCGGACCGGCGACCTCGGCCGCTACGCGCCGGACGGTTCGGTCGTGCCGCTCGGCCGCGCGGACAACCAGGTCAAGATCCGCGGGTACCGGGTGGAGCTCGACGAGGTCGAGCACGCCGTCCGCGGCACACCCGGGGTGCGCGACGCGATCGTGGTCGTGCGCTCCGACGCCGGCGGCGACTCGGCGCTCGTGGCCTACGTCGTGCCCGACGGCGGGGTGCGGGTCACCGCCGCCGACGTCACCGCGACCGTCCGGTCCCGGCTGCCGGAGTACATGGTTCCCGGGTTCGTGGTGCCGCTCGAGGAGATCCCGCTGACCCCCAACCGGAAGGTGGACCGGGCGGCGCTGCCGGAACCGTCCACAGTGGCCGGTTCACGGGACGACGGGCGACCGGCGGCGCTGTCGCCCACCGAGGAGCTGGTGGCCGGGGTGTGGCAGGACGTGCTCGGTGTGCCGCGCGTGCAGCCCGACGACAACTTCTTCAATCTCGGCGGCCACTCGCTGATGGCCACGCAGGTCGTGTCCCGCATCCGCCGGGTGTTCGGCTGCGAGATCGCGTTGCGGACGTTGTTCGAGAAGCAGACCGTGCGGCAGCTGGCCGAGCACGTCGACGCGCTGGCGGGCGGCGGCGCGCCGGTCGAGCCGATCACTGTGCTCCCCCGCGACGGGGCGCTGCCCTCGTCGTACGGGCAGGAGCGCATGTGGGTGCTCGACCACCTCGAAGGCGAAACGGGCGCGTACAACAGTGCCACGGTCGTCCGGCTGCGCGGGCCGCTCGACATCGGCGCGCTGCAGGCGACGCTCGCCGCGCTCGTCGAACGGCACGAGGTGCTCCGTACCCGGATCGTGTCGCGAGAAGGCACGGTCGTCCAGGTGATCGAGGACGCCGCGGGGGTGGAGATCCCGCTGAACGTCGTGGACCTGTCCGGAGTGCCCGGCGAAGAGGCCGAGCAGCGGCGTGCCGAGCGGGTCGCCGATGCCGCCGCGTACCGCTTCGACCTCGCGCTCGCGCCACTGGTGCGGGCGACGCTGGTCCGGCACGCCGAGGACGACCACGTGTTCGTGCTGACCGTGCACCACGTGGTCGCCGACGGCTGGGGCCTGCAGGTGCTCGTGCGGGACTTCGCGGCGCTGTACGCGGCCGAGCGGTCCGGCACGCCGGCACCGCTGCCGGAGCTGGAAGTGCAGTACGCGGACTGGTCGAGCTGGCAGCGGGACCGGGTGGAGCGCGGCGATCTCGCCGGGCAGCTGGGATTCTGGTGCGAACGGCTGCGGGAACCCGCGCCGCTGCTGGAGTTCCCGGCGCAGAAGCCGCGCCCGGCGACGATGAGCAACCGGGGGCTGACGCTGCGGCGGATGATCCCGGGCGAGCTGGTGGACGAGGTCCGCGCACTCGGCCTGGCGCACAACACCACGCTGTTCATGACCCTGCTGGCCGCGTTCACCGCGCAGCTGCACCGGTACGGCGGCGCGGATGACATCGCCGTCGCGACCCCGGTGTCGACGCGGTCGGTCGAGGTCGAGGACGTGGTCGGGTTCTTCGTGAACACCATCGTGTTCCGCACCGAGGTGGACCCCGCCGCGCCGTTCGACCGGCTGCTGGAGCGGGTCCGCGGGACCACGCTGGAGGCCTACGCGCACCAGGACGTGCCGTTCGACCGCGTCGTGGACGCGCTGCAGCCGAGCCGGGACCTGAGCCTGAGCCCGCTGTTCCAGGTGATGTTCGTGCTGCACAACGCGCCCTACTCGGAGATCGACCTGGGCGAGCTGAAGCTGGAACGGCTGGACTCGCCGGAGACCACGGCGAAGTTCGACCTGAGCCTCGACCTCGCCGAGGAGGCCGGCGGCCTGCACGCGACGCTGGAGCTCAACGCGGACCTGTTCGACGCGGGCACCGGCGCACAGCTGCTGGACCACTTCGAGGCGATGCTGCGGGCCATCGTCGCCGGGCCGGGCCATCCGGTGTCCCAGCTGGAACTGCGCCCGGAAGCGGAGAGCGCCGCCCAGCTCGCGCTGTCCACCGGGCCCGAGCCGCCCGAGCCGCACACCCCGGCCGCCGCGTTGCAGCACTGGGCGGGCCGGACACCGGACGCGCTCGCGGTGATCGACCAGGACGGGCAGTGGAGCTACCGGGAGCTGCGCGAGGCCGTGGCCGGGCTCGCGGACCGGCTGGACGCCGCGGTGACCGGACCGGAACCGGCGGTGCTGGTGTGCGCGCGGCGTTCGCGCCGGCACGTCGCCGCCGCACTCGCCTGCACCGAGACCGGCGCGGTCTACGTACCGGTGAGTCCGGAGTTCCCGGACCGGCGGATCGAGGGCATGCTGGCCCGGCTCGGCCCGGACGCGGTCGTGCTCACCGACGCCGAACAGGCGCCGCGGCTCGCGGCACTGGCCGGGGACCGTCGTCGCCTGGTGCTCGAAGAGACCACACCCGGCACCCGCGTGCTCGGCGAGGGCGAGTTCAGCCCGCGTCGCGGCGCCTACGTGATCTTCACTTCGGGCACCACCGGTGAGCCGAAGGGCGTGGTCGTCGAACGCGCCGGGCTGCTCAACCACCTGCACCTGATGGCACACGAGTTCGAACTGTCCACATCGGACGTTCTGGCGCAGACCGCAGGATCGTCGTTCGACATCTCGATCTGGCAGATGCTGACCGGCGTGCTGCGCGGCGCCGCGACCGTGGTCGTGGACGACGCCGCGGTCCGGGATGCGGCCACCCTGCTGGACCTGGCCGGCCGGTGGCGGGTGTCGGTGCTGCAGCTGGTGCCCGGCATGATCCGCGCGGTGCTCGACCGGGCGGACGACGAGGACCTGCGCAGTGTGCGCCGGCTCAGCGCCACCGGCGAGGAGCTGCCGGCCGACCTGTGCGCGGCGTGGCTGCGGCGGTTCCCCCGGATCCCGGTGGTCAACGCCTACGGCCCGGCGGAGTGCTCGGACGACACCCACCTCGCCGTACTGGCCGATCCGCCACCGCCGGACCGCGCGGTCACGATCGGCAGCCCGGTCGCGGGGGCCACCGGCCGCGTCCTTGCCGCGGACGGCACGCTGCAGCCGTTCGGCGTGCCGGGTGAGCTTGCGATCGGCGGCCTCGTCGTCGGCCGCGGCTACCTCGGCGATCCGAGGGCGACCGCGGAGAAGTTCGTGCCCGATCCGTTCGGCCCGCCCGGTGCACGGCGGTACCGCACCGGCGACCGGGCGCGGCTGCTGCGCGACGGGCGGCTGGAGTTCCTCGGCCGGCTCGACCACCAGCTCAAGGTGCGCGGGTTCCGGATCGAGGCCGCCGAGGTCGAGACCGCGCTGCGGGAGCTGGCCGGAGTCACCGACGCCGTGGTCGTCGTCCGCGGCGAGGACGAGGAACAGACGCTGGTGGCGTGTCTCGCCGGTACCGAACGGGACCCGGCCGCGATCGCGGCCGCCCTCGCGCCGCGGCTGCCGCGGTACATGGTGCCCGGCGGATTCGTGTTCCTCGACGCCCTGCCCCGCACGCCCAACGGCAAGCTGGACCGGGCCGCCCTGCTCGGCGGCGACGTAGTGGTCGAACGGGCGCGGCGGCGGTTCGAACCGCCCGCGGGTCCGACCGAACAGCTCGTGGCGGACGCCTTCGCCCGGCTGCTGGGCGAGTCCGAGGTCGGCGCGCTCGACGATTTCTTCGCCCTCGGCGGGCATTCCCTGCTCGCCACGCGGCTGGTCGCCGAGCTGTCCGCACGGACCGACGTGGAGCTGCCGCTGCGCACGGTGTTCGAACGCGCCACCGTGCGCGGTGTCTCCGACGCGCTCGACGAGCTGCAGCTGGCCGGCCTCACCGACGAAGAACGGTTCGAGCTGAACGCCCTGATCGAAAGCGTGACCGACGACGAGGCGCGGAAGCTGCTCGCCGCCGAAGGCGAGGGGGAAGCCTGATGGTCGGCATCGAACCGGGACGCGAGACGCTCGAGGGCCTTTCCCCCGCCAAGCGTGAACTGCTGACGGCCATGCTGCTCGCGCGCGGCCGGAAGCGGGCTGCCGCGCGTACGATCCCGCGGCGCGACCCCACGCGGCCGTGCCCGTTGTCCCGGGGCCAGGAACTGCTGTGGGTGTCCGAGTCACTTGCCGAAGGCAGGCCGCTCTACAACGTGCCCTACGGCGTGCGGCTGCGCGGCCGCCTCGACGTGACCGCGTTGCGGGCGGCGATCGACGGCATCGTGGCGCGGCACGCCGTGCTCCGGACCGTCTACCGCCAACACGAGAACGGCACGCTCGAACAGGTGGTCCGGGACGCACAACCGGTTCCGCTCCCGGTCGAGGAAGTCACCGGCGAAACGGCCGCGTTCGCCGCCGCGCACCGCGAGGCTGCGCTGCCGATGGACTTGTCCGCCGGGCCGGTGCTGCGCGGCCGGCTGCTGCGGATCTCCGCCGAGGACCACCTGCTCGCGGTCGTCGTGCACCACATCGCGACCGACGCGTGGTCGGTCGGGGTGCTGCTGTCCGAACTGGCCGAGCTGTACGACGCGGCACGCGAACAACGTCCGGCACGCTTGCCACAGCTGGAGATCGGCTACGCGGACGCCGCGGCGCACGAGCGTGCCACCGAACCCGGGGGCTACGACGTCGACGAGTGGCGCCAGCAGCTCGCGGGCATCGAACCGCTCGCGCTGCCCGGCGGCGAGCGCGGCCAGGACAAGACCGGCCGTCGCGTCCGCGCCCGGTGGGACGCGAGCCTCGCGCGTGCTCTCGAACGCGTCGCCAAAGCGCACCGCACGACGGTCTTCAGCGTCGCCCTCACCGCGTTTTCCGTGCTGCTGCACCGATACACCGGCACGTCGCGGTTCGCGGTCGGCACCGTGCTCGCCAACCGCACGCCGCAGACCGAAGGGCTCATCGGCTACTTCGCCAACACCGTGCCGATCCCCGCGGACGTCTCGCCGGGCGAAACGCTCGCGGACGTCCTCGCCCGCACCACCGCCCGCGGCGTCTGGGCCCGCGACCACCAGATCCCCTTCGACGCACTGGTCGAAGGCCTGGCGCCGCGGCGGTCCGCCGCGGAGAGCCCGCTGTTCGACGCGATGTTCGTGTTCAACAACGGCGCCGCCCACGAGCTGCGCCTGCCCGGCCTGTCGCTGGCGCCGGCCGAACTCCACTCCAGCACCGCGAAGTTCCCCCTCGACCTGTCCTGCGCGGTCACCCCGGACGAGGTGCTGGTCTCGCTGGAGTTCGACGAGTCCGGGTTCGACACCGCGGCTGCCGAACGCCTGCTCGGCCACTACCAGCGTGTGCTGACCGCGATCTGCGCGGCGCCGGGCACGCTGGTCGCCGACGTTGAGCTGCTCTCCCCCGCCGAGCGCGCGACCGTGGTCGAAGAGTGGAACCGCACCACCGAGGACTTCCCGCACGACCGCACGGTGCACGCGCTCGTCGAAGCGCAGGCCGACCGGCAGCCGGACGCGGTCGCGGTGGTCTGCGGCGACGAGTCCCTCAGCTACGCCCAACTCGATGCCCGTGCGAACCGGCTCGCCCAGGCGTTGCGCGCCCACGGCTGCGGGCGTCGTGATCGCGTCGGCGTATGCCTCGAACGCGGTGTCGACCTGGTGGTGGCGCAGCTGGCGGTGGCGAAGTCCGGCGCCGGGTACGTGCCGCTGGAACCGTCCTACCCCGCCGAGCGCCTGCGGTGGATGCTCGCCGACTCGGGCGCACGGGTTGTGCTGAGCCGGGAACCCGTGGGCGGCAACGACGTCACAGTGCTCGATCCGGTCACCGCCGCGGCGGGCCGTCCCGCGACCCGGCTGCCCGCCGGTGCCTGGCAGGCCGACCTGCTGTACCTGATCTACACATCCGGCTCGACCGGCCGGCCCAAGGGCGTGCTGGTCGACCACCGCGGCCGGGTCAACAACTTCGCGGACTTCAACCGCCGCTTCGGCGTCGGCCCCGGCGACCGGGTGTTCGGCGTGTCCGCACTGGCTTTCGACATGAGCGCCTACGACGTGTTCGGCACGCTGATGGCCGGTGCGACCGTGGTGTTCCCGCCGCCAGCCGACGAGCGGTCACCGGACCGGTGGATCGAGGTCGTCGAACGCGAACGCGTCACCGTGTGGCATTCCGTGCCCGCGCTGTTCGGCCTGCTGGTCGAGGAAGCCGAGACCCGCGGCGGCCCTCGGCTGCCGATCCGGCTGGTGCTGCTGGGCGGCGACTGGATCCCGCTGACGCTGCCCGCCCGCGGATCCCGCGTGCTCGCCGAGCAGGCCCGGCTGGTCGGCATGGGCGGCGCCACCGAGGTGTCAATGGACTCGACGATCCACGTGATCGAACGGGTCGACCCGGCCTGGCGCAGCGTGCCGTACGGGGCGCCGATGGCGAACCAGACGGCGTACGTCCTCGACGCGTCGCTGGCGCCGCTGCCGGTCGGTGTCCCGGGTGAGCTGTACCTCGGCGGCACCGGTGTCGGCTGGGGCTACCACGGGCGGGCGCGGCTGACGGCGGAGAAGTTCGTGCCCGACCCGTTCGGCCGGCCGGGCACCCGGCTGTACCGCACCGGCGACCGCGCGTGCTGGTCGCCCGGCGGCGAGCTGGAACTGCTGGGCCGCGTCGACTTCCAGGTGAAGGTCAACGGTTACCGCGTGGAGACCGGGGAAGTCGAGGCGGCACTGCGCGACCTGCTCGGCGGCGGATCGGTGCTGGTGGCCGCGCACGGTGCGCGGGACGGTGAGAAGAAGCTGGTCGCGTACCTCGTCGGCGCCGGTGGTCCGGCCGACGACGAGCTGAAGCAGGCGCTCGCGACCCGGCTGCCCGCGCACATGGTGCCCGCGGCCTTCGTGCGACTGGACGCGTTCCCGTTGACACACAACGGGAAGATCGACCGGCGTGCCCTCCCCTCCCCCGCGGGCGAAATCCGTGCGGGCCGCGAAGCGCGGACGTCGCTGGAGCACCGGCTCGTACGGCTCTGGCGGGACGCGCTCGAGTGCGAAGACGTGCCGGTGGACGTGAACTTCTTCGCACTCGGCGGGAACTCCATCGCGGTGATCCGGATGGCGGGCGCCGCCCGCCGGGAAGGACTCGCGATCACGCCGCGGATGGTGTTCGCGCACCAGACCGTCGAAGCCCTCGCCTCGGCCGTCAGCACGCTCGCCCCCGCCGAAACCCCTGCGACCACCGTCCGCGACGGCTCTCGCGCAGACATCGCCGTGACGCCGATGCAGCGGCACATGCTGACCGTCCTCGACGAAGCGTGGGTGCCCGGCCTGTACGCCATGCAGTCCACGCTCCGGCTGCCGTTCGAAGTGGACCCGAGCGCGTTCGCCACGGCGTGGCGGCGGCTCACGGCGCGGCACCCGGCGCTGCGCACCGCGTTCGGCAAGAACGAAGGCCGCTGGACGCGGATGGTCGCCGAGCACGTGGAACCGCGCCTCGAGGTCCTCGACTGGCACGACCGCGACGACACCGCGGCCGGGGAAGCGCTGATCGATCTGCTGGAGACGGCGCGGGCCGAACCGCCCGACGTGACCGCGCCACCGCTGTGGCGGGTGTGGCTCGTGCGCAGCGCGGACTCGTGGTGGTTCGGCCAGGTGCAGAGCTACCTGCTCGCCGACGGCTGGTCGAATCTCGTGCTGCTCGACGAACTGCTCGCGCTCTACCTCGCCGCCCTGTCCGGTACCGACCCCGGCTTGCCCCCTGCGCCCGCCCTCCGGCTACCGGAGTCCGATGTGGACGGTGACGAGGCGTACTGGCGCCTGCTGCTGTCCGGTGCGGCGCCAACCCGGCTGGCAGCCCGGCCGGGGACGTTCGGACCGTCGCGCTTCCGCCGGGTGAGCACGACGCTGGACGCTGCCGTCGGCGAACGGCTGCGGGCACGGGCGACCGAATACGGGCAGACGTTCTCGACGGTCGTCTGCGCCGCCTGGGCGCTGCTGGCCGCCGGCCGGCTGGACCGCGCGGACGTGACCATCGGCGTCGTGTCCGCCGGGCGCGACCAGGCGGCAGGCGACGTGGAGCGCGCGGTCGGGCTGTTCATCACCGCACTGCCCGTCCGCGTCCGGATCGAGCCGGGCGCACCCCTGACCGCCCTGCTCGACCGGTTCCAGCTGGCCCGGGTGGAGGGCGCCGAGCACGCGGGCGTGGACACCGGCACGCTGCAGCGTCTCGGCGAGGGCGGTGGCCCGCTGTTCGACTCGGTCGTGGTGGTGGCCAACTACCCGGTGTCCGCCGCGCTGCGCGCGCAGCAGTCCACCGGCGACGGCGGGAACCCGGATCCCGACGGCACCCGCAACCAGACCGAGTTCGCCCTCCGCCTGGACGTCACCGACGATCCGGCTCCCCGCGTCGCCCTGTCCTACTACGCCGACCGCATCCGCGACGAGGACGCCGCCCGGCTGCTCGACCGCTACCTCGCGGTCCTCGCCGACGTGGCCGCGGCCGACGGGCGATCCGCCGCACCGACCGAAGGGACCCTCCGATGACCGACCTGGTGACCACGGAACCGACCGTCTCCCCACCGGCGCTGACCGTGTTCGGCGAACGCGAATCCGTCGTCCGCTCCTACTGCCGCGTGTTCCCCGCCGTGCTCGCCAGCGGCCGCGGCTGCACGATCACCGACGAGGACGGTCGCGAGTACCTGGACTTCTTCAGCGGCGCGGGCGCGCTGAACTACGGGCACAACCACGACCACCTCCGCCGCCGCGTGATCGAGCATCTGGAGCGCTCCGGACTCGTGCACGCGCTGGACTGCTACACCCCGGCCAAGCGCGAGTTCCTCCGCCGCTTCGCCGCCGAAGTCCTGGAGCCGCGCGGGCTCGACCATCGCGTGCAGTTCTGCGGCAGCACCGGCACCGACGCCGTCGAGGCCGCCCTCAAGCTCGCCCGCAAGCACACCGGCCGCACCACGGTGGTGTCCTTCTCCGGCGCCTACCACGGCGTGAGCCGGGGCAGCCTCGCCGCCACCGCCGACCGGTCGCTGCGCCGCGCCGCGGGAGTGGAGCTGGGCGAAGTGTCCTTCCTGCCGTTCCCCACCGGCCCGGCCGGGGAGTTCCCGTCGGTGGCGCTGCTGGAGCGGATGCTCGCCGACGACCTGTCCGGGATGGACGTGCCCGCTGCGGTGATCCTCGAAGTCGTGCAGATGGAGGGCGGGGTCTACCGCTTCCCCGACGCCGAGCTCCGGCGGCTGCGCGAGCTGTGCGACCGGTACCGGATCGTGCTGATCGCGGACGAGATCCAGGCCGGCTGCGGCCGTACCGGGCCGTTCTTCTCGTTCGAACGCGCCGGTGTGGTGCCCGACCTGGTGACCGTGTCGAAGTCGGTCAGCGGGCTCGGGCTGCCGATGTCGATCCTGCTCATCCGCGAGGGCCTCGACTCGTGGGACGTCGGCGACCACCCCGGCACCTTCCGCGGCAACCAGCTCGCCTTCGTCGCCGCGTGCGCCGCGCTCGACCTGTGGCTCGACCCGGAGTTCCGGGCCACCGCCCGGACCGGCGCCGAAACGCTGCGCGAGTTCTGGCACGAGGACCCGCCGCCCGGTGCCGCAGTGCGCTGCGAAGGCCACGCGATCGCCATCGACCTCACCGAGGTGGGCGGCCGGGCCACCGCGGACGCCGTGGTCGCACGGTGTTTCGAGCGCGGACTGATCGTCGAGTCCACCGGCCGCGGCAAGGCCGTGCTGAAGCTCCTGCCCGCCCTGACCACCGACCGCGACGCCCTGCTGCGCGGCAGCGCGATCGTGCGCGACGCGATCCGCGAAACCACCCGAGAGACCACCCAGTGAAGAAGGAGGAGGGAAGGATGACCAGCAGCCCCGCCCAGGAGGACGGCCGGCCGGACGACGCCACGCCGCCGCCGGAGTTCTTCGGTGAAGCCGACCTTCGGCTCGACGCCATCGATCGCGTGCACGACCCCGACCCGGCGGAGTTCGTGCGGGACTACGTGCGCAAGCGCCGCCCCGCCGTGATCACCGGCCTGATGGACTCGTGGCCCGCCATGGAACGCTGGGGGTTCGACTACTTCCGCAAGTTCTTCGGCGACATGGATATCCACGCCAACATCCAGGACCTCGACGGCAAGCTGATCCTCGGCCAGGTCGGCGGGTTCCGGCCGATGAAGTTCGAGAAGCTGCTCGACGAGATCGAGAACAACGAGGAACCCCGCACGGCGCACTACCTGCGTGCCTATCCGGTGCACCGGATGATCGAGCACTACCCCGATCTGGAGGAGGACTACGAGCTGCCGGAGCTGGTGCCCAACTGGGCGGACATCCGGTTCCCGGCCGAGACTTCCGGCACGACGCGCAACCCGCTCAAGCAGGCCGGGCTGAAACTGGCGAAGACGTTCCTCAACCGCGGCAGCGACAAACCCGCTTCCCGCAGCACGGTGTCCTCCCGCGTCGCCGCGGTGATGTTCGTGGGCAGCAAGGGAACCGTGACACCGTTCCACAGTGACGGCATGCAGACCGCGGCATACCTGTGCCAGGTCGTCGGCCGCAAGCGCTGCTACTTCGTCTCGCCGGACCAGCACGCGAAGCTGTACCCGCGGGCGTTCCGCCGGCAGTTCGGCATGGCGCAGGTGGACTACCGCAAGCCGAACCTGCAGAAGCAGCCACTGTTCCGCGACGTGGTGGTGGAAGAGACCGTGCTCCACCCGGGCGAGACGCTGTACGTGCCGAGCGGGTACTGGCACGCGATCGAGTCGATGGACGCCTCGATCTCCTACAGCCACCAGATCGTCAACGAGGACAACGCTCTGGGCTGGCTCACCTGCATCCCGGAGCGCTACCTCGCGCAGCTGTACTTCAAGTCCCAGGGCGGCCTGCGCGCCGTCACCGGGGCGAAGGACTGGGACGACTGGGCCTAGCGACGTGGGCACTCCAGCGGACACCGGCACGGGCCTCGCCCGCGATCGCGACTTCCTGCTCTTCGCGGGCGGCCAGACCGCGTCGGCGCTCGGCGACGCGCTGAACAAGACCGCACTGCCGCTGCTGGTGCTCGCCCTCACCGGCTCGGGGCTGCACATGGGGATCATCTCCATGCTCTCGGCCTTGCCGATGCTCCTGTTCGGAGTACCGGCGGGCGCGTGGGCCGACCGGTTCGACCGGCGGCGGATGATGTTGTGGTCCGACGCCGGCCGCACCGTGCTCGTCGCGCTGGTCCCGCTGGCGGCGCTGCTGCACCTTCCGGTGCTGCCGGTGCTGTACGCGGTCACGGTGCCGGTCGGCGTGCTGTACGCGGTGTTCGAGGCGGCGTGTCTGTCCTGCGTGCCCTCGCTGGTCGGGCACGAACGGCTCGGGCAGGCCAACTCCTACCTGTCGGTGGGCAACGCACTCGGCTACCTGGTCGGGCCGAGCATCGCCGGTGTGCTGGTCGCGGCAGTCGGCGGGGCGATCACGCTGGGCGTCGACGCCGCGACGTTCGCCGTGTCCGCGCTGACGCTGCTGCTCGTCCGGCGCCCGCTGCAGGCAGCCGGGCCGCGAGCGAGCGGCACGATGCGCGCTCAGGTCCGCGAGGGGCTGGAGTTCATCGGGCGCCAGCGGCTGCTGCGCGCGACGCTGCTGTATTGGGCCGCCGTCACGTTCTTCACCGCGCCAGTGGTGATCGTGGCGACCTACTACGTCCGCGAGGACCTCGGCTGGTCATCGCAGACGCTCGGGCTGGTCATCACGGTGTACGCGCTCGGTGCGATCGCCGGTGCCGTGCTCGCGCCGCGGCTGCGCCAGGCCCCGGGCCGGGTACTGCTGGTGTGCACCGTGGTCGACGGAGTCGCGCTGCTCGTGCTCAGCTTCACGTCCTGGCTGCCGCTCACCATTGCGGTCGCTCTCGTCGCGGGCGCGGGCGAGGCGTTCGCCGGCGTCCTCTACACCACGCTGCGCGCCCGGCTCACTCCCGACGAGCTGCTGGGCCGCGTCGCGACCACGGCCCAGGTGGTGACGTTCGGCCTGCGGCCGCTGTCGGTGTTCGCCGCCGGCCTCGCCCTGGACCTGACCTCCGGCGCGGTCACCCTGGCCGCGATCGGGGTCGGATGCCTCGTGGTCAGCGCCGTCGCGGCCGCGGGCGGCACCCTGCTCTCCCCGTTTTCCCCGGAAACCGCACGACAACCGAGGTGAGGATGATGACCGAAGACCGGTACGCCGTCGTTCGCAACGACGAGGAGCAGTACTCGATCTGGCCGGACGGCCGCGAAACCCCCGCGGGCTGGCACCGCGAGGGCACCACCGGAACGCGCGACGAGTGCCTCGACCACATCGAGCGGGTGTGGACGGACCTGCGGCCGCTCAGCGTCCGGTGACCGGTACGCCGTGGCTGCGCCGGCTCGGTCCCGGTCCCGCCCAGGACCGGCTGGTGTGCCTGCCCTACGCAGGCGGCACCGGGTCGGCCTACCGGGACTGGGCCCGGTGGCTGCCGGACGGGCTCGGGCTGTGGGTGGCCGACCTGCCCGCGCGCGAGCACCGGATGCTGGAGGAACCGGTGACCGACCTCGACGAGCTCATCGAGGTACTGGCCGGCGAGCTGTCCGAGAGCCCGCGGCCGACCAGCCTGTTCGGGCACAGCTTCGGCGCGCTGGTGGCGTTCGAGCTGGCCCGTCGCTTCCCGGTGCGCTGCCTGTTCGTGTCCGGTATGGCTGCGCCGCAGACGCTCGTGCCGCGCCCGGCTCCGGCCGACGCGGAGATCCTCGCCGACCTGCGCGCGCTCGGCGTCGCCCCGGAGCTGCTTGCCGACCCGGACCTGCTGGAGCTCGTCCTGCCCGGGATCCGCGCGGACTACGCGATGGCGCAGGGCTACCGCTACCGGCACGGCGCGCCGCTCACCGTGCCGGTCTACGCGCTCGGCGGCACCGCCGATGCGCAGGTGCCGGCATCGCAGCTTTCCGGCTGGGCGGAACAGACCACCGGGCCCTGCGAGGTCCGGACGTGGGCGGGCGGCCACCTGTACCTGCGTGACCACGCGGCCGGGCTGAGCCGGTTCGTCGCCGAGCGGCACCTGAGTTCGACGGGAGCACTGTCATAGAAACCCGCGCGCTGGCGGTCCCCGGGGGATCGCTGTCCACCACCACGGCCGGCACTCCCGGCCGCCCGCCCGCCGTCCTGGTCCACGCGGGCATCGCGCATTCGGCGATGTGGGCCGGGCTGATGGCGGCCGTCGCCGACGAACTGCACACCGTGGCCTACGACTGCCGGTGCTTCGGGCGGTCGGAAACCTCGGTCGAGGGCGAGTATTCCGATGTGGACGACCTCGTGAGCGTGCTCGACGGGCACGGGCTGGACTCGGTCGTACTCGTCGGCGCCTCCCGCGGCGGCCGGATCGCCCTCGACTTCGCCCTCGCCCACCCCGGCCGGGTGCGCGGGCTTTTCCTGATCGCACCGGACGTTTCCGGCTTCGAAGCGTCCGCGTCGGCCGACGAGCAGGCACTGCTGGACGCGATCGAGGCCGCGGACGAGGCCGGTGACCTCGAGCGCATCATCGCACTGGAAGGGCAGCTGCACGTGGACGGCCCGACGCGCGCGGCGGACGTCTCCCGGGAGGAGATCCGCCGGCTCGTGGCGGAGATGTCTCGGGTGAACTACGCGTTGCAACAGTCCACTCCGGACTTCACCGACCCGGGTCCGGCCGCCGGCCGGCTAGCCGGGATGGCCTGCCCGGTGCACGTTCTCGTCGGCACCGCCGACACCACCGGCATGCGGGAGATGGCCGCGGCGATCGCGCGCACCTGCCCCGGCGCGACGCTGACCGAGGTGCCGGACGCCGCGCACATGCTCGTGCTCGAGCGTCCGGACGTCGTCGAAAGTGAGCTGAGGTCATGGCTGCCCCCGCGTTGACCGGCCGCGCCCCTGCCCCCGCGCCACCGCGCGGCCGGGGCCGCTTCGCGCTCACCTGGGCCTTGATCGCGGCCGTACTCGCCGTGGCCTTCGGCCTGTCCTGGTGGGCGACCCGGCCCCCGCCCGAGGGCGACGCGGGCCGCCGGGCGCTGGCGACGGCGCAGCAGCTGCAGGACCTCGGCGTGCGTACGTCCGGCACGGACGCGCTCGCCCGCGGGCTCGACCTCGTTGCCGGAAAACTGCACGCGATCCCGGGGTTGCAGGTCGACCGCCAGCACGCCACCGGCGTGTACCGGTTCCACGACCGTGACGTCGCCTACGGCGTGGACAACGTGATCGCGCGGCAGCAGGGCGAGTCGAACGACACCCTGCTGGTGAACGTCCACATCGACTCCGCGTTCGAAGGTCCCGGCGCGGCCGACGACGGCGTGGCCGCGGGCGCCCTCGTGGAGGCCGCCCGGCAACTGTCCGGCGAACACCCCAAGCAGACCGTCGTCTACCTCTTCAACGGCGGCGAGGAGGTCGGCCTCACCGGCGCCGACGCGTTCACGCGGCACCCGTGGGCGCGGGACGTGCGGTCGTTCCTGAACCTGGAGGCCGTCGGCTCCGGCGGCCTGCCGGTGATGTTCAACGCGGGCAGCGGCAGCGGCGGGCTCGTCGACCTCGTGGGCGGGACCGCCCGGCCGTTCGGCTCGATCGTCGGGCAGACCCTGTTCGGCGCCGGCCTGATCAACTCCGACACCGACAGCCGGGTCTGGCGCGGCGCGGGCTGGCCCGGCCTCGACTACGCCATCTTCGAGAACGGCTACGGCTACCACACCCCGATCGACCGGGTGGACCGCATCGACCCCGGCACCGCACAATCCTATGTGGACCTCGCGGCCGGCTACGCGCGCTCCGCCGCCGCCGGATCGCCGCAGCAGACGGGCACCCCGCCGTACTACTTCGACGTGCTTTCCCGCTTCTGGGTCACCGCCTCGCCGCTCGGCGCCCTGATCGGGCTGCTCGTGCTGGCCGCCGTACTCGGGGTGCTGGTATGGCGGACCCGCGACGTCCGGCGGATCCTCGTCTCCGCCGCCACCGGGCTGGCCGGGCTCCTGCTGGCGGTGCTCGCCGGGGTGCTCGCCGGTGTCCTGCAGTGGCTGGCCGGCGGCTCGGAATCCTGGTTCGCCCACCCGTGGCTCGTCTACCTGGTGCCACTCCCCTTGAGCGCCTTGGGTTTCCTGCTGCCCCAGCTGCGCCGGCGGTCCACTGTGGACCCGGTGGTGGTCTGGTACGGCGGCCTCACCCTGGTCACCTTCCTCGGCCTGCTCGCGGCCGTGTTCGGTCTCGGCGCCGCCTACCTGCTGTGGACGGCCGCCGCCCTCGGCGTCGTGGCGACCCTCGTGGCGCTCCCGCTGCGAGGCCGGTGGCGGTACCTGCCGCCGGTCGCCGCCGTGCTGGTCCAGTGCGTGCTCGTCGCCGAGTTCGCGCACAGCCTGTTCTCGCTGGCCGTGCCCGTCCTCGGCCGGCTGCCCGCCGCATTCCCGCTGGACCCTGTGCTCGGTGTCATCGCCGCGCTGATCGGGGCGCTGCTGGCCCTCGCCCTGGCGCCGCTCATCGTGCACGCGCGACGGGTCCGCTGGTTCGCCGCCGCCACCGTGGTCGTCACCGTGGCGGGCCTCGTCTTCTCCGCGTTGACCAGCCCCTACTCGTCGACGCGCCCGAAGTACGTCGGCGCCTACCAGGTCCAGGGCGACGGCCCGCCGCGGATCGAATTCGAAGGCCGCGATCCCCGCACCCCGGCCGAACTGGGCCTGGTCGGCGACGTCGCCCGCGCCACCGGCCTCCGCACCACCGGCGACACCCTCGCGGCCACCGCGGTCGACGTCCCCGCCGGCGCGCTCACCTTCACACCGGGCCCGGCCGCGATCGGCCTCCGCCTGGCCCCGACCGGAGCCAATCTCGTCCGGGTGACGGTCACCGGCGCCGTCACCGCCCTCGGCGGCCGTCCCTTCGCCGGCGGAGAGGCCGTCCTCGACCTGGCCGGCCTGCCCGGCGGCTACACCACCACCATCCAGCGCACCGGCCCGGTGCACATCCTGGTCGAGCAGGTGTTCCGGCGCACCGGCCCGGACATGGCGAAGGTCTTGACCGCCCTGCCCCCGTGGACCGTCCCCGAAGGACGGACGATCAGCCAGCAGACCTTCGACGGCTGACCGTCGCCACCGACGCCGAACCCGCGGTCGAGGAGGCGCTGGGCGAGTTGCCGGCGGGCTGCTGGGCTCCGCCGGATATCGCCGAGCTGGCGTTGTTGATCAGCACGTCGAGGTGGCCGAAGGACTCGATGAGGTGGTCGGCGGCCCTGGGCCATGGTGGTTGGCCCGGTGAGGTCCGGGCCGACGGCGGTGGCCGGGCAGCCGTCGTGGCTGAGGCGAGCGGCACGCGGCCGAGGGAAAGGACACGCGGCTGTGTCGGGCCACGGCACGCGATCGACCGGCTCGTCGCGATCGAATCCAAGCCGTGCAACGGAAAAACTGTCGACGGCACTCCGTGATCAGGATGCCCGGTCCCGGCGGCTTCGGACAGCCGCTCCCGGCGGTCGCCCGACCCTCCTTCAGCCCTTGTCCGCCGTTCGGGGTGAACCGGACGTCTGCATCACCACGGTGATGCCGTTCTCGGCGGTGGCTGAGTTCGGTGCTGTCGCGTTGCCGGTTCCCGGGTGCCGGTGTGCAGGAGCGGACCGAGCTTCGTCCGCGCCTGCTCGGCCAGCACCGGGCTGAGTTCGACCTCGTGTTCGCTGATCACGGTGCGCACCTGCAGCCGGTCCGCGTGCGCGGTGAGGCCGGTGATCCGGTTGCGCGGGACCGCGAGCAGGTCCACTCCGTGCGCGAGCGGGGCCTGTCCGAGGACATGGCGGACGACGACGAGCTCGTGCCGGGTCAGCGCCACCATTGCGGCCGGCCGGGAGCGCCGCCAGGGACGGCCGCGCGCCGGTTCCGCATCGGCGGCACACCACCGTGGCGGCCCGCCGTGACCGAGTCCGACCAGCGGCGAGCTCGGCAGATCCGCCCAGCGAACGGACTCCGCGCCGGCGCCGGCCGAACCGGAGCTGCCGACGCCGAGCGCGCGCAACCGGGTCAGCACCCCTCGCACCATGGGCCAGGCCCAGCTGCGATAACGCAGCACGAGCGTGGCCCTGGTCCCGGTCAGCACGAGGCAGCCGTGCTTGCCCGCCACCAGGTGCTCCGTCGCGACGAGTTCGGCATACGGGATCATCCCGACGATCCGCGGATAGGGCAGACCGTCGACCCACCACGCCACACCCCGCGAACCCAGCCCCAGTACCTGATCGGGAACGCAGACCGGCCCGTCCGGGGCAGGACGGCTCGCCGACGGCACCACCAGCAGCTCCCCCGGCCCCACCAGGTCCGCGATGTCCTCCGCGGCGGCCCCGGGGACGGGCCGCGAACGCCGGCCGGGATCGAGCCGCTCCGCCAGGTCACGTCCGATCGGGATCTCCCACGGCTCACACGCTCCGGTCAGCCGGCTCCGGACCGCGTCTGTGCCCGACATCGAGGGTCGCCTCCGCTCGCGCCACCAGGACAGCGCCACCCACCGCCGGGTCCACTGAGGACTCATTGTGGCTCGCTTTCCCGTTCTGCCAGCATATACACCGCTTCGGCGAAAGTCGCCGCTTCCGCGAGCGCACGCCCGCAGCGAACGGCGCTCCACCGGCCCGGACCGCTCCGGGCCCGCCCGTCGACCGTCACGACGTGGATGATCGGGCGTTCCGGGAGCAGGCGGGGGCTCGCCGGTGCGCGGGGGCGGGCACGCCGGCGCACGGCTTCTTCCCCGCGAATGCGCCGTTTCTCCCGGTGGATGATCCGCTCGGCTGCGCGGACCGTCGGCGGCTGGATACCGCACGACGCAGGCAATCGGTCCTCGCGCGCGCTCATTGCGGACCACGCTGCCGGATGCCATCGTGCATGGCTCCTCCCGGATGCCGGTCGGCCGGGCACAGCGGTGCCCCGGCCGAGGATGCGGGTAGAAGCCATCAGCGCTGGTTCGCGCAATCACGGCGAGCTCCATCACCGGCCCACGACTGCGATCGTCGCGGACATCTCCACGGTAGCAGCGATCACCCGGAACGCCGAATTCCTTGACGCCGGCACGGTGCCGGAGGGGGGGGGGACGCCGACCGCTGGATTCCGGGCACCGTGCGTGCTAGCGACGGGTCGCCACGAGCAGCGCCACAGCGACGACCTGGACCGCGACGGTGACGATGATCAGGGTCGGAATCGAGTAGGAATAGAGGGCGCCGGCGAGGATGCCGCCGACCACCGTGGCTCCACCCATCACCGCGGCGAACAAGCCGTACGCCGTGGCCCGCCGGGCCGGCGGGACGAGATCGGCGACCGCCGCGCGCAGCGTCGACTCCTGCACTCCCATGGCCGCGCCCCACAGCAGCGCTCCCGCAACGACGAGCGAGGTAGTGTCCGTGAACGCCAGCAACGGCACCGCGGCGGCCAGCACTGGCAACACGGCCAGTACCCGGGGGCCGAGGCGGTCGTAGGCCCAGCCGGTGGCCAGCGCGGCGAGTGCATCGACGCCCATGGCCGCGGCGTAAACCACCGGAATCGCGGCTGCAGGCACCAAGTTCCGCTGTACGACGTGGTACGACAGCACGCCGAAGGTGGCGTAGCCGAGCAAGGTCACGCCGGTGAACGCGGCGTAAATCCAGAACACCCGCGGCAATCGCCCGGACAGCGCATCCGGTGCCGGATCCGGCGCCTCGTGCCGTTCGTAGCCGGCCGGGTCGGGAACGCGGCCGCGCAGCCACACCAGCAGCGCCAAGGCAGCAACGCCGGGAAGGGCCAGCACGCCCAGCGCGGGAGCGTAGCCGCCACCGGTCAGGGCGAGGATCGCAGCCACGGTCAGCGGGCCGAGGAGCGCACCGATCTGGTCCATGGCCTCGTGGACGGCGAAGCCGCGGCCCCGCCCGGTCACGGCGGTGGCGTGCGACAGCAGGGTGTCCTTGGCCGGCGAGCGCACTGCCTTACCCACCCGCTCCGCGACGACGAGCACCCCCGCCACCCACAGCACGCCGGTCAATCCCAGGAACGGCACGGTCACGATGGTCAACGCGTAACCACCGATCGTCCACGCCCAGAACCGGCGGGTCCGGTCCGCCAGCGGGCCGGAAACCAGCCGGAGCGCGAGAGCGGCACCCTCGCCGACACCGGTCACGATCCCGACCGTCACCGCCGAAGCACCGAGCGAGGCCAGCAACGGACCGGTGATCGAGCGCGCACCCTCGTAGACGAAGTCGACCAGCATGCTGACCGCGCCGAACGCGACGACGAACCGCCACGGCCGCATACCCGGCCGATCGTGCTCCGCCGGTTCCGGCCTTTCATTGCCGCCGGAACTCGCCGTCCGCACGACCGCAGCCTCCTCACCGGCGTGCGTCATCCACACGCCACGAACGCAGAACATAACCACGGTTAGCTTTTATTAGCAACGGACAACACTTTCCCGCCACACGCACAACGCGCCGGGTCGTCGCCCGACGGAATGCGTCTCGGGACGAAGCAATGCCAGCAGCCGGCTGCACGGCCAGACCATCCGCCGCCGCCCGGTTTCCGGGCACTGCGAGCTCGGTTTGAACCGTTGATTCCGTTCCCTGAGCAGCATTTCCGCTCTCCAGGCGGCAAGCGCGGATGATCGTGCCGCACCGGAAGGAGTCAGGTACGTCGTGCGTACCGGCACGGCCGGGAGTTGCGCAGCGCCTCGCGGGGCGGATGCACTAGGCTTCGGACGGCGCCACGGCGCTTCCGGCGGTGGGGCTCGCCGGACCCGAACCGCGACTTTCGTCGCCAACGGTCCCTACCTGATGCGATCGATCGTGATCTGGAGCAGGTAGGAGCGCCCCATGTCCATTTCGGCGATGCCTCCCGGCAGGCTGACGCCGGCTGCGCAACACCGCACGCCGGAGCGCACCTCCCCGGCCGGGGAGGTTTTCCGCGACACCGGTTGCCGCCCGGGGTGTCCCCGTCGGCGGACGTCCCGCAGTCCGGACCCGGGATCCCTTGCCGCTCCCGGCCCTTCGCGACCGCGTCCCGGACTGCTGGTCCCGCCGCCGGCGGGCAGGCCCGGTTTCTCGGCGCGGTTCGCAGGCGGGCACGGCATCCGGCACGACGGAGCGGTTGCACGGAGGTCCGATGGCGCTGCCCGATGACGAGCAACGCAGACTCGACGAGATCGAACGGTTCCTGATCAAGGAAAATCCCGGCCTGGCCCAGCGATTCGATGCCCCGCCACCCGGTATCGGCAGCATGCTGGTGAACGCGGCCGGAATGGTGCTGCTGCTCGGCACGGGGCTGGTGATCACCAGTGTCGGCATCCAGCGTGGCGCGCCACTGGTCATCGCCGTGGGTGCGGTGCTCACCGCGGTCGTGCCCGGCGTCATCGGCTGGTATCTGCGCCAGCACGGATGGCCGTCGAGGAAAAAGCGGCGATGACAGACCGGACTGCGGCGAACCACGAGCAGCGTCTGCGGGCACACCGGCCGCCGCCGGCAGCGCCGTCCGGCGGGTCGTGGCACAATCGGGATCGGCGATGGGGCTCGCCTTCAACCGCGGAGATTCCGCTGACGGTCCCTGGTAGCGATGCAATGCGCCAGGAGGACAGGTGACCGCTCTGGAAATCGTGGACGTCGACGCCCGGGAAATTCTCGACTCCCGGGGCCGCCCCACGCTGCGGGTGACCGCGGCGACCGCGGCACACCGGACGTCCGCTTCCGTCCCGTCCGGTGCCTCGACCGGCCGTAACGAGGCACACGAACTGCGCGACGGCGACCCGGACCGGTACGGCGGGGCGGGCGTCCGGCGGGCGATCGGCTCCGTCACCGGAGAACTGCGGGATCTCGTCCGCAGCCGGGCGTGGCCCGGCCTTGCCGAACTCGACGAGGCCATGGTGGACCTCGACGCCACCGCCAACCGCGCCCGCCTGGGCGCGAACGCGATCATCGGCGTGTCCATGGCCGTCAGCAGGCTGTTCGCACACCACGAAAACCTGCCGCTGTGGTCCTGGCTGCGGCTTCCACGCCGGTCCGCACGCCTTCCGGTACCCCACTTCAACGTGCTCAACGGCGGCGCGCACGCCCAGACTGCGCTGGCCTTCCAGGAATTCATGATCGCGCCGCTCGGCGCCACCTCGACCGCCGAAGCGGTGCGGGCCGGTGCCGACGTGTACCGGAGCCTGCGCACACTGCTGGTGGCCGCCGGGCACGGCGTCGGCCTCGGCGACGAAGGCGGCTTCGCGCCTCAGCTCACCCAGCCGGAGGACGCGCTCAAACTGCTGGTCCAGGCCATCGCCGCAGCCGGTTACCCGCTCGGCGACACCGGTGTTTCGATCGCACTGGACCCGGCCGCTTCCCAGTTCCGGCAGGACGACGGCAGGTACCGGATCGGCGACGAGCGGCTCAGCTCGGCCGAACTCGTCGAACGCTACCGCGAGATCGTGCACGCTTTCCCGGTCCGGAGCATCGAAGACGGCATGGCCGAGGACGACGACCCCGGCTGGCGCGAGCTGACCGACCGCCTGGGCGAGCGCATCCAGCTGGTGGGCGACGACAACTTCGTCACCGACGCCGGACTGATCCGCCGGGCAGCCGCACGCGGGATCGCCAACGCCGCGCTCATCAAGCCCAACCAGGTCGGCACCGTCACCGAGACACTCGGCGCCATCCAGGCCTGCCGCGACCACGGCTACACCTGGATGATCTCGCACCGCTCCGGCGAAACCGCCGACGACTTCATCGCCGACCTCGCAGTGGGCACCGGTGCCGGCCAGATCAAGGCGGGCGCACCGGCCCGGGGGGAACGCGTCGCGAAGTACAACCGGCTGATGGACATCGAAACCGACCACCCCGGTCTGCCCTACGGTGTGCAGCCCCTGCCGGGTGAGCACAGTGCCCGATGAGCCGCCCGAACGCGTCGGGGCCGGCGGGATGACCGGCCCCGACGGGCAGCCTGGTCTCGACCACGTCTTCGACGCGGCCGGACCGGCCGTGGACGCGCTCCTGCGGGCGGAGTGCGCTCCGGACGAATCCGGTCGTACAGCCGGTTTGCGCCGCGTCCTCGTGCCACGCGCCTGGTCCGAGACCCACCGCGGACCGGACCCGTGGTACCTGCAGGCCGAGTGCCTGTACCAGGGAACGCCCCGCGGCACCCTCCGGATCGCGGTCAAATGCCGGCAATTGGCCCGCGGATCGGCGCAGCGAGCGCACCGGTCGACGGGATTCATCGAGGTCGAGCAGCTCCGCACCGGAGATTCCGCCTACGTCACCGGCGGAGCGCTCACGCCCCGCGAGATCACCGGGGACCTCGATTTCGGCGCGCTGGCCGGAAAACCACACACCGCACACCTGGAATTCCCCGGCGAGGAGTCGACGAAGCCCCTCACCGACCGTGGCGAGGACCGCCTTGTGCGCGAGTGCTGGCCCGTCGACGTCACGATGCACCTGTCGATCACCGCCGTGGACACCGGGCTGTGGCGGCTGCGGTTCATCCTGGAAAACACCACGATGGATGTCTCGCCCACCCTGCCCCGGACCACGGTGCTGTATCACTCGCTGGTCGCGGTGTACGCCGCGATCGGAGTCGGACACGGTCGGTTCCTGTCGGTGCGGAGGCCGCCGGACCGTGCCCGGGACGCGGCGGGCCAGTGCCGGCAGCACGCCACCCGCCCGGTGCTCGCCGACGGGTCCGATGCGTCGCGAATCGTGCTGTGCGGGCCGGAAAACCTCGACGACGATCCGATCCCCTCGTGAACACCGGCAGTCGTCCCGTTCCGCGTCTGCCGGCTCCAGGCTGTGCGGAGAGGGAGGAGGGCACCGGGGACCATGGCCCGTGATCGGCGTGAGATGGCAGCGATCTTCGCCGGGGGCGCAGTCGGAACCGCGGCACGTGCGCTGCTCGGAACGGTCCTCGCCGCCGACCCGGCGGAGTGGCCGTGGCCGACGTTCGCGGTGAACATCGTCGGCAGCTTCCTGCTCGGATATTTCGTCACGCGGTTGCAGGAGCGGCTCCCGCTTTCCAGCTACCGGCGGCCGCTGCTGGGAACCGGGCTCTGCGGCGGGCTCACCACCTTTTCCACGATGCAAGTGGAGATCCTCGAGATGATCGAGCACGGTTCCTACGGCCTCGCGGTGGCCTACACCGCGGCCAGTGTCGTGGGGGGCTTCGCGGCGCTGTACTCCGCCACGGTCATCGTGAGACGCGTCCGGGTGCGCGGATGAGCGCGCTGGTGTGGTTCGGGGTCCTGCTGATCGGCGGGACCGGTTCGGTACTGCGGTTTCTGATCGACGGCATGATCGCCGACCGGGCCGGCCGGACGTTTCCCTTCGGCACGCTCACGGTGAACATCTCCGGTGCGGTGCTCCTGGGCATCGTCACCGGCATCGGGCTCGATCACGACGCCGCGTTGCTCGCCGGTACCGCAGCCATCGGCTCCTACACGACCTTTTCCACCTGGATGCTGGAGACCCACCGGGTCAGCGAAGAACGTCAATACGCGGTCGCCTTCGGCAATATCGTGCTGAGCTTGGTGTTCGGCGTGGCCGGAGCGGCACTGGGCCGGTGGATCGGAAGCACGCTGTGAACGAGGACTGCCTGAAACTGACCAGCTATTTCGGAGAGCGCCACCGCGTCGGCGGCCGGTTCTTCGCGGACGCGATCATGGATGTCTACGGGCGCCATGAAGTCGCCACCAGCATCATGCTGCGCGGCACCGCCGGATTCGGGCTCAAGCACCACCTGCGCACCGACCAGTCGCTCACCCTGTCCGAAGACCTGCCCGTCACCACGATCGCGGTGGACACCCGCAGCCGGATCGAAGGGCTGCTCGGGGAAGTGGACGGGCTGAACCCGAACGGGCTGATGGTGCTGGAGCGCGCTCGCATGCTGCAGCACGAGGTCGGCCCGGCCGTGCTGCCCCAGCAACTCCACGAAGGCACCAAACTGACCATTTACGTCGGACGTCAGGAGCGGGTCTTCCGGATGCCGGCCTACCAGGCGGTCTGCCGTCTGCTGCACCGTCGCGGCATCGCCGGGGCGACCGTGCTGCTCGGCGTCGACGGGACCGCGCACGGCGACCGGCAACGGGCCCGGTTCTTCGGCCGGAATGCCGACGTCCCGATGATGATCATGACGGTGGGCGACGGAGACCGGATCGCGCGGGTGCTGCCCGAACTGGGCGGCCTGCTGGAACATCCGCTGCTCACCCTCGAACGGGTGCGGATCTGCAAACGAGACGGTCAGTTGTTCGAACGCCCGCACGCCTTGCCCGAATCCGACGAACGGGGCCTGCAGCTGTGGCAGAAGCTGATGGTCTACACCTCGGAATCCGCTCTGCACGAGGGCAAACCGATTCACCGCGCACTCGTGCAACGGCTCCGCCGATCGGGCACCGCCCGGGGCGCCACGGTGCTGCGCGGCATGTGGGGTTTCCACGGTGCGCACCGGCCGCACGGCGACCGGCTCTTCCAGCTGAGCCGGCATGTGCCGACCCTCACCACGGTCATCGACCGGCCCGGCAACATCGCCGCCTCGTTCGACATCGTCGACGAGCTCACCCGCGAACACGGACTCGTCACCACCGAGATGGTGCCTGCGCTGACCGCGACGGACGCGCACGGCAACCGGCGCGGCGGCACCACCCTCGCCGACCACGAGTTCTAGTCCGCACTGTCGAGTCCGAAGGAGTATCCCGAGTGGACGACCAGGACAAAATCAGCCTCCGCTGTTCGGCTCTCGTCCTGCGCCGCGACACAGTCCTGCTGTGCCGCCGCAGCGACGACTGGGTCCTGCCCGGCGGTACCCCGCACCACGGCGAATCGGTCGGGGCGTGCGTGCGCCGCGAGACCCGCGAGGAGACCGGGCTCGCCGTGCACCCGACCAGCGTTGCCTTCGTCCTGGACGCCACCAATGCCTCGGTCGGGCACCACCTGATGGAAATCGTCCTGTACGCGGAGGACGAAAGCGGCGGCAACGCCGATCCCGATCACCGCGAGGCAGGGCTGCACCCGCAGTTCGTCCCGCTGGACGGACTGGCCGGACTGGGTCTGCGCCCGCCGATCGCCGGGCACATCCGCGGGTTCCACGCCGGCGGTGCCCGTCGCACCGCGGCTTATCTCGGGAACGTGTGGCGGCCGGCCAACGGCTCCTGAACTCCGGTCCGCAGGAGCCGGGAAAAAGCAACGCTCCCCGCCGTTCCCCGGCGAGCAGTCCGGCACGAACCGGGGCCGCCGCCGAGAACTGCATCCGCGGTCAATGCCCGGAGCCGAGATAACGGGGCAGGTCCAGCCCCAGGAAGCGGTCCAGGTGCACGAAGACCTCGAACTTCGCGCCGTCCGCGATCGACGGGTCCGCTTCGAGCCGCTCGAGGACCGTCAGCACCCCCGGCACATCGACGTCGTCGTCCAATGCCGCGTACGCCTCGGTCACCACTTCCTGCGGCATCCGCGCGGAAGCATTCCCGGCCCAGCTCGCCACCCGGTTCCGCCAACGCTCCACAGTGGACTCGGCGCGGTCGAGCTCCGCCCGCCCCACCGGCACCGGTGCACGCAGCGGGGTGTTCAGCAAGGCCAGCCGCAGCGGCAGGAAATCCGGCGCCCCGGCCAGTACCCGATCGGCGATCCGGACCGGCCCGACCCGGACCCGCAGCACGCCCTCGGGCACCGCGCCGTGGTGACCTTCGGGTTCGACGACCACGTTCACCGGACGGTCCGGGAACGAGTCGGCGAAATGCGTGGGCGGCGGAATCCACAGCGCCCTCAGCACGTGGTCGAGGACAGCCCATTCGTGTCCCTCCGGCTCCTCCCCCGGCCGCACGACAGTGGTGAAGACCTGGAGCTCGTAGCGGTCTTCGAGGATTCGCCGCAGCACGTCGGCGACCACGACGGCCCGCACCGGCTCCGGTGCGGGTACGCCGATCCGCACCGTCGTGCCAGGCGGACGGCCGAAAACGACCGGATCACCGCTGCCGTCGTGGACCAGCTGCACGATGGTCTCCTTCCGTCGCAGTCAATCCGCGCTCACCGCGCATCCTGCGACTCGCAGGTGCGGCAGTAGCAGAACCGATGCAGGCCGGACGGAACACCGTCAAACGCCTCGAGGACGTAGCAGATCGTGGTCGCCGACAGCAGTCCGCAAGACGCACACCATCTCTCGCGCCCGACGTGGAGCACGACGATCCGCAGCCGCTCCACCACCGGCGAGAACTCGAGCATGGCGCCTCCTCCCGTCACCGGGCAGAGGCCATCAGCGGACCAGCTCCGCGGTTGCGGCGAGCCTCATCGCCACCCATCACTGTCCCGCTTCGCGCCGTCGCAAGCAAGCCGTCGCGCGCGACGATGCTGCCCTACACTCGAATTCGAACGTCCGCCGGATCCCGGCTACGGCGCCGGTCTGCTGTGGACACTGCGACCCGCCCGGCGCCGCCGCCTCCCGGTGCCCGCCGGACGGGCGGCGCCGAGCCTGCCGGTCTGCCCGCCTGATCGCTTTGGAGGGATCCCATGTCCGTGCAGATCGTGACCGCCCGGCGAATCGTGACCATGGACGGCACCGAACCGCCTGCGCTCGCGATCCGCGGGGAATGGATCACCGCACTCGGCGATCCCGGCGACCTGCGCCGGGAGTTCCCCGCCGCCGAGGTCCACGATTTCGGCGCGGCCACGGTGGTTCCCGGGTTCAACGACGCACATCAGCACCCGAGCATCTGCGCCGCACAATCCCTGCAGGTCGAGCTGTCCCCGGCCCGGATCCGGTCGACCGCCGACCTCGCCGAGGCACTGCGCGACCGGGCCGCGCGGACCGCACCGGGCGACTGGATCATCGGCTGCGGCTACGACCCCTTCCGCAGCAACGGCGGCCGCGACCTCACCCGCGCGGATCTGGACGCGGCATGCGCGGAGCACCCCGTCCTGGTCGTGCACGTGACCCTGCACGCGGGGGTGGTGAACACCCGTGGGCTCGAGCGCGCCGGACTGGCCGACGCGAGCACCCCGCCGCCGGGCGGGCAGCTCGGCCGGGACGCCGCGGGCCGGCTCGACGGGGTGGTCCACGACCAGGCCCTCTACGACCTCGCGTTCCCGGCCTTCACCCCGCGCCCCACGGTGATCAAGGAACCCGGCACGACCGAGCTGGCCGCCGCGTTCGCCCGCCATGTCCGGGATTTGCACGCGGCCGGCCTCACCTCCGTCGGCGACGCACTCGTCGGTCCCGCGGAATGGCGGGTACTCCGCCGGCTCGAGCAGGAGGATCGCCTCACCCTGCGGGTGAACGCGCTGGCCGCCTACGACCACTTCGATCACTTCCGGGCCGATCCCGGCGCGGCGACGCCGCAGAGCAGGCTCCGCCTCGGCGGGGTCAAGACCTTCGCCGACGGAGCGGTCAACGGCGGGACCTGTCTGGTCGAAGAGCCCATCGAAGGCACCGACAGCCACGGGCTGGCCCGGGTCACCGCGGCGGAGCTGACCGAGATCGTCCGCCACGTCCACCACGCCGGGTGGCGGATCTGCGTGCACGCCAACGGTGACCGGGCCATCCGCCGGGTACTCGACGCCGTCGACCACGCGCAGGCCGAATACCCCAGGCGCGACCCGCGGCACCGCATCGAGCACTGCTCGATCATCGACGACCGGATCCTGACCCGGATGCGGCACCACGGGATGGTCGCGGTGCCCTTCGCCAACTACGCCGCCGCGCACGGAGACAAACTGACCCGGTACTACGGGACGCGACGGGTGGAACGGATGTTCGCCCACCGCGCACTGCTCGACGCCGGGGTCGCCGTGGCCGGATCGTCCGATCACCCGTGCGGGCCCGGCGAACCGCTGTTCGCACTGCAGAGCTGCGTGACCCGCCGAGCCCCGGACGGCGCACTGTTCGGGGCGTCCCAGCGGATCACCGTCCAGGAGGCGCTCGCGCTCTACACCACCGGTTCGGCCTACGCATCCGGTGAGGAAACGACCAAGGGCCGGCTCGCGCCCGGATACCTCGCCGATTTCACCGTCCTTGCCGGCGATCCCTTCGCCACCGACGCCGAAGAGCTCGCCCGCGTCCCGGTCCGGGAAACCTGGGTCGGCGGGCAACGCGTCTGGCCGTGAGAAAGGTTCGCTTGACCGCCGGGGAAACCGGTCAGATGCCCGGCGAAAGTACTGGTACGCATCGGAAAAGTGCCCGACCTCGCGCAGCCCGCCACCGCCTGCCCGAACGGAGCGCCGACGACCACGAGGACGGCGGTCAGGGGTGCGCGGCCCCCTCGGTGCTCATCACTTCGACTTCCTCCAGCAGCACCGTGCCCCCGCCGATCAGTTCGTCCAGTTCGGGCAGGAAAGCCCGGATCCGATCCTCCCGGTCGATGACGAGGACGACGATGGGCAGGTCCTCGGACATGCTCAGCAGCCGAGTGGTGTGGATCATCGCGTGGATGCCGTAGCCCTCGCAGCCGCGCAGCACGGTGGCACCGGCAAGGCCGGCGTCGCGCGCGCGTTCGATGATCTCGCGGTGCAACGGTTTGTGGTGCCAGACGTCGTCCTCACCGATGAAGATCGACATGCGCAGGGCGTATCCGGTGAGCTGCATGATCACTCCTTCTCCGCCGGGTGGGCAACGCCGTTGCGCGACCGAAGCGGGCCACTGCGCCGCGGCCACCGCCCGGCCCGATCACCCCCGGAGCCGCACCGGACCCGGCGCTGCAGCGGGATCCGGAGATCGACGTCCGGCCCTGGTTTGCTCCGCACGCCTGCCTGCGCCGGCAGAGCCGCGGTCCCCGATTCACCCCGGGCCGGACTGGCTCGCCGACCACCAGTGCGATTGCCGGGGTGCCGGTTCGGCGTACCGGATCATTTCCGCCTCGTCGACCACCACCGGGCCGCTGAGGCCGAGATCGTCCAGCTGGGACAGGAACGACCGGACCTTCTCCGCCGAATCGACGATCACGATCAGCAACGGCAGATCGTCGCTGAGCCGGAACGCATGCTGGGTGTGGATGCGCGACGTGGCCCCATAGCCTTCGACACCCCGCAGCACGCTCGCGCCGGCCAGTCCGGCGTGGTGCGCGCGGTGCACGATCTCCACGTACGTCGGCTTGTGGTGCCAAATATCGCCCTCACCGACGAAAATCGACAGCCGGAGCGCCATCTTGGTCGTCTTCACGGCGAATCCTCCTGGTCCAAGGCGGCAAGCATCGGCCAGGAAACCATCAGCCTCCGCGGAGGCGGTTCGGGCGCACGGCCCCGGCGGGATCCATCGCCGGACACCAGTACATCGTCGTCGGCGTCGCGGGTCAAGGACCCATCGGTGTCCTCGTCGGTGCGCCGGTCGGCTTGCACAACCTCGCCGGGTTGGTCACACTGGGGGCACAGGCGATGGGGCTCGCCTCAACCGCGGATTTTCCGCTAATGGCCTCTACCCGCACCACCTTCGTGTGTTCACACGAAGGCAGGCCGGTGGAGGAGGTCACAGTGGGCGAGGATTCCGCAGTCCCCGATCATCAGCCCGCTCCCCGGACCGGGGAGCCCTCGTGAGCACGCCGGTGCCGGTACCGGTCATCCAGCTGGCGCAAGCGCTGACCGTACTGGTCGCCGCACCCGGGGTGTCCGGGGTGATCGCACGGGTGGAGTCGCGGCTGCAGGGACGGCGGGGCACCCGGGTGCTCCAGCCGTACTACGACCTGGGCAAGCTGTTCCGCAAGGAAGCCCTGGCACCGGACGGGGCCAGCTGGGTGTTCCTGGTCGCCCCGCTGGGTGCGATGGCGTGCTATCTGACGGTGCCGCTGCTGATCCCGGTCCTCACCACGTTCCCGTTGCCGCTCGGCTACCTGGGCGACATCCTCGGCGGCGGGTTCGTGCTCGCGCTGGCCAGTTTCGCGGTCGCCGTGGCTGCCGCCGAAACGGGTTCGCCCTACGCGCAGCTGGGCGCGAGCCGGGCCAAGACCTTCGGCGCGATCACCGAACCGGTGGTGCTGTTCGTGGTGTTCACCGTCGCGCTGGTGACCGGAACCGACCTGCCGTACGCACTGGCCGAGACAGTCCGGTCCTCGGCCGAGCAGATCGTGCGGCCGGCACACCTGCTCGGCGCCGCCGCGCTGCTGCTGGTGATCCTCGCCGAAACCGGGCGGATCCCGGTGGAGACACACACCGGGACCACCGAGTTCGGCATGATCGAGCAGGCCCGGCCGTTCGAGCACTCCGGCCCGTACTTCGCGATGCTCAGCTGGGGATCGGCGATGAAACAGCTGATCCTCTTCACCATCCTGATCAACGTTTTCATCGCCCCGTGGGGGCTGGCCGCTTCGCCCGGTGCCGGGGACGTCGCAGTGGCCGTCGTGGCGCTGGTGGGCAAGTGCATCGTGCTCGGCGTGCTGATCGCGGTCATCGACAACTCGTTCGCGAAGCTGCGGTTGTTCAAGATCACCGAGTTCGTCGCGGCTGCGTTCCTGCTCGCCGTGCTGGCGGTGTTCACCCTCTACTTCGGAGGCGGCTGATGAACGTCCTTGCTGCGGACCCGGCCGCCGTCGCCCCGCCGGGGGTGTACGCCGGGGTGGCGAACGGGCTGGCGGTACTGGTCCTGCTGACCGAGTTCGCGATGCTGCGAACCACGTTGCTGCGCGCGCAAGTACGCGTCTACGCCGCGCAATCGCTGCTGGTGTCACTGCTCGCGGTGGTCGTCGCAGTCGTACGGGACGTGCCGGAGCTCTACGCACTGGCCGGATTGTCCCTGGCGCTCAAGGTGATCGTCGTTCCGTGGCTGGTGCTGCGGATGCTGCGCGCCGCGGGAACCGAGATCGCCGGCAGCGGCGCGCTCGGCGTCGCCAGCGAAGTGCTCCTCGCAGTTGCGGTGGCGGCGTTCGGGTTTTTCGCGACCGGGCGCTTCCACGTCACGAGCCCGGCGCTGCCGGAAACCGCACTCGCCCTGTCGGTCGCGGTGATCCTGGTGGCGTTCGTGCTCATGATCGTGCGCCGCGACGTGGTCTCGCAGGCGATCGGGTTCTTCTCGCTGGAGAACGGGGTGTCCCTGGCCAGCCTGGTGGTCGCTGCCGGGATGCCGCTGATCCTGGAGGTGGCGTTCCTGTTCGACCTGCTGGTCGCCGTGGTGGTGTTCGGCGTGCTCATGCAGGTCCACCACCGGCGCTCGGAGTCACTGTCCACCCGCAACCTCACCAAGCTGAGGGAGTGAACCTCGTGTCCGTCGTGCTGGTCCTGCTCACCACGCTGCCGCTGCTGTCCGTGCTCGCGGCGCTGCCCGCTCGCGTCCGGATCAGCGAAACCGTCACGCTCTGCACCGCGCTGGCCGGTCTCGGGCTCGCCATCGTGCTGGTGCCCGCGGTGGTGCGCGAACCGGTCCGGTTCGGGATCCTCCGGGCCGACGCGCTGTCGGTGGTGTTCCTCCTCGGGACCACGTTCCTCTACGCCGCGACGGCGGTGTATTCGATCGGGTACCTCAACGCCGAACGCGAACACCCCGGGTTCGCCCGCTACGCGCGGCGATTCCACATCGGACTGAACCTGTTCGCCTGGTCCATGATGTGTGCACCGCTCATGGACGGTCTCGCCCTGCTGTGGATCGCGGTGGAGATCACCACCGTGGTGTCGGCTCTGCTGGTGGCACTGGACGACACCGACAACGCCGCCGAAGCGGCCTGGAAGTACGTGCTGCTCGCCTCCGCCGGGCTCGGCATCGGCCTGCTGGCGACGATCGTGATGTACTACGCCGGATCCACCGTCCTCGGCTCGTCCTACGACGTCGCGTTCGCTCCCCTGCTCACCGCAGGGAGCACGCTGCCGCACACCGCGGTCCAGCTGGCGTTCGTGCTCGCGGTGGTCGGGTTCGGCACCAAGGTCGGCCTCTTCCCGGTGCACACCTGGCTGCCGGACGCGCACTCGGAGGCCCCGACCCCGGTGTCGGCGATGCTGTCCGGTTCGCTGCTGGCGGTGAGCTTCTACGCGGTGCTGCGCTATTACCAAGTCGCCAGCGGGACTCTCGGCCCCGGGTTCCCCCGCACCGTGCTACTCGTGTTCGGGGTGCTCACGCTGCTGCTGGCCGCGCTGTACCTGCTGGAGCAACGCGACCTCAAGCGGCTGCTGGCCTACTCCAGCGTCGAGCACATGGGCATCCTGACCATCGGGATCGGGCTCGGCGCGCCACTCGCGTTCGCCGGGGTGTTGCTGCACGTGATCGCGCACGCCGCGGCGAAGGGCAACGCGTTCTTCGGCGCCGGGGTACTGGTCCGCAAGTACGGCACCAAGGACACCGGCACCATCCGGTCGTGTCTGGACACTCTGCCGTGGACGGCCCCGCTGTTGCTGTTCGCGATACTGGCGCTGTCGGCAATGCCGCCGTTCGGGCTGTTCCGCAGCGAGTTCCAGATCGTCGCCGGTGGGCTGGCCGGCGCCCACGACACGGTCACCGTGGTCCTGGTCGTCCTCGTCACGCTGGCCTTCCTCGGCCTTTCGGTGGCGACGACGCGGATGCTGTTCGTCCGGGGCGGAGCCGACCTGCCGGTACGCGGGGAGCCGAGCGCCTGGATGGTCGCGCCGATGGTGGCCGGGCTGCTGGTGCTGATCGTGCTGGGCGTGCACCCGCCTGCGGACTTCAGCGATCTGCTCGCCCGCGGCGTGGCCGAGCTGGGAGGCGGGACATGAGCCGGGAGGAGATCCTCGGCCGGATGGCGGCCGGCGCGCGGTTCGCCGCGCTGGCCGGTGACGGCGACGTCACCGAGGGCGTGCGGATGCACGTGGTGCTGGCCCGTCCGGACGGCATCGACGTCGTCGATCTGCAGCTGCCGCCCGGCGTCGACCGCTACCCGGCGCTGACCCCGCGGATTCCGGCGGCGTTCTGGTACGAGCGGAAGCTGCACGATCTGTTCGGCGTGGTCGCGCAGGGCCATCCCCGGCTCGACCCGCTGGTTCTCCCGCATCCGGACGGCAACGAGCCGCTGCCCAGCCCCGGCGCGGCGTTCCACCCCACCCACGTCGAACCGGACGAACGCGCGCTGCGCAGCCACGTGATGGGGACCGGCCTGTTCAGCCTCCCGCACGGTCCGGTCCGCTCCGGCGTGTTCGAAGCGGTCGAGTACGTCGTCGAGACCCCGGGCGAGGACATCCCGCACGTGAACGTGCGCCCGCACTTCAAGCACCGTGGTCTCGAAGTGCGGTTCGAGGGGATGACTCCCGGCCGTGGCGTCCTGCTGGCCGAACGGGTCGAGGGCATCGCGTCGGTCGCGCACGCACTGGCCTTCTGCCACGCCGTCGAGGAACTGGCCGGCGCGCAGGTACCGCTCGCCGCCCAGCTGCTGCGGTCCCTGCACGCGGAGCTCGAACGCATTGCCAACCACCTCGATGTCGCGATGAAACTCGCCGAAGCCGCCGGCCTCGCGGTTGCCCTCGCCCGCTTCGGCTGGCACAAGGAGCGGGTGCTGCGGCTGGTCTCCGCGCTGTGCGGCAACCGGTTCGGCCGCGGTGTCGTGGTCCCCGGCGGGGTCCGCGCGCTGCCGTTGCTCGGCCGCGACGAGCTCAAGGCCCGGGTGGACACGCTCCGCCGGGACATCAGCGGGGACGCCGCGGCACTCATGCAGACCGCGTCGTTCCTCGACCGGCTTCGCGGCACCGGGCCCCTGGACGAGGACTTCACCTTGCAGCACGGTCTGCTCGGCCCGGTCGGGCGGGCAGGCGGACACGAGGACGACGCGCGGTGGCACCGGCCCTACGACGCCTACCCCAAGCTCAGCCGGCGGCCCGTGACCCACCGCAGTGACGGCGATGCCATGGCGCGGCTGCGGGTGCGCTGGGACGAGGTCACCGAGTCCTTCGATCTGCTCGCCCAGATCGTCGAGCTGTTCGGCGACCATCCGGACGAAGTGCTGAGCACCCGGGTCGAACCGGTGACCGGGCGGGCAGTCGGCTGGGCCGAAGCACCGCAGGGCGAGGTGTTGTACTTGCTCGAGGCCGGGACCGACGGACGGCTGCGGCGATGCGCGCCGCGGTCCGCGTCGTTCCACAACCTCGCGGTGTTCTCCAGTGCCTTCCGTGGCGACATCCTGACCGACTTTCCGTTCGTCGAGGCCAGTTTCGGCCTCTCGATCGCCGGGGTGGTGATGTAGGTGCCCTGGATCTTCCGCGGCCTCCGCAACGGGGTGCTCACCACCGGATATCCCCGCCGGCCGGACACCGACGACGTCCGTTCGATCGCCCGCCCGGCCGAGCGGGCGACGTGGGAGCCCGGCCTGGACGAGCTGTGCCCGACCGGTGCGATCCGGGAAGAGCACGGCCGGGTACGGCTGGACCAGGGCCGGTGCATCGGCTGCGGCGCCTGTGTCACCGCCCGGCCGGGCACGTTCTCCTGGCAGGAGGGCAACGACGTCGCACAGCTCTCGCGTGCCGCACTGGTCGTCCCGGAACTCGCCGAGACCGATGCGGACCTGCGGCAGCTGCGGCGCGCGTTGTCCCGGCGCACCAAGGCGTTGCGCCGGTCCGTCCACATCAGGCACGTCGACGCCGGCTCCGACGGTGCCGAGGAGTGGGAGATCCTCGCGCTGACCAACCCGGTCTACGACGTGCACCGGCTGGGCATCTTCTTCACCGCCAGCCCCCGCCACGCCGACCTGCTGCTCGTCACCGGCGCCGGATCCCACGGGATGGCCGCACCGCTGGCCCGCACGCTGGAGGCGATGCCCCGGCCGGTGGTGGTGATCGCCGCGGGGACCGACGCCGTCAGCGGCGGACTGGTCTCGCCGTCCTACGCCACCGCCGACGGCATCGGCGACCTGCTCCCGGTCGACGTGTGGGTGCCGGGATCACCGCCGAGCCCGTTCCGCCTGCTGTCCGCGATCTTGCTGGCCACCGGCAGGCTGACCGCAGCGGGGCGAGAGCGGTGACCGGCGCCCTGATCGGCGGGCTGAGCCTGTTCGGCCTCGCCCTGCTCGGCGATCTGGTGCTCGGTGTCCGGCACGGCTGGGCCCGCCCGCTGCCCTATCTGCTCGGCGCCGCGGCCGCGGTGGCACTGACCGTGACCGGAGCCGCCGGGCTGGCCGGGCAACCGATCCGGCTGAACCTGGACGCGTTCCTCGGCTTCGGCGCGGCCGATCTGGCCGTCGATCGGCTTTCCGCGCTGTTCCTGGTGATCAGCTTCGGGGTCGCCGTCCCGGTCTCGCTGGCGTGCGCCGCCTGGGCCGCCCGGCCGGACCGCGTCCGGGCCAGAGGACTCGGCTGCGCCTACGCGCTCACCTGCGCGTCGGTGGCCATTGTCATCACCGCCGACCACGTCTTCGTGTTCCTCTTCGCCTGGGAGACGCTGACGCTGGCCTTCTACCTCATCACTGCGCACCGGCGCGGCTACACGGCAACGCCGGCGATCGTCACCATCGCCCTCGGCAAGGTCAGCGGCGCGGCACTGCTGGTCGGCCTGTTACTGCTCGCCGCCCAGAGCGGAAGCTTCTCCCTCCCCAGCTTCGCCACGCTGCCGCACACCGGAGTGCGCGACACGGCATACGCGTTGCTGGTGCTCGGTTTCGCCGTCAAGGTCGGGCTGCTGCCGGTGCACGTGTGGATGCCCCGCGGCTATCGCGCGGCGCCGGGGCCGTTGCGGGCGGTGATGGCCGGCGTCGCGGTGAACGTCGGCTTCTACGGACTGTGGCGGACCCTCGCGCTGTTGCACCAGCCGCCGGCCTGGCTTGCCGTCGTGGTCCTGCTCCTGGGCGGGGCGACCGCGCTGCTGGGAATCGCGCACGCCACCGTGCAGACCGATCTCGCCGAAGTCGTCGCCTACTCCAGCGTGGAGAACGCCGGGCTCATCACGGTCGGCTACGCGGTCGCGATGATCGGGGCGGCCACCTCGATCGCCCCGCTGGTCGCGATCGGCTTGCTGGCCGCGACCCTGCAGACGATCGCGCACGCACTGGCGAAATCCCTGCTGTTCACCGCCACCGCCGGGATCGAGGATGCCACCGGCACCACCGAACTCGACCACCTGCGCGGCATCGGGCACCGGTTGCGGTGCTCCGGCACCGGGCTGGCGATCGGCGCGCTCACCCTCGCCGGGTTGCCGCTGACCGCCGGGTTCGTGTCCGAGTGGTTCCTGCTGGAGGCGCTGATGCAGCAGTTCCGGCTCGGCGCGCTCGGCTACACCCTGCCGCTGGCCGTCACCGGCGCGCTGGTCGCGCTCACCGCGGGCTTCGCCGCCGTCGCGTTCGTGCGGATCGTCGGGCTCACCGTGCTCGGTCCTCGTGGCCCGCACGACGCGGAACTCACCCGCGACACCGGTCCGCTCGGGAAATTCGGGATCGGGCTGCTCGGCGCCGGCTGCCTGGCCGTCGCCGCCGTCGCGCCCCTGCAGGTGCGGATCATCGCGGCCGGACTGGATTCGGTCGTGCCGGGCGGGGTGACCTCGTCCGCGCTGAAAGCACCCTGGGTGGTGCAACCGGTGTTCGCCGACTTCTCCAGCCTCTCGCCGTCCTGGCTCGCAGTCGTGCTTCCCGCGCTGCTGGCCGGGGCCGGCCTGCTCTGCCTGCTCTTCGCGCGGGGCCGCATGTTCGCGGTCCGCCGCGTGCCCGCCTGGCGCTCGGCAACCGGCGGGGTGGCAGGCGAAAACCAGTACACCCCGTTCGCGTTCACCAACCCGACCCGCAAAGTCCTCGCGAACGTGCTGCTCACCCGTGCCGAGCTGCGCACGGTCGAACGGCGCAGCGGCGGCCGTGACGACGATCCCCGCGCCGACGCCGGCGGCGCCCACCTCGGCTACACCTCCGACGTCGTCGAGGCCGTCGAACGCTTTCTCTACCGGCCGATGCGCCGGCCGTTGCGCATCGCCGTCCGCACCGCGAAACGGCTGCAGAACGGACGGCTCGACGCCTACGTCGGGTACCTCCTGATCGCTTTCGTCGCGGTACTCGCACTCGTGCTCGTGCTCACCTGATCAGGAAAGGAAAACCCGTGCATTGCCTGGACTGTTTCCTTGTCGGAGACGACCGGCCCGCGGTCGGAGTCTGCACCAGCTGCGGTGCCGCGGTATGCCGCGATTGCGTCCGCATCGGGCGACATCCGATCACGCATGTCACCGGATTCAGCTCGGCGGACCGCTCGGTCACCGAAACGCGGCAGCTGGCCTGTCCCTCGTGCGCCACCGCGTTGTCCGTCCGGCATTCCCGCGAGTACGGATTCGCGCCGCCGGCCGGCTCGGCCGTCGAAATGCAGTAAGCTGCCGCGGAGCGCGTCAGCGCCCGGCGGTGGGGCTCGCCGGACCCGAACCGCGGCAGCTCGCCGCCAACAGTCCCTACCTCGTCCGATGATCGCTGCGATCAGACAGGTAGGGAGGTCGCGCGTGGCGACCCTGGTCATGCTCCTCGGCGGACTGCTCGGGTTCGCGCTGCGCACCACGATCGACGCGAGGGGACGCACCGGTTCCCGGTGGTATCCGCTCGTGGTCAGCGTCGCCGGCGGATTCGCCCTCGGCGCACTCACCGGTGCCGCGCTGCTCGGCCTGCCGCGCGACAGTCCGCTCGCCGCGGCCGGGATCGGCCTCTCCGCCGCGGTGACCACCTTCTGCGTCTTCGGACCCGCCACCCGCGCGCTCGTGCACCAGGGGCCGGCCCGCCGCACCGTCCTGTCCGCGCTCGGCCACGTCGTGTCGGGATTCGCCGCTGCGACCGGTGGCGTCGTGCTCGGCATCGCGCTCGTGTCCTGACCACTGATCGGCGCGTCATGCGGTAGTTCACCGCGCCGGCCGCCGCGCGGATCGACCCTCCCCTACCGGCGCCCCGTCCCCGGTTCGCTCGAAGCCGTGATCGACCGCCGCGCGGCATGTTCACCCCGGACGTGCTCGAAACGTGGATCGCTTTCAAGCGTGCGCACGGCGCGACGGCGGTAGGCGCCGACGACCTCGGCCACCGCACCGGCCTGCACGATCCGCCCGGATTCCAGCCACAGCGCCGAATCGCACAGGTCGAGCAGAAAATCCTCGGTGTGCGAGGCGAACACCAGCAGTCCGCACCGCGCGATCAGCTCGTGCAGCCGGGACCGGGCCCGTTCGAGAAAGTCCGCGTCGACCGCGCCGATGCCCTCGTCCAGCACCAGGATCTCGGGGTCGATGGAGGTCACCACGCCGAGCGCCAGCCGGACCCGCATGCCGGTGGAATAGGTACGCAACGGCATCCGCAGGTAGTCACCCAGCTCGGTGAACTCGGCGATCTCGCCGGCTCGGGCACGCATCTGCTTGCGAGTCATGCCGAGGAACATCCCGCGCACCAGGATGTTCTCCAGCCCGGAGGTTTCCGGGTCCAGGCCGAGGCCGAGATCGAACACCGGCGCCACTCGCCCGCTCCGCCACGCGGACCCGCGGGTGGGCTCGTAGATCCCCGCCAACAGCCGCAACAGGGTCGATTTGCCGGCGCCGTTGTGCCCGACCAGCCCGACCCGGTCACCCTCCGCAATGGACACGGTGAGGTCCTGCAACGCGGTCACGACCGGCACCTTCGCCCCGTCCCGGATCGCACCTCCCGCCGAGCGGAGCACCCGCTTCTTCAGCGAACGCGATTTCGCGTCGAAAACCGGGAACTCGACGAACGCGTGGCACAGCTCAACACCGATCACGGCGGCGCCTCCCCACCCGGTGCGCCACCGCCAGAGTCGCCACGGCGAACCCCCACCCGCCCACCACGTCGCTGGGCCAGTGCACACCGAGCACGACCCGGCTCATCCCGATCGCCGCTGCCACCGGCACGTGACACCCGCTGGCCGGGACAGGAGATCCGCCGCGGCGAGAGCGACGCCGAGCGTCCCGAGTGCGGTGTGCCGGGACGGGAAACTCGGACCGGACCACGGAGCGCGCCAGAGCCGTTCGGGTGGACGTGGCCGGGCGATCAGCTCGGCGGTGCCGCGCCGGAGGGCAGTTGCCGCGGCAAGGGTCGACAGCGGACCGGCCCAGTGCGCCCGGCCGCCGGAGCGCACTGCCCGGACCAGGCAGGAAGTGCCGACCAGCGCCCACACCACCGGCGTCTCGCCCAGTGCGGTGACCACCCGGGCGAACGGCACCGCAGACCGCGGGACTCGCTCGTGGACCCACTCCAGGATCAGCAGTTCCGTCTGCATCCACCGCTGCGAACCGGCGAGCCGACCGGGCGCTTGATCCCGGCATTCGTGCTGCACGAAAGAGTTCACGTCGCTTCACCGCGCCGTTGCGGTGGCGGCGGAGACGGCGGCGTCGAGTTCGCGCACCAGCTGATCCAGGGTGCCGATTCGATCGCCCAGCTCGCCGAGACGTCCTTCCTGGGCAGTGCCCCGGCCCCGGGTTGCTTCCAGGAGACCGTCTTCGAGTGCGGCGACCTGTGCGCGCCAGATGTCCGCGAGCGCGTGCTCGGTGCCCCGTGCGGTGTCCTGCAGCCATGTCTGGAGGGCAGACCGGGCTCGTCCGAACGGGCGCGGCACCGCAGCCTCCGCCCACCCGGCCAGGTGGCGGTGCAACCGCTTCCGGCGGATCGGGGCCGGCATCCGACCCGCCAGCGCCGTGGTGACCAGCTCCCGCCACGCGACCTCCGGACCGATTTCGAGTGCCGGCAACCGCGGCGCTGCCTCGGGTTCGGGCACCTGCGCGTCGGCCAACCGGATTTCGAGCACACCGGCGGCGGCCGCCCGCGCCCGCGTGAGATCTGCGGTGAGACCGGCCAGCGCCTGCCGCGCACCGGCCTGTGCAGTGGCTTCCAGCTCGGCACCGATCTGGTGGAACCACGTGGTACCGGACTCGGCCGCACGATCACCGAGTTCCTTCCGCATCAGGTCCGCCGCCGCCTCGGGACGCGCCGGCTGTTCCGGTAGCGCCGCTCCGAGCAGCCGCCGCGCGGACGCCACCGCCGCGTCGACCGCGTCTTCGTGGGAAGTGTCCAGGCGAGCGCGGGCGCGGCGTGCCACACCGTGCACGTGGTCGACCGCGGCCGATTCGGCGGTGCGAGCGTTTTCCAGGATCTCCCGCAATGCGCGCACCACATCCGCACTGTCCTCGGCGGACCTGCGGAGCAGTTCATGCTCGATCCGGAGGGCCTCGAGCGCCGCGGCGACCTCTCGGCGCATCGTCCGTGCGGTGGCTGCGACGACGTCCGCCTCGCCGTGGCGGGTGATCCGTTCGCCGAGCCACGCGGCCAATTCCGCCGGCTCGGACGTGCGCAGCGACAGCGGAAGCACGGGCACTCCCGCGCCCAGCGGCTGCGTGACCGCTGCTCTGGTGAAGGCGACGATCTCCGCCAGATCCTCCGCCCGCACCAGGTCGATCTTGTTGACCACCACCGCCGCGGACGCCGCGGTGCGCAGCACCTCGGTGGCCAGCGACAGTTCGGCCTGCGACACCGGCGGATCGGCCGCCACCACCAGCACGGCGAGATCCACGCTGTCGCGGGCCCGCGCGGCTTCCTCGGTGTTGGCCCGGTGCACCGAGCCGGTACCCGGTGAATCGACCACCTCGGTGCCCTCCGGCAGGTACCGCGAGGGCGCCGTGATCCGCACCGAGTCGATCCGGCGGGCGTTGCCCGGATTACCTCGCTCACTGACCAGATCGGCCACTTCGGCCAGCCCGATCGGCTGGGCGTGCCCGTCCCGGTGGCGAACTTCGGCGTCCACTGTGGACGCGACCGTCACCGTGGTGGCGACGGAGGTCACCGGCAGCGCGCCGGTCGGCAGCAGGTCTCGGGCGAACAACGAGTTCACCAGCGTGCTCTTGCCACGTTTGGCTTCGCCGAGCACGAGCACCCGGACCCGCCCGGCAAGCGCGCGGGAGATCGTGTCGTCCAGCAGCCGGGCCCGGCCGGCCGGAAGGCAGGGCCGGGCCCGCTCGGCGAGGTGAGCCAGCTGTGCCGCGGTGGTCACCACGTTCGCCTCGCTTCGGCCGGCGCCGGTCGCCACACGTTGCCCAGGTAAGCGGCAGTCCGCTGTGCGCCACCGGCGTGGAACGAGCGAAGGTGCCCGCCGATCGGCGGCCGCAATCCCAGCGACGGCACGTGTTCCAGGTGCACGAACGACGGCACGAGACCGGCTTCGGCCCCGTGCGGCTCGGATTCGGGATCGTCGTCCACGGCATGCAGCACGATCTCGATCAGGTGCTGCCCGTACTCGGGATTGGTGGTCTCCAGCACGAACGCCACGCCACCCGGGAGGACCGCGAGACCGGTCTCCTCGCGTACCTCGCGGCGCACGCAGGATGCGACGGATTCCCCGTCCTTCGGCGTGCCACCGGGCAGCACCCAGTCCTCGGTCCGCCGGCACAGCAGCACGTGCGCGCGCCGCAGGATCAGGCCGGTGCACCGCAGGTTCACCGGTTTGGCGTCCAGCCCCATGGCTTCCTCCTCGTCCGGTCGTCCGGCGCAGCCACTCACGAAAGCTGTGCGGACGCGGTCACAGGTAGAAGCCATCAGCGCCGGCCGGCGCGATCACGGCGAGCTCCATCGCCGGTCGTGACCCCGCGGGCCACGGACACTTTCACGGTAACAGCCGCACCGGATCCGCGCCTACCCGTCACTGCCGGTGGCAGGGGCGAAGACCCGGCGGTAGGAGTCCGCCCCGTAACTGGTCGGCAACGGCTCGCCCTCGGCCAGCCGGTAGGTCTGCCCGCGTTCCGCGCGCAGGAACAGCATGTCGTCACGGTGCTGCTCGTGGAGACTGCGGCCCAGGTCGTACAGGTGGGTGACGAACAGGACCTTGACCCCCGACTCGGTGAGAGCGCGGATCACCCGGCGGGCGAGTTCGGAGCCTTCGGCCTCGTTGGTGGAGGCGAAGGATTCGTTGCACAGCAACTGCCCGCCGGGCCGGATCCGGTCGGCGATTTCGCTCATCCTGGCCAGTTCCTCGTCCAGTTTGCCTTTCGTCATCGTGTCGTCCTCCTCCCGTTTGAAGTGGGTGAACAGACCCGTGCAGACATCGGCGCGCAACGATCCGGCCGGTGCGAACATGCCGGCCTGCAGCATCAGCTGCGCGGTACCGCAGCTGCGCAGGAAGGTCGACTTGCCACCCTGATTGGCGCCGGTGATCAGCACGAGCGACGCCCCGTCCGCATCGACATCGTTACCGGCCACCGGTTCCCGGCTCCGCAGCGCCAGGCAGACGTCGTACAACCCGCGTGCGGTCAGCGCCACGTCTGTGCCGGGGCGAGGCTCGGGGAAACAGCACGGCGCACCCTTCGCGGACAGGCGCTCGTGGAGGTTCAGGCAGCCGAGGTAGAACGCCAGCTCGGCACGCAGCACGTGGAAGAAGCTCTTCACGTGGTCGGCGGACTGGGCCAGTGCGTTGGCGACCACGTTCAGCCCCTGGTCCTGCAGGTCGCCCAGCGCACGGGCACCGGCCTCGTCCCGGGCCGGCACGGTGAACCCGTAGCTGGGCGGGGAACTGCCGGCGATGCGTTCCAGCCAGCCACGGTGCGGTACGCGGTGCAAACCGTAGCGGACCCCGCGGTTGCCCGCACCGAGTTCCGCGCTCATCAGCACTCCGTGCGGGAATTCGAGCTCCTTCAGGTGATTGCCCACCAGCGCGAAGTAGTCGTCGTCCAGTTCCTCCTGCAGCATCGCGAAAAACCGCCGGAATCCCGGCGAATCGAACGCACCGGCGTGCTCGGCTGCGATCTGCCGCAGCTGCCGGAGGTTCTCGACGAGGTACTCCAGTATCTTCACCGACCGGTGCAGGATGTGCTCGGGTGACTCGCGGGACAGGATGCCGAACCAGACCTTGCGCTCCACCCGGCGTGCGTCGACGGCGATGGCGTAGAGGTCGCGCACGACCGCCGGATTGGCCACGCAGTCGGCGAGAACCTGCTGGCGGTAACGGATCTCCTCCGGCTCGGAGAGGCTCGCGAACACCACGCGGGGCACGATGTCACGCAGGAACTCGTCTTCCGCGGCCATCGCGTCGAACAGCGTGTCCAGTTCGAGGTCCTGGGTGAGGTCGTGCCGGTTCGGCGGCGGCGAGGCGTCCGGTGCGCCGTCCCGGTCGCCGTGCAGCAGGAAGACCTTCATCGCCCGATCCGCCTCCTCAGCTCCTGGTAGGTGAGTCCGTACTTGGTCGCGAGCGCCGCGGCGTAGGCGAGCCCGTCCGCCGGTCTGCGCTCGATCTTGTAGGTCCGTTCCGCCGGATCGTCCGGCACGACCGCACCCACCATGCTGACCGTCTCCTCGCCCAGCGCGGCGAGATCGTCCACAAAGGTCACGTAGACGGCGAGCGCACCCAGATCGATAATGCGGCGCAGCACTTCGGTACCGATGTAGCGAGCGTCCTGCAACGTGGTGGACGCGAAGCTCTCGTTCAGCACGATGACGCTGCGACCCGTCGCGTCGCGGAGGATGTCGCGGATCCGCACCAGTTCGTCCTCGAGCTTGCCACGCAGGCTGACCGGGTCCTCCTCCCGTTCGAAGTGGGTGAAGACCCGGTCCGGCAGGAACAGCCGGGCCCGCGCCGCGGGCACCGGGCAGCCCAGCGCGGCCAGATGGGTCAGCTGCCCGAACATCCGCGCGAACGTGGTCTTGCCACCCTGATTCGGCCCGGTCACCACGAGCACGCGTTCGGTGCTGCTCGTCCGGAAGTCGTTGCACACCACCGGTGTGTCCGGGACCAGCTTGGTGGCCAAGGCGAGATCGAAGGCGTCCTCGGCGAACACTTCCCGCGAGCTGGCCGACACTTCCGGATAGCAGAACGTCAGTCCTGCCTGGGAAAGCCGCCGGACGTGGGCCAGGTAGGCCAGGTAGAACTGCACCTCGCGGTCGAACCGGCCGATCGTGGCCTCCACCGGGTCCCGGTGCCGCTCGCAGTAGCCGGCCAGCGCGCGGAAGGTTTCCGGATGGAGCCGGGCGACACAGTCGAGCACCTGGGCCTCGATGTGGTTCATCTCCGGCGGATCGCGGAAGTCGACGAGGTAGTCCTGCACGGCACCCTGTTTGAACTTCGCGAACGTCTTTTCGACCTCGCTGCTGTAGTCGGCGTCCTCGGCGAACGCGCTGACCTTGACCCGTGCTCCCTGCACGTGCACGCGGTACTTGATCCGGGCCAGCCGTTCCTGCAGGTCGCGGGTGTCGGCGAGCAGAGCGCGAAAGGACTCGCCCGAGAGGTAGCCGGTCACGTGCTCGCGCATCGCCTGCAGGCCACGGGAACGGAGCTCGACCCGGTCCAGACCTTCCTGCAAGAAGGCGACCGCAGCACAGTAGGAGTCCACCGAGTCCAGGAACCACCGCTGCTGCTGCCTCGGATAGTGGATCTTGCCGGCCAGCGTGCGGCGCTTGCGCATGCGCTGCATCCGCTCGGCGAACTCCCCGAGCACCTCGTGCACCTCGTCGCGCTCGAGGTCACCGAACACCTCGTGCCGGTATTCGACGGCCGATTCCTCGTGGAGCGGCGCGAAGAAGAACGGGTCCAGCTCGTAGTCGCCGTGCCCGGCGGTGATCGCGGACACCACTTGACCGAAATTCAGGTCGCCGAAGAACGCGGGCTCGGCAAGCCCGTCGGCGGATTCGCCGTCGGGGAACAGGACGCTCGGAAAACGCGGCATGCCGCACCACCCGCTTCCAACCAGCTCGGTACTGGTAGAAGCCATCAGCCGGGTGCGGCGGTTGCGGCGAGCTTCATCGCCTCGCCCCAGCATACCCGAACCGGGCGATCGGCTGATCGCATCCGGCGCCGGGTCGTGGCACAATCAGCAGGAGGTGATGGGGCTCACCCGAACCGCGGCACGCCGCTAACGGTCCCTGACGAACAGGTCAGGGAGAGGTGTGCTGATGCGACACCGGGATGAAGCCACGCTTCCGGCATCGGTGCCGATGGTCGGAGTCCTGCTGGCCGCCGGCGCGGCGGGGCTGCGTGCCCGAGCGGACTCCCACTGGTCGTTCCCGGGCCCGTTCGCCCACGCCGGCGGCACGACGATGGCCGTCTTCGCCTCGGTCCTGATCGTGGCCGGCCTGCTGCTGGTGCTCTTCCTGTTCGCGGCACTGCGGCGCCGCCGCAGGCCGGAAGACGACGACTTCCAGCACGTCGTCGAAGCACCGGGCACGAAGTGGGGCCGACGGTGGGCGGTGCCGGCGATCCTCGCGGTGACCGCTGCGCCGCTCGTCGGCCTGGCCTTCATGGCGTCGCGGGCCGCTCGGCCCGGTGTTGCCCCGATCCGGCTCGCACCGCCGGCGCCGCCCGCACCTTTGCCAGGACCGGCGGGCGCACCGGATGGCGGCGGACAGTCCTGGCTCCTGCTGGTCGTGCTCCTCGTGGTCGCGGCGCTGGCGGTAGCGCTCGTCCGGCGCCGCCGGCCGCGGACGGCGAATACCGGTGCGCTGGCCGCGGCCACCGAGGCCGGCCGAACCGAGCTCGCGCTGCCGACCGCAGGCGGGCCGCGCGGCGCGATCCTGCGCTCGTTCGCCGCGATGGAACGCGCGCTGGCCGGTTCGGCCGAAGCGGCGCCGCGGCCCTCCGATACTCCGTCCGCGGTGCTCGCCCGCGCCGCGGACGCCGGACTCGTGCGATCCGGCCCGGCAGGCAGGCTGGTCGACGTCTTCGCCGAAGCCAGGTTCAGCCACCATCCGATGACCGGTGCCCACCAGGACACCGCACGCCGGGCACTCGACGAGCTCCTCGACGATCTGGGCAGGCGGACATGATTCCGATCGTTGTGCCGGTCGTCGCGGTGGCGTTGCTCGCCGCGGGCTACGCCGTCGCCGCAACCACCGGCCTGTTCGTGAGCGCCGTACTGATCACGGTGCTGGTGGTGCTCGCCGTCCGCGCGTCCCTGCACGGGTCCGCCCGGCCGGGGATTCCCGAACGCGCCGCCCGGCGGCCGGACTTTCCCGGTTACGCCAAGCTCGCCGCGGCCGTCGCCTGGTCGGACACCTCCCGGCATGCGTGGGATTGCGATCTGCGGCCGATCCTGGTCCGGCTGGTGGGCCCGGCGGACGGCAGGCAGGTGCTCGGCGAGGACCTCTGGCCGTTGGCCGACCCACGCCGTTCGCGGTCCGGCGACCGGGATGCGCCCGGACCGTCGCGGGAAACCCTCGAACGGATCCTCGACCGCCTGGAGGCACGATGACACTCGCCGACGCGGGCACCGCAGCCCGCTCGATCGCCGCACTCGACGAGGCCGAGCACGCAGTGGTCGGCAAACGGGAGGTCCTGGAGCTGATCCTGCTGGGCATCCTCGCGCGCGGGCACGTGCTCATCGAAGACCTGCCGGGGCTGGGCAAGACGCTCATCGCGCGCTCCTTCGCGACGGTGCTCGGCCTCGAGTTCTCCCGCATCCAGTTCACCCCGGATCTCCTGCCTTCCGACGTCACCGGTGCGGTCGTCTACGACCAGGCCGAGCACCGGCTGGTGTTCCGTCCCGGGCCGGTGTTCACCAACCTGCTGCTGGCCGACGAGATCAATCGCACCCCGCCGAAGACGCAGGCCGCGCTGCTGGAAGCGATGGCCGAGGGACAGGTCAGCGTCGACGGGCGGACACACCGGCTGCCCGAACCGTTCGTCGTGCTCGCCACCGACAACCCGATCGAATACGAGGGCACCTATCCCCTGCCGGAAGCCCAGCTCGACCGGTTCACCCTGCGCGTGCGCATCGGCTACCTGCCCGCCGACGGCGAACAGGACATGTTGCGGCGGCGCCTCGAACGCGGCTCCGCCCCGCCCTCGCTGCGCCGGATCCTGATCGCCGGCGAGCTGCCGGTCCTGCAGGAGTCGGTCGAGCAGGTCGACGTGGACCGGGACATCCTGACCTACGTCGTCCAGCTGGCCGACGCGACCCGCGGGCATGCCCAGGTGGTCGTCGGTGCCAGCCCGCGGGCCTGTCTCGAACTGGTCCAGCTGGCACGGGCGAAAGCTCTGCTGGCCGGCCGGGACTACACGATGCCCGAGGACGTGAAGGCGCTCGTGCCCGCCGCCTGGGGACACCGGCTCAGCCTCCGGCCCGAATTGTGGGTTCGGCAGGTGCGCGGCGAGGATGTGCTCGCCCGGATCCTGAACGAGGTCCCGGTCCCCCGGGCAGGGAGGCCGGGATGAGCACCGTTGCGGTGCGCTGGCAGCCGACCCGGCTTGCCCTCGCCCTCGCCACCTGCGCCGGCATCACGGTGCTGGCCGGGGCAATCCTCGGGAAGATCGAACTGCTCGGCTTCGCCGCGCCCCTGCTGGGTGCCCTCGCCGGCGGCCGGCAACGGCAACGACCGGCCGGATCCCTCACCGTCGAGACGAGGCTGCAGCACCCGCGCTGCCTCGAATACGACGAAGTACCACTGACCGTCGACGCCGGGGCGAACGGCCCGGTCGACGAAATCTCCGTCTCGCTGCCTTCTCCGCACGTGGAAACCTCCACTCGGGACGGACGCACCTTCATGCTCCGGCCCGGACGCTGGGGGCGGTGGTCGTTGCAGCCGCGCGTGGCCGCGTACGCCCACTCCGGATTGGCCGAAACCACGCTGACGGCAGAGCGGACGGAGCTTCGGGTCTATCCGGCGGCCGGAACACTCGCCGCGATGCCGCGCCCGGCCGATCTGCCCGACCGCGCCGGCGTCCACATCGGACGAAGGCGCGGCAGCGGCATCGAATTCGCCGCGGTGCGGCCGTACCAGCCGGGGGACCTGCTCCGCCGGATCAACTGGACGGCCAGTGCCCGCCGCGGACAACTGCACGTCACCGACCGGCTCGCCGAGCAGGCCGCCGAGATCGTCGCGGTCGTCGACAGCTTCTCCGACGTTCCGCAGCCGGGCGGATCCACACTGGACCTCGGCGTGCACGGGGCGACCTCGGTCGTGCAGACCGCGCTGGACCGGGGTGACCGGGCCGGCGTGGTCGCACTGGGCGGCATCCTCCGCTGGGTCGGCCCCGACGTGGGCGAGCGGCAGTTCTACCGGGTGGCCGACACCCTTCTGGAGGTCAGGCTCGACGATGCCGTGGTCGAACCGGACCTCGGCCGGATCCCGCGGCCCGCGCTGCCTCCTCGCGCGGCCGTGGTGATGTTCTCGCCCTTGCTCGACCGACGGGCACTGGCTTCGGTCCGCGATCTTCGGCAGCGCGGATGCGCACTCGTCGTGGTCGACACTTTGCGTACCGCGCCGCCGACCGGACGGGACAGCCGGATCGACCGGATCGCCCTCCGGCTCTGGCGCCTCGAACGACGGCGTGTCGAAGCGAACCTGACCGATCTCGGGATCCCGGTCGTCCGCTGGCCCGTCGGCCACCTGCTCGACGAGGTGCTCGGGCCGCTCGCCCGCCGTCCATTGCCCGGGAGGACCGGATGAACGAGCCGGCACACGGGCCGGTCCCGATGGTCGGCACCGGCATGCTCATGGTTGCCTCCACTGTGCAGGCATCGCCCGTCGTCCTGCTCGCCGCGGCCGTCGCACTGCTGCTCGTCCTGGCCGCTGCTCGCCGGCCCGGCTCCTGGATCGTCGTGCTCGCGGCCCTGGCTGCCGCCGTTGCCACGGCAGTGGGCGGACCGTCGCTCGCGCAGGGCTGCGCGAGCGGGCTCCTCACGCTGGTGTTCCTCGGCACCGCCGAGGCGCGCCGCACTCTCCACCGCCACACCGGCCCGCTGACTTGGCTGCGCAACCGCAGCCGGCTGCTGTTCGGCGGCCTTGGCGGGGTCGTCGCCGTGCTCGTCGGCGGGCTCTGGGACATCGGCTCGGCCTGGCTCTCGACGGCCGGGGTGCTCGCGCTCGGCGCGGCCTACCTGCTCGCCGTGCACCCGCTCACCCGGCCCGGCGAAACCGCACCACCCAACCCGAGGAGGACACCGTGACCACTGTGCAGTTCACCGGCCTGCGCGCCTGCGAGATCCTGGACTCCCGTGGCCGCCCCACGCTGTCGGTCACCGTGTCCCACGGGTCCCGCAGCGCCACTGCGACGGTGCCCTCCGGTGCCTCGACCGGACGCAGCGAAGCCCACGAACGCCGAGATGCAGACCCGGCCCGCTACGGCGGCGCGGGGGTGCTCGGAGCCGTCGACACGGTCAACAGCGAACTCCGTCAGCTGCTCTGCGCCCGTTCCTGGACCGGCCTGGCCGACATCGACGCCGCGATGATCGAGCTGGACGGCACCGAGGACCGCAGCCGCATCGGGGCGAACGCGATCGTCGGCGTGTCCATGGCGGTGGCGCGCATGCTCGCCGACGCCGGCGAAGTCCCGCTGTGGTCCTGGCTGCACGTCCAGGGCGGACGGCCCCGGCTCCCCGTTCCGCATTTCAACGTGCTCAACGGCGGCGCGCACGCGCACACCGGCCTGGACTTCCAGGAGTTCCTGATCGCGCCGCTCGCGGCGGCCACCGTGGCGGAGGCGATCCGCGCCGGTGCCGAAGTCTACGCGGCACTGCGGACGTTGCTGGCCGACCGCGGCCATTCGGTCGGTCTCGGCGACGAGGGTGGATTCGCCCCGGAGCTCACCCGGCCCGAAGACGCACTGCAGTTGCTGTTGCGCGCGATCGAAGACGCCGGCTACCCCGCCGGGCTCGACGGCATCGCCATCGCACTGGACCCGGCCGCGTCCCAATTCCGCGGGCCCGACGGTACCTACCTGGTCAACGAGCACCGGCACAGCTCCTCGGACCTCGTGCAGCGCTACGTCCAGATGGTGCGCGACTTCCCGATCTGGAGCATCGAGGACGGCATGGCCGAGGACGATCTGGCCGGCTGGCGCGAACTCACCGCCGAACTCGGCGACCGCATCCAGCTGGTCGGCGACGACAACTTCGTCACCACCGCGGCCCGTATCGCCCGCGGTGCCAAACTGGCCGTCGCCAACGCCGCGCTGATCAAGCTCAACCAGATCGGCACCGTCACCGAAACACTCGAAGCCATCGAGATCTGCCGCGAACACGGGTACGGCCAGATGATCTCCCACCGGTCCGGGGAAACGACCGACGACTTCATCGCCGACCTCGCCGTCGGGGTCGGCTGCGGGCAGCTCAAAGCCGGTGCTCCCGCCCGCGGCGAACGGGTCGCGAAGTACAACCGGCTGCTGCAGATCGCCGCCGATGCGCCGGAACTCCCCTACGGCATCGCGGAAACCGCCTTCACTGTCCACACCGGATGAACGATGCCCGACTTCCTCCGCCGCTTCCGCCATCCGGCAGTCTCCCCCGAGCAGCAGTTGACCCGGCTGTTGTCGCTGCTCGACCGTGCCATCGCGGTCGCACCGGAGACCGAGACCGCCGTGCGCGCCTGCGGCGCCGCCGGCGAGGTGCCCGGCCACGTCGGCCGGGCCGGCGGCGAACTGGCCGGCACCTATCACCGGCTGCGAGAGGAGCTGCACGAGATCCCGGTGGACGACGAACGCGCGCCGCTCGCCGCGGAAATCGAGCGGCTGCTGCAGTACCACCAGTGGCTCCTGCACAGCGCCGTGCAACTGGCTTTCTCGCTCGACCCGGACCCACGAAGGGAGGCGATGCGGCGTCGTCTCGACGGCGTCGGTCCGCCCGCGGCCCGCCTGCGGGCCACTCGCGCTCGAGTAGCAGCGCAACTCCGGAGCATGCCGTGAAAACGGACGGGTGGCACGACGAGGAACGCCGCAAACTCGTCCGTGCACTCAACGAGGGTGGCTGTCTGCTGTGCCGAGACAAGGATGCCGCGCAGCACCACTGGTGCACCTGGTACGTCATGGAAACCCACCGGGAACCCGACTACCGCCGCCGGGTCGCGCGAAACGGCGGTTTCTGCGCACCCCACACCCGGCTGCTGATGACCAGTTCCGACGGCGTCCACGTCCTGCCCGCTCTCTTCGGGGACCTGGTCTCCTCCGCGCTCGCCGGCGTCACGTACTACCGCTGTGACGCGTGCGCCAAAATGACCGCCGCAGTCGGGCGGCGCCTGGGCACCGTCGTCCGGTGGCTCGACGACCCCGAGGTCCTGGCCGGCGCCGGACGACTGTGCACCCAGCACTTGCTCGACGTCCTGGAAACCGCACCGTGGCAGCTCGCGAGCACGTTGACCGCACTGGCCTCGGGGCAGCCGGATACCCCGCCGTCCGACCCCGATCTGCCGATCCGTGCCGCACATCTCGCCACTGCCGTTGATCTGCTTGTCCAGCAGGACAAGCAGCTCAACGACGAGTCCACAGTGGAACGTGTGCGCGCCGGGCTGGACCGATCCTGCTGCCCGGTGTGCCGGGCCCGTGCCCAGGGCGGACTGCGCTACACCAGCTGGCTTCTCGACCAGGACCTGGACCGTCTCGATCCCGGCGAGTCCGCGCTCTGCCCCGCGCATCTGGGCGACGCCACCGCCCTCGATCCCCGCGGCGCCGGCCGGATCGCCGAGGTGCTGCACCGAAGCGAGCAAGCCCGGCTGGCCCAACTCGCCGATCGCCTTGCCGCCACCCCGCAGGCCCGGATGTCCGCCCGTCTCCGCGCCGCTTGGCCGCCCCTCACCCGAGGGAACCGAACCGAAGCTGCGGCCGCCCTCCGGCGACCGGAGCGCTTCGTCGCCGAGGCGCTCCGGAACTTCCGCCACAACGAGCCCTCGTGTGCCACCTGTGCGGCAAGCGAACTCGCCGAACGCCGAGAACTCGCACTGCTCGAAGCGGCAGCTCACCACAGCACCGTCCGCGAACGCTGGACACACGGCCACGGTCTGTGCCGCGACCACGCTCCACGCGCCGCACCGGAGGTCGCGACGCAGGTGCTGCGCAGCCGGTTGGCACTGCTTGGATGGGAACTCGACGAAACCCGCCGCAAACGTGCCTGGCGCACCCGGCACGAACCGGCCACCCCAGCCGAAACCTCCTGGCCCCGCGCCATCCCGTTCCTCTGCGGCGACGCCTATCTAGGCCTCACCGCCACCGAATTCCACGACCAGGACAACCGATGAGCGCTCCGCATCCCCCGATCCCGGCTCAGCCGGCCGCGGCCCGACGTTCTGGCTACCCACGGCCGGACAGTCCAGAAGGGACGGACACGGCGCGGTGCGATCCCGGACGACCGGGGTCGGCGCGACGGTTGGGCACCGTTGTTGCCGACGGTGCCCATTCCATCGTCGGCAACCGGGTCGTTTCCGGGGCGGCGCGGGGACTCGGTCACGGCGCTGGTACTTGGCCGGTTGGCAAGAGCGTCCAGCAGGTGGGCCGGGATAACCGATCGGCCAGGGCGGAAGGGTCTTATCCGGGCACCGGCTCCGCTGGCACAGTGCAGCACGCGTCGCGATCGCGGCGGTACCCGGAGGAGCCCCCATGCGCTACAGGAACGCCCGTCGCCTCGCCGGACTGTCGCTGGCACTGGGGATCCTGGCCACGGCGTGCTCCGCCACCGCTTCGCCGACCGGCGAGGAGGCAACGCCGGTTTCCGGCGGCACGCTGACCGTCGCACTCGCGACCCAGCCGGGATGCATGGACAGCCAGGTGAGCCAGCAGGGCGTCACGAACACGATCAACCGCAACGTGCTCGACTCGCTGGTCTCGCAGGACGGGTCGGGCGGATACCACCCGTGGCTCGCGGCGTCGTGGGACATCAGCCCCGACCTCACCCGCTACACCTTCCACCTCCGCCACGACGTCACCTTCACCGATGGCACCGCGTTCGACGCCGAGGCGGTGAAGACCAACTTCGCGCGCATTGTTGCCCCGGCGACGAGGTCTCAGTTCGCCGCGGGACTGCTCGGTCCGTACGCGGGAACCGACGTGGTGGACCGGTACACCGTCGCCGTCCGGTTCACCAAGCCGTTCGCGCCGTTCCTCGCCGCCGCGGCGACCCCGAACCTCGGGTTCTACTCCCCCAAGGCGCTGGCGGAGCGCGGCGGCGAACTCTGCGGTGGCGGACCCGCCGCGGTGGGCACCGGTCCGTTCACCTTCACCTCGTTCGGCAAGGGACAGGGCGCGGTACTGACCAGAAATCCCGCGTACCGCTGGGCTCCGGCAACCGCCGCGCACCCCGGCCCGGCCTACCTCGACGAGATCGATTTCCGCTTCCTACCCGAGGAATCGGTCCGGGTGGGCACACTCACCAGCGGACAGGTCGACGTGGCGCTCGCGGTGCCGCCGTCGAACATCGCGACACTCCGGGACACCCCGTCCGTCCGGATCCTCCAGCGTGATGTGCCGGGCTCCGGCTACAACCTCTACCTCAACACCGCGATCGCACCGTTGGACGACCAGCGGGTGCGCAATGCGGTGCAGCGGGCGACCGATCTCGACGCCGACGTCCGCACTGTCTTCTTCGGACAGTACAACCGGGCCTGGAGCCCGCTGTCGCCCTCGACCGTCGGCTACGACAAAGCAGCCGAGCACAGCTGGCCCTTCGATCCGGGCATGGCCGACCACCTGCTGGACTCCGCGGGCTGGACCGGCCGCGACGGCGCGGGATACCGGACCCGCAACGGCGTCCGGCTCACGATCGACTGGCCTGCGCTGCCCGCCGACTACACGACGAACGGCAACGCGACCCTCGCCCAGGCGGTGCAGGCCGATCTGAAGCAGGTCGGCATCGAACTGACCCGCACCCCCTACGACATCGGCACCTACCTGCGCAAGATCCACGCCGGACAGCTCGCCGCCGCCGACGCCGGCTGGTCGGCGACCGACCCGGATCTGCTCAGGCTGTTCTTCAACTCGGCCGACGATCCGGCGCACGGCGGGCAGAACGTCACCCGCTTCGACGATCCGGAGCTCGACGCGTGGACCTCGGCGGCGGCCGCGACCCTCGACCCCGCCCGCCGCAGCGACCTCTACCGCAAGGTCCAGGCCCGGGTACTCGAACTCGGGCTCGTGGTACCGCTCTACACACCGTCCACTGTGGTCGGGACCGGCAGCAGGGTGCAGGGAATCGGCTTCGACGCGGCGGCCCAGCCCGCCTTCTTCGATGCCTGGGTCGCCGGGTGAACGCCGTCGCGCGGGCGGCGAAGGCAGTCGCCGGCGGGATCGGTGTCGTATGGGGCGCGGCGACGCTCGCCTTCTTCGCGCTGCATCTGGTCCCCGGCGACACCGCCGACATCCTGATGGGCACCCAGGCACTGACCTCGCCCCAGGTCCACCGCCGGATCACCGCCGAGCTCGGGCTCGACGAACCGCTGTGGAGCCAGTACCTGCGGTTCCTCGGCCATCTGATGCACGGTGATCTCGGTCGTTCGTACCAGCTCCGGCAGCCGGTGTGGACGCTGCTCGGCCAGAACGCATGGCCGACCGTGTCACTCGGCCTGGCCGCGCTCGTGCTCGCCCTCGTCGTGGGAACCGCGAGTGCGATCGCCACGGCCGGGCGCCGCCCCGCCTGGCGGGCCGCTGCGTCGGCCTGGGAGCTGACCGCGGTCTCGACGCCCTCGTTCTGGCTGGGCATCCTGCTGCTCACCGTCTTTTCCTTCCGGCTCCACTGGTTTCCCGTGGCGGGCCGGAACGGGATCACCGCGCTCGTGCTCCCCGCCGGCACCCTCGGGCTGCCGTTGGCCGGCACGATCGCGCAGGTCGTGCGCGAAAGCCTGGAAACGACCCTGCACCAGCCGTTCATGACCACCGCACGGGCTCGCGGGCTCGGCGGCATGGCACTGCGGTTGCGCCACGCACTGCGGCACGGCGCGTCGTCCCTGCTGACCCTGACCGGTTTGCTGTTCGGCTCGATCGTCGGCGGAGCCGTACTGGTGGAGAACGTGTTCGGCAGGCCGGGGCTCGGCTCGCTGACGGTGTCCGCGGTGACGAACAAGGACATGCCGGTGGTGACCGGGCTCGTGCTCGTGTCCGCGACGGCTTTCGTACTGGTCTCGGGCGTGGTTGCGCTGCTGCAGCCCCGCGTGGACCCGCGGCTGCGGCAACGGGTGTCCGCATGATCCGCCGGTACGTCCTGGCCGCGGCCCTGCTCCTGCCTGCCACGCTGATCGTCGCGGTCCCGGATCTTCTCTACCACCGCTCACCCACCGCGGTCGACCTGGCCGACGCACTGCGTCCTCCTTCGGGCGCGCATTGGTTCGGCACCGACCAGCTCGGACGCGATGTGCTCGCCCGGGTACTGCACGGCGCGGCGCCGTCCTGGTCGCTGGGCTTGGGGGCGACGGTATTCGCGCTGGCCGGCGGCATCCTGCTGGGCTTGCTGGCCGCCCTTGCCGGACGGGTCGCCGACCACCTCCTGCTCCGGGCGACCGATTTGCTGCTGTCGCTGCCGCCGCTGCTGCTCGCCCTGCTCGCGGTGACGGTGCTCGGCACCGGTCGTACCAACGTCATGCTCGCGGTCGCGATTGCCTTCATCCCGGTCTACGCGCGGATGGTGCGCAGCGAGGTACTGGCGGTACGCCGCTCGGGTTACGTCGAGGCGGCCGTCGGACTGGGTGTGCCGCGAGTCGTACTCGCGCTGCGGCACGTCGTGCCGAACACCCTCGGCCCGCTCAGCGTGCTCGGCACCATCGGGTTCGGCTCGGCCATCCTCTACGGCTCCGGGCTGAGCTTCCTCGGTCTCGGTGCCCGTCCGCCGGCACCGGAATGGGGGGCGATGCTCTCCGAAGGGCGCAGCTTCCTGGCGTCCGCCTGGTGGGTCGGTGTGTTCCCCGGCCTCGCCATCACCGTCTCGGTACTGGCCGTGACGGTGCTGGGCAGGCAGTTCCGCGTGCACCTGACCGGCAGGGAGAACCGATGAAAGCCGCCGAACCGCTGCTGTCCGTGTCCGGCCTCGAGGTGACGTTCCGTTCCCGCCGGGAGACGATCGAAGCGGTCCGGGACGTGTCCTTCACGCTGGCGGCCGGTCGCTGCCTTGCGCTCGTGGGGGAATCCGGTTCGGGCAAGAGCGTCACCGCGCGCAGCCTGCTCGGGCTGTCCGGCGGTGCGGTGCGCGCCGGGTCCCTCGCTCTCGCCGGAACCGAACTGTCTGATTTGGATGAACGCGGATGGCGGAAAGTCCGTGGCCGGCGGATAGCACTCGTGGCGCAGGACGCACTGACCGCACTCGACCCGCTTCGCACCGTGGGGGCCGAGGTTGGCGAGACGGTCCGGGTCCACGGGCTGGTACCGCGGGCCCGGCTGGCCGACCGCGTGCACACCGCGCTGCGGGACGCCGGGATACCGGACCCCGGCAGCCGGATCACCCAGTACCCCCACCAGCTGTCCGGCGGGCTGCGCCAGCGGGCGCTGCTCGCCGCCGCCCTCGGCGCCGAACCGGAACTGCTCGTCGCCGACGAACCGACCACCGCGCTGGACGTCACCGTGCAGCACCGGGTACTGGACCTGCTCCGCAGGCGAAAGGCAGCCGGCACCGCGATCCTGCTGATCAGCCACGACCTCGCGGTGGTCGCCGGCATCGCCGACGAGATCGCGGTGCTGCGGGAGGGCAGGCTCGTCGAACACGGCCCGGCCGACCGGGTGCTGCGCACCCCCGCCCATCCCTGCACCCGGGCGCTGCTCGCCGCCGTGCCTCGGCTGCCGGCGCGGCCTGCCCCGGCTACCGCACCTCCCGCCGCGCCGGTCGTGCTGTCCGTGGACCACGTCGCGCTTCGTTTCGGGTCCCGGCTCGCGGTGGACGACGTCTCGTTCCGGCTGCACGAGGCCGAGGTCGTGGGGTTGGTCGGGGAATCGGGCTCGGGCAAGACCACGCTGGCGAGGATCGCGCAGGGCCTGGCCGATCCCGACCGCGGGCAGGTGACGCTCGCGGGGCATCCGTGGTCGCTCGTCCCGGAACGCGAACGACGCCCGCTGCGCAGCCGCATCCAGGCCGTCCACCAGGATCCGGCCGGCTCGTTCGATCCCCGCCACCCGGTGGGCGCCATCCTGGACGAAGCCATCCGGGCTTCGGCCCGGCGAGAGAACCGGCGCGAGCGCGCGACCGAACTGCTCGAACTCGTCGGGCTGCCGGCGACGCTGCTGCGCAGACGGCCGAGCACGCTGTCCGGCGGACAACGTCAGCGGGTGGCCATCGCCCGCGCGCTCGCCACCCGGCCCGACGTGCTGGTGTGCGACGAGCCGGTTTCCGCGCTGGACGTGTCGATCCAGGCGCAGGTGCTCGAACTGCTGGCGAAGCTCCGCCGCGAACTCGGCCTGGCGATGCTGTTCATCTCGCACGACCTCGGCGTGGTCGGCGAAATCAGTGACCGGGTGCTGGTCATGAAGGACGGCCGGGTGGTGGAATCGGGGCCGGCCGCAGAGCTGTTCACCGAGCCCCGGCACGAGTACACGCGCGAACTCCTCGCCGCAGTACCGCAATTGCCCGCGCCCTCGACCGGCTGAGCGCTGCACGACGCGAGGGTGGGCGTGCTGCCGCGGCAGCCCGCCCACCCGGCCTGCGTCGTCACGATCGGGCCGTGGTCATCCGCGCACCAGGTTCGTGCCGTTCGGCTGTGCCGAGGGAGCCGGGCGCCGCCGGATCTGGCAGGTGAGCCGCGCGGTGCACAGCAGGCGATCCCGCTCGTCGGTCAGGACGACGTTGTACGTGGCAACGCCCTTGCCGAGGTAAGCGGGGGTGCAGACGCCGGTGACCACCCCGCTGCGCGCGGGCCAGTGGTGGGTACAGGACAGTTCTTGGCCCAGCACGATCCCTCTCGGACCGGCGTGGAGCACCGCGGCGAGCGAGCCGAGGGTTTCGGCGAGTGCCGCACTCGCCCCGCCGTGCAGGAACCCGTAGTACTGGCCGTTGCCCGCGACGGGCATGGTGCCGACGAGACGGTCCGGGTCCCAGTCCGTGACGGTGATCCCGAGCTTCGCCGGGAGCAGGTTCGAATCGGTCAGCATCGCCGGGTCGAACGGCAGTTCCGGAATCATGCTCCGGCCGTCCGTCCGAGGGAAAGCCGTGCCCCGCCGGGAAACGGCGGTCCGTAGGACACCGGCGCGCTCCGCGCCCGCTCGGCCGCGACGTGCAGGCCCACCAGTCCCTCGAGCCAGCCGAAGGAACGGTCGACGGGGTCCCGCGGCCCCGTGCGTTCTCCTTCGGCCACCACCCGGACCCCCGCGCCCGCACGACGGAGCAGGAACGCCACCGCCGTGTCGCCGTCGGCAGGCCGCGACGGGGAATCCCGCCCACCCGCACGCGCGTACCCCGCCGCGAGCCGTTCGTTGACCGCCATCTCCACACCGATCACGAGCACCTGACGCACGGATTCGTCGGTGAGCAGCAGATCCGCCGCGCGCAGGGTCTCCTCGCCCTCGTCGTCGCGGACCGAAAGGCAGGTGACCGGCCCGGAGATGCCGTACTCCTGACCGAGATGGCCGAGGATCGAAGTCGTCACCGACTGGAAGAACAGCAGCGGGCTGTGCACCTGGCCGGCGATCAGCCGGCGGGTCGAAGTGTCGAGCGTGGTGGGATCACCCGACAGCGTGCCCAGCACGATCGCGGTGGCGGGCCCGTCCGCGCCGATCAGGTCCGCACCGGGCTCGCCGAGGCAGCCGACCACCGCGCGCCGCACGATCGGGCTGAAGCGGGAGAGCACGAAGCCCTTGATCGGCGGCAGCTCCGGATCCGCCGCACCGGGCCGATCCGGGTCCCGCTGCGGCCATGGAGTCACGCACGCGGTGGCCGCGATCACCCTCGGCACGTCGAACAGCGCGGTCACAGTGACCAGCTCCTTCACAGTGGTCCTACAGTTTTTCCAGCAACAGCGCGGCATTCACCCCGCCGAAGGCCGCGTTCAGCGACAACGCGTAGCGCGGATCCGCCCGGCGCGGCTCGTTCGGCACGCAGTCGAGGTCGCACTCCGGATCGGCGACGTCGTAACCCGCGGTCGGCGGCAGCACACCCGCGCGCAGTGCCACCGCGGTGATCACCGCCTCGACCGCACCGGTGGCTTCGAGCATGTGCCCGGTGGTGCTCTTGGTCGAGCTGACCGGCGGCGGGTCTGCGCCGAACAGCCGGTGCAGTGCGGCGGTCTCGGCCACGTCGTTGAGCGGTGTGCCGGTGCCGTGCGCATTGACGTACCCGACCTGCGCCGGCGCGACCCCGGCCACGGCGAGTGCGGCCGTCGCCGCCTTCGCCAGCCCCTTGCCTTCCGGATGCGGCTGGATGACGTGGAACGCGTCGGCCGCCATCCCCCAGCCCGCGATCCGGACGAGCGGTTCGGCCCCGCGGGCACGCGCGGACTCGGCGGATTCCAGCACCAGCGTCGCGACCCCGTCGCCGAGCAGCAGCCCGGACCGGCCCTTGGTGAACGGCCGCACGCGGTCCGCGCGGGTCAGCGCCCGCCCGGAATCGAAGCGGGAGAACACGTCCTCGCCGACCACGTAGGCACCGCCCGCGAGGACCCGGTCCACCCGTCCGGAGCGGATGAGCTGGGCTCCGTGCACGACCGCATTCGTGGAGGCGACACAGGCGTTCACATAGGCGATCCGCGGCCGCCCCAGCCCCAGTGACTCGGCGAGGACGTGCGGCAGCTGCGCCGGCAGGCTGTCGGTGACATCAGGTGCGCCGGACTGCCCGGCCCCGTCCACCGCCTCCCAGAACGCGCGATTGCGGTTGTGGTCGCCGTTCGTGCCGAGCAATACCGCCGCCGAAGCCCGCTCCCGTGCGGTCAGCCCGGCCTGCGCCAGTGCCGCGCGCCCGCACGCCTCGAGGATCTCCGCCTGCGTCGGCGTCGAACCGGGCCCGACCGGCACCCCGGGCACCGCCGGACCGTCGCCGCCGAACGCGGCGGCGTGTCCGGCCCGAAACGGCGTGGCGTCGAACCGGGTCACCGGTGCGAACCCCGGCCTGCCTGCGAAGACCCCGTCACGCAGAGCCTGCTCGCCGAATCCGAACGCGGTGAACACGCCGTACCCGGTGATCACCACGTCATGCCCCATGGGGCACCTCCGCGGCGGCGACCCGGGCGGGAAACCGCTGCCGGAGGTAGCCGTGGATGCCGTCGACCGAGTCGAAGTCGCCTTGGTCCTCCTCATCGAGGTCCACGGCCAGCCCGTGCCGTTCGTCGAGCAGGTGCACGATCCACACCAGCGTCAGCGAATCCAGTGCGAGCCGGGCATCGTCGCGCAGCTCGTCGTCCGGCTCCCGGTGCAGGCTCTCCCGGAGCAGGACCCGGATGTCCTCTTTGGTCACCACTGGACCGCCTCGACGGTCTCGTAGTGCGCCGAGACCGTGTCCACGAACCCGCCGAGCGTCTTGACCACCGACGGATCGACCGCCTCCTCCGGGATCTTGAAGGCGAAGTGGTTCTCGACCTGGACGATGAGCTCCACTGTGGACAACGAGTCGAGCTCCAGCCCGCCGTCGCCGAGCGACGTTTCCTCGGTCACGTCGTCCACCGGCACGAGCATCGTCTCGCTCAGCACTTCGAGCACGAAGGTCTTGATCTTCTCACGCATGGTTTCCTCCACCTCGGAGCCGGTCACGCGTGCGCCGCCGAGTAGGCGCCGCGCAGTAGTTCGTGGTTGCGGATGAGCTTCCCGTTCGCGGTCCGCGGCAGGTCGGCGACGACCCGGAAGCGGCGCGGGATCTTGTAGTGCGCGAGCCGGTCCCGGCACCACGACGTCAGTTCGTCGGCGCTCAGCGCTGCCGCGGTGGCGACGTGCGCTTCGATCACGTCCGACCGGACCACCACCGCATCGGTGATCTCCTCGTGCGAGCGCAGCACGCTTTCGATCTCGCCGAGGTCGACCTTGAGCCCGCCGACCACGACGACCGAATCGGCTCTGCCCCCGACCGTGAGCACCCCGGAGACCGGGTCCACCGCACCCGCGTCGTAGGTGCGCAGCCAGCCGTCCCGGAACCGGGCCACCCCGTCGTCGAGCAGGTAGGGCGACTCTCCCGTGTGGACGTGCAGCTCACCCGCTTCCGCCCGGACCCGCAGCCCGGCCACGGCCGGGCCGACCGCGGGCGGGTCGTGCCGCCCGGCCGGATCGGCGGCGATGATGCCGACCTCGGTCATCCCGTACGCCTGGCCGATGCGGACCCCGAACCGGTCCCGGAACCGCGTGAAGACCTCCGCTGCAAGCAGCTCGCCACCCGAGACCGCCAGCCGCAGCCGCGGCGGCACAGCCGCGTCCGTGGTCGCCGCGAGCAGGGCGAAGTGGGCGGGCACCCCGAACAGCGCGTCCGCCTGCTCGCCGTGGACGACGTCGAGCACTCCCCTCGGCTGGGCGCTGCGGGAGAACACGATGCGGACACCGGCGTTGAGCCCGTGCAACACCCCGCCGACCAGGCCCAGTGAGTGGATGATCGAGTTCAGCAGCAGCACCGTGTCGCCCCGTCCCGGCATGTCGTCGATCGCGGCGAACCGGTCGATCTCGGCGAGCAGGGCGCCGGCGGTACGGCCGATCACCTTGGGCGCGCCGGTGGAGCCGGAACTGAACTGCACCAGCACGTGCGGGGTCGCCGCCGGCCGTCCTCCGCGCCGGCGGCGGACCACCACCTCGCACTCGTCCCGGAACGGGCTCAGCACCCGGCCGGGACCGTCGAAGGAGACGAAGACCTCGGGCTCGGTCAGCGCGAGCAGGGTGTCGATCTCCGCCCGTTTGAGCCGCGAGTCGAACAACGCCACCTGCGCACCCCGCGCCCACAGCCCGAAAAGCGTCCACAGAGTGGTGAAACTGGGCAGGGTGTGCAGCGCGACCGTGGTGCCGGGACCCACCCCGTGCGCGGCGAAGATCCGTTCCTGTTCGGCCACCCGGGTGCGCAGTTCGGCGTGGGTCACCGCACGGCCGCCCACAGCCCAGATCTCGTCGGCGGGACCGCGCCCGAGCAGTTCCGCTCCCCACCAGTGCCTCGATGTCATGACCATCCCGGCTTCACTTCTCGATGCAGAATTCGCCGACCGGCCAGCCGACGTGCCGCTTGTCCGTCGCGGTGTAGCCGAGCACCTTGTCGCCTGCCTTCAGCTCGGTCACGTTCCGCACCACCGCCTCCGGGCCGAGGACCCGCACGTGCCAGTCGTCCTGCACCGTCAGGCTGATTTCCGCACCGTCGTCCGACACGGCGCGGACGGTCAGCAGCGGTCGCGACTCCAGCTTGACCCGCCCGACCACGACGCGACGGGTGCGGCCGTGCGCGTTGACCGCGAGGATCTCGGATCCGGCCTTGAGCTCGCTGAGGTAGCTCGTGCGGTTGTCCCTGCCGACCACGTAGGAGTGCAGCGCGCCGGCGTTGACCCGGAACGGACGGGTCGGCATGTAGGGCAGGTAATGGGTTTCACTGGCCGCCAGGATGAAACCGTGGGCGTAGGAGCCCACGAGGATGCCTTCGTCCTTCTCGAAATGGGTGCAGGTGTCCACGCAGACCCGGTCGCCGAGCCCGTTGTGCTCCACCCCTTGCACCGTCAGCTCGACGAGGGGCAGCTCCGGCGTCCTGGCCTCCAGCCGAGCCGCCAGGCCGAACACGTCGCCCAGCGCCCGCGGTGCGAGCTGGACTCCTTCGGAACCCTTCTCGAGCACGTCGATGATGATCCCCGCCTCTTCGAGATCACCGGCGACGCAGATGAGCTGGCCGTTGCTCTTGTCGGCGGCCGCGATCACGATTTCCAGCGGGATCTTGGTGGGATCGCGGAAGTCGACCACGGTGTAGGGCAGGGCGATCGCGGACGAGGTCGCGAGCGCGAGGGTGGTCTCGTCCACCACCTCGACGTACGCGGCGACCGCGGGGTCACCGCCGTCGGCGGCCGCCTGCAGCTTGTCCACCTGCTCGGGCCGGGTGACCCTGGTGAGCACGAGGTCGCTCACCTCGGCCGCCTCGGGAGGCACCGCCGCGCCGTCCGCGGGGAAGTAGATCCGCTTGACCGTCGGCGGCAGCGTGCCCAGCACCTCGAGCCGGTCGTCGACGATACCGGCCAGCCGCGCGTGCACCGCTGCGCCGACGAGACCGTCGCGCTGCTCGGCCGACGCGGAGCGGAGGTCGATCCATGCGTATTTCACAGCAGTCCTGCCAATTCTCGAGTAGGAGTGTCCGCACCGAGCACGGTGAAAGCCGGTGCGTCGTGGACGATCGCCGCCAGTGCCGCGACCGCTTCGCGAGGTCGCGCGTGCCCGAAGACCCGCCGCCCCACCGCGAGTCCGTGGCAACCGCCGTTCATCGCCACCCTGGCGTACCGTTCGAGCTGCCCGCCGTCGGCGGGACCACCCGCCAGCAGCACCGGTACCGGAGAGCTCGCGACCACCTCGTCGATCCGGTCGAAGGGCTCCGGCCAGGTGGTTTTGACCAGGTCCGCCCCGAGATCGGCCGCGATGTTGACGACGTGCGAGAGCAGCCGCGGCTCGTGCGGATCGGCGATCCGCGGGCCGCGCGGGTAGATCATCGCCAGCAGCGGCAGTCCCCAGCGCTCGCAGGCGCCGGCCACGGCGCCGAGGTCGGCGAGTTGCGCCGCCTCGGTCGCCGAGCCGATGTTGACGTGCACGCTGACCGCGTCGGCGCCGAGACGGATCGCGTCCTCGACCCCGCCGACCAGGACCTTGGCGTCGATGTCCGGTGCGTGACCGGTGCTCGCCGACAGATGCACGATCAGCGAGCAGGCGCCGAGCAACCCGGGATCGATGGTCCGGGCCCGTCCTTTGTGCACGATGATGCCGTCCGCCCCGCCGGCCACCAGCGACCGCACGAGGTCGTTGAACGCATGCCCTGGCACCACCGGACCGTCCGAAACCGAATGGTCGAGCGGGATGAAGAGAAAGCGGTTGCCCACGTACCGGGAAAGGCGCGCCAATCGCAGCGACTTCCCATTCGATGATTCGGACATGGCACCATTCCTCACCGTCGCCGGCACGGTTTCCCGCACCTTCCACACATTCGCCCGTGACTCGGCACCGTTGCCGTTCGCGTCCAGGGAAATACTCGTTTCCGGGCGCCTTTCCGGCAAGGCCCGTTGGGTCTGCACGTAAGCCCACGGCCACTCACCCCGAAGGGGGTGGCCGGACGGGCAGGGCGAACGCGCCCGCTTCCGCCCGGACAGCGGAAAGGCCCCGTTCCGAAGCGGAACGGGGCCTTTCCGGCGCGGGCGCGGCGATCATTCGGCAGCCGTCTCTCAGTGCCCCATGCCGAGTCCTCCGTCGACCGGGATCACCGAACCCGTCACGTAAGCCGCCGAATCCGAGGCGAGCCACGCGACCGCTCCCGCGACGTCCTCCGGTCTGCCTGCGCGCGCCAACGGAACCTCGCGCACCATTTCGGCACGGCGCCGCTGCGGCAGTGCCGCGGTCATGTCGGTGGTGACGAATCCGGGTGCGACCACATTGCTGGTGATGTTGCGCGATCCGAATTCCCTGGCCAGCGACCGCGCGAGCCCGACCATTCCGGCCTTGCTCGCGGCGTAGTTGGCCTGTCCGGCGGTACCGGAAAGGCCGGCGACCGAGGAGACGAAGATCAGTCGTCCCCACCGGCTCCGGAGCATGCCGGGACACGCCCGCCGGGCCACCCGGAAAGCGCCGCCGAGATTGGTGTCCAGCACCCGCCGGAAACTGTCCTCGGCCATGCGCAGCAGCAGGGAGTCCTCGGCGATACCGGCGTTCGAGACCAGCACCTCGACCGGCCCGTTGGCCGCTTCGACCTCCTCGAAAGCCGTGTCGACCTGGGCGGCGTCGGTGACGTCGCACTTCACCGCGAGTGCGCCTTCGGGACCACCGGCGGCACGGCCGGTCACTGCGACCCGGTCACCCGCGGCGAGAAACGCCTGCGCGACGGCGAGCCCGATGCCCCGGTTCCCCCCGGTCACCAGCACCGATCTGCTCATGGCCGGTCCGCCTCCCGGTCGCTCGCGGCCTCCACCGCGGCAAGCATGTCCTCCCAGCTGGGTGCGGTCGTGACGCGTTCGGGCTTGATCCGCACCAGCACCTTCTGCTCCCACTCCCAGGTCGCGAGCAGCCGCTGTCCCGCGGCGGGACTGCCGTCGTAGCCCGGGATCCCGCCGTCCCGGCGCAGATGGAACTGTTTCAGCAGCTCCCACGCCTCGGGCAGTTCGACGACCGTGGCCTGTCCTTCGACCGCGAGCCACGGGCCGAAGAACGAGTCGTCGACCACGCACAGGGCCACCCGCGGATCACGGCGCAGGTTGCGCACCTTCGCGGTCACCCGGCTGGAGCTGGTCAGGATTTCCCCCTCGTCACCGGCGATGACCGAAACCGGTGAAAGCTGCAACCCGTCCGAGGCGCGACGGGTGACCATAATGGCCCTGCTCCGTCCGTCGAGTGCAACGCGGAGCGAGGGATCTGAGCGCACCAAGGGATTTCCTTCTGTCCGTGACAACTTTTCCGCGAGTTTTTCACAGCGTAGCAACGAAATCCTCCGGTCCGCACCAGCGGATGAGCGCCGCGCCGAAGTTCAGCCCGGCACCGAAGGCCGAGATCAGCACCCGGTCGCCTGCCGCCACCCGCCCGGCGTCCACCGCTTCGCGCAGCACGAGCGGCACGCTCGCGCCCGAGGTGTTGCCGATGCGCTGCACGTTGGTCAGTGTCCTGGTCTCCGGCACGCCGAGCCGCTCGAGGATGCCGTGCACGATGTGCAGATTCGCCTGGTGTAGCACGACCAGGTCGAGATCGTCCACGGCGCCGCCGTCCTTCTCCACGAGCTCCCGGAGGAATCCGGGAATCACCTCGAGGGTGAACGCCCGGATGTCCTTGCCGACCATCACGGTGAAGTTGTCCCCGAAGCTCGAACGCACAGGGGTGCCGTCGGGAGCCGAGCGCGGTTCCCGCGACACGTATCCCGAGTAGTAGCCGGAGTGGTCCGTACGCAGCCGCGTGTCGCCGATCCCGGTGCCCACCGTGGTGGGCTCGAGGAGATAGCAGGCCGCACCGTCGCCGAAGATCACGCCGACGGTGCGGTCGGCCGGGTCGAAGGCCTTGGTCGACACGTCGGCGAGGACCACCGCGACCCGGCGGTAGGCGCCCGATTCGACGAATTTGGCCCCTACGTCGAGCGCGAACACCGAGCCGGGACAGCCACCGCTGTTGACGTCGAACCCGGGTACGTCCGCCAGCCCGGCCTTGCGCATGATCGCGACCGCGGCCGGCGGGATCATGTGGTCCGGCGTGTAAGTACCGCAGATCACCAGGTCCACAGTGGATAGATCGACGCCGGCGACCGAGCACGCATCGCGCAGCGCCGCGGCGCCCAGGTCCGAGGTCCACTCGCCGGGTGCCGAGACCCGCCAGGTCTCGATGCCGATGTGCTCGCGGATCCACGCGTCGGAGGTGTCGAACCGGGTCTCCAGCTCGGCGTTGGTGATCACCCGGTCCGGCAGCTGCCGTCCGATCGCCCGGATCCCCGCGCCGAAGCGCGCCGATGTCCGTGTCATGAGCCGTTTCCCCTGTCGTCGGCCGAAAGTGTGAGTGCGGCGAACCGGCCGCGGTGGAAGAGCAAGGGCGAGCGGTCCTCGTCGCCGATCCGGAGGGCCTGTACCCGGCCGACGAAGATCGTGTGGTCGCCACCCGGGTACTGCCGCTCCAGCGTGCAGTCGAGCCCGGCCAGTGCCGCCGGGACGACCATTCCGCCGTCCCGGCCGGGGTGTGCGCCGAGCCGCCGCTGCGCGGCCAGTCCCACCGGGCGGTCGCGGGCCGCGAACAGCGCGGCGAGCTCCTCCTGGTCGTCGGCGAGCAGGTGCACGGCGAAGCCGGCGGCGTCCTCGACCCCGGTCCGGAACCGGCCGTCGGAACGGACGCTGATCAGCACCAGCAACGGGTGCAGGGAAACCGACGTCAGCGAGTTCGCCGTGATCACCCGCGCCGCCGCCCCGGCACCGTGGCTCAGCACGGCCACCCCGGTCGGGAACAGCCCCATCGCGCGCCGGAAAAGCGCGCTGTCCGGCGCGGTCACGGCCGGATCCCCAGCACGATCTTGCCGAACAGGCGGCCCGCTGCCATCGCGGCGAACCCTTCTCGCGCCCGGGTCAGCGGGAGCACCCGGTCGACGAGCGGCCGGAGGCCCGTTCCGGCAACCAGCCCGGCGAGGCGGGCGAGCTGGTCCCGGGTGCCCAGTGTCGAGCCCACCACGGACACCTGGCGGTAGAACAGCCGGCTCAGGTCGAGCGGCACCCTGGCCCCGGTCGTCGCCCCGCACACCACGATCCGGCCACCCGGCCGCACGGATCGGGCGGAGTGCTCCCAGGTGGCGGCACCGACGGTCTCCAGCACGACGTCGACCCGCTCGGGCAGGCGCGTTCCCGGTGCGAAGGTGCGCTCCGCACCCAGTTCGCGGGCCCGTGCCCGGCGCTGTTCGGTCCGCCCGGTCACCCAGACGCGGTGCCCGGCGGCGGCGCCCAGCGTGATCAGCGCGGTGGAGACCCCGCCGCCTGCCCCTTGCACGAGAACGGTCGACCCCGGCTCCGCACCCGAACGTTCGAACAGCATCCGGTACGCGGTCAGCCACGCACCCGGCAGGCACGCCGCCTCCTCGAAGGACAACGCGGCCGGTTTGGGCACCAGGTTGCGGCGGGGAACCACCACCCGTTCGGCAAAGGTGCCGTCGTACTCCGAGGACAGCAGGCCCATCGCCGGATCGAGTGTCTCGTCTCCCCCGCCTGCTGCCGGGTCGCCGACCACCGCGTGCACGATCACCTCGTTGCCCTCTTCGTCCACCCCCGCGCCCTCGGCGCCGAGCACCACCGGCAGGCCCTCGGCGGCGACGCCGACGCCCCGCAGCGTCCACAGGTCGTGGTGGTTCAGCCCGGCCGCACGCAGCTCCACGCTCGTCCAGCCCGGCGGCGGGACGGGCTCCGGCCACTCACCGATCTTCAGCCCGGCCAACGGGTTCTGCTCATCCACGTGAGCCGCGAGCACTGCGAGCACGATGGTCTCCCTTCACTGCTGCCGCAGGCACAGCGAGCCCCACAGGAAGCCCGCGCCGATACCCGCGATCACGAGGTGCTCCCCACGCGCCACTTCGCCGCGCTCACGTGCGCCGTGCAGCACGGTGAAAACCGTGGCGGCACCCGTGTTGCCGAGGGTGTCGATGGTCACGCCCGCCCGCTCGAGACCGACGTCGAGCTGGTCCATCACGTAGTTGATGATGTTGCGATTGGCCTGGTGCAGCACGAAGTGCCGGACGTCGGCGACCGCAAGGCCCGCCCTGCGCACCGCGGCCAGGATGCTGCCCGGCAGTTTCTCGGTGGCCTGCTGCCATACGACCCGGCCGTCCATCCGGAGGAAGTGCCCGCCCGCTTCCGCGGTCTCCGCGGTCGTCGGCGTCGCCGAGCCGCCTGCCCGGACCTCGACGCTGTGCGAGAGCAGCGAGCCGGTGTCCCACGAAAGCAGGCCGTAGCCGGCCTCGGTCGGGCCGAGCACGGCCGCGCCCGCGGCATCCCCGAAGAACACGCGGGTGGTCCGGTCGGCCGGATCGGTCAGCCGAGACAACGCCTCGGCACCGATGACCAGCACCCGGCCGAGCAAGCGGTTCTGCAGCAGATGTGCCCCGAGCAGGAATCCGAGCACCCCACCGGCACACGCCGCCTGGTTGAGATCGAGCGGGATGGCCTGGTGCGCGCCGAGGGCCTCCTTGACGATCAACGCGGTGGAGGGCAGCGGCTGGTCCGGCGTGATCGTCGCGAGCACGATCGCGTCGAGTTCCTCCGGTCTGGTCCCGCTGTCCGCGAGGGCCTGCACCGCGGCCTCCACGCAGAGATCCGAGACCGCCCGGCCGTCCTCCAGGAAACGCCGCTGCCGGATTCCGGTGCGCGCGACGATCCACTCGTCATCGGTGTCCAGCGTCTGCGCGAGGTCGTCGTTGGTCACGACGGTCGACGGGACGGCGAGGCCGGTGCCGAGGATACCGACCGGCACGCGCAGCCCACTGCCCACGGCGCGGTCGAGGATCAGTGCTGCGGGCATACTTCGGTTCTGCGACACAGTTGACTCCCGGTTGTCCGGGGAAACTCGCCGGGCGGTGTCCCGTGCCGGCGCTTTTCCGCTCGGGGCAAGGCAAACACGCTCGCGACACGCGGTCAACCTGACCGAGCGCGGCGTGGAAACCCGTGCGGAGCGGGCCTGAACCGGCCCGCCCGTTCGCCCTGCCCGATCGGGTATCACCGGCTCGCCCGCGGATCAGGGCCGCTCAGCCAGCCCGCACGGGCCTTACCGGATCGGCGTTTCCCGGACAGGCTGGCGCGGCACACCCTTCGCCCGTGGAACGGAGCACGCCATGCCCTTGCCGAAGTCGAAGTCGCCGGACGCCGCCGTGATCGGCGCGGGCCCGGTCGGCCTGCTGCTGGCGCTGCTGCTGGGCAGGCAGGGCAAGCGGGTCGTGGTGCTCGAACGGCGGGCCGCGCAACCACCGGAGGGCGCGCCCCGCCCCGGCGCCACCATCGTGCAACCGGTGACGCTGGACCTGTTGTCCCGCTTGGATCTGCTGGGCCCGCTGGAGGACGCGGGCGGGCGGATCAGCGGAGCCGAGGTCCGGGTGGACGCGACCCTGGTCTCGGCGCAGGACTACTCGGAGCTCGCCGGGAGCCCGCTGCCGTTCGCGCTGTCCATCCCGGGTGAAGCCGTCCGGGCGACGCTGCTGGCCGCACTCGCCGAACTGTCCACTGTGGAGATCGTGTACCACGCCGAGGTGACCGGTCTGGCCGGCCGCGGCGACCGCGAACGGGCCGTCGAGGTGCGGGTGCCCGAGGGCGACGCCGTCCTGACCGCCCGCTACGTGATCGCCGCCGACGGCAAGTTCTCCACGACCCGGGAACTCGCCGGGATCGAGGCCGAGGTGGTGCCGGTCAGCGGTGGCTACCTCGACGTGCCGGTGCCGATCCCGGCGGACTGGGACGGCCGGGCACGCGCCCATTTCGGCCCGCACGGGTACCTGCTGGAAACCCGTCGTGGCCCGGACACGCTCGTCCTCGTCTGGATCACCGATCCGGCGGTGCTCGGCGCCGTCGCCGACGGTCCGATCGACGGGCTCGTGCGGCAGTTCTCCACGGTGGTGCCGCGGCTGGCACCGCTGGCACGCTCCGCGATCACCTCGTGGGACCAGGTCCGCCGCGTCCAGCACCACATCGTGCGCTCGGCGCGCTGGCGGGCAGGCAACGTCCTGCTCCTCGGCGACAGCGCGCACGGGCTCCACGCGTTCGGCGGCCAGGGACTGAACACCGCGTTCCAGGACGCCTTCGCGGTGGCCGAAGCTCTCCGCGCCGACTGGTCCGCCGCGGACCACCCCGCGTTCGACAGGTTCGAACAGATCCGCCGTCCGTTCATCGAGGCGTTCCAGGACCTTCAGCTCGGTGCGGTGAACCGGTCGCCGCGGGCGGGTGCGGACGGCGGCGCACCCCGGCCGGAGTTCGAGGTGCTGGCACTCGGCCAGCCCGAGATCCGGCCGTTGCTCGCGACGGCGGCTGCCGCGTTTACGACCGTCTGATCAGCCGACGCCGCTTCCGCAGGAAGGAAGATCGCCTTGTCCCTGCTCCACGACTACCTCGGCCGCATCGGCTTCACCGGACCGGTCGAACCGACGCTCGAAAGCCTGCGCGCACTGTGCCGCGCGCATGCGCTCGCCGTCCCGTTCGACTCGCTCGGCGCCATCGACGGCCGGATCCGGCTCGACGAAGACCTGCTGATCGACAAGCTGGTGACGCACCGGAAGGGCGGTGCCTGCTTCGAAAACCACACTCTCTTCGCCCGCGTGCTCCGGGAAATCGGGTTCACCACGACGGTCGCGGGTGCCTACATGTGGCGCCCCCAGCACCGCGAATACTCGTCGGTGCTGGCGCACATGCTCCTCGTCGTCCGGCTGGACGGGCAGGACTGGCTCGTCGACGTGAGTTTCTCGCACGACACCTTCATCGAACCGCTGCCCTTCGACGAACAGCCGCACGAACAGCGCGGCTGGGTCTTCCAGGCCACCCGCCGGGGTGTCGACTGGGTCATGAGCAGGCGGGGCAACGACGGCGTGGCGGTGCCGCTGTACCGGTTCCACCCGCGTGCCCGGCCGGTGGAGGAGTTCCAGTCCGCGCTCGACTACCTCGCTAGTCCCGGCAGCCGTTCCCAGGTGATGAGCACGTTGATCTGCGCACGCACGCTGCCGGCGGGCAAGCTCACCCTGATCAACAAGATCCTCGTCACCGCGCGGCCCGGTGAGGAGCACACCCGCAAGATCACCGGCGCCGAGCACGCCCGCGAAGTGCTGGAGCGCATCTTCGACGGGCATCCCGCGCAGGCGCAACGCGCGCTGGAGATCTGGCGTGCACGATTCGACCGCGCGGAACCGACGACGCCGGACCCCGCGGTGGAGACCGCGCCGACGGAGTTCGAGAAGAGCGCGAACTGGTGACTTCCTCCCGTCTACCGAAAGGAATCCCGATGACCGTCCCGCGGTTGCGCTTCGGCGCCTTCCTCTCGCCCCTGCATCCGCCGGGGGAGAATCCGGCCACCGTGCTCTGGCGGGACCGCGAGCTCGCCGAATGGCTGGACGCGCTGGGCTACGACGAACTCTGGGTGGGCGAGCACCACTCCGCGGGCTGGGGACTGATCAGCTCACCGGAGCTGTTCCTCGCCTCGGTGGCCGAGCACACGAAGCACCTGCGGCTGGCGACCGGTGTGGTCAGCCTCCCCTACCACCACCCGTTCATGGTGGCCTCCCGCGCGGTGCAGCTGCACCACCTGACCCGCGGCCGGTTCATCCTCGGGGTCGGTGCCGGCTCACTCCCGTCGGACATGCACATGCTCGGCATCGACCCCGGGGTCACCAGAACCCGTACCGCGGAGTCGATCGAGACGATCCGGCACCTGCTGAGCACCGAAGAACCGCTGACCGCCACCGCGGGCTGGTTCGAACTCCACGACGCGCGCCTGCAACTCGGCCCGTTCGGCGGCAGGCCGATCGAGCTCGCGATCTCCAGCGCGTCGTCCCCGTTCAGCATGCGCCTCGCCGGCAAGCACGGGCTCAGCCCGGTCTCCTTCGGCGCGCCCCGTCCCGGCACCGACCCCGGCAACCTCCGCGAGCAGTGGGATCACCTGGTTTCCGCGGCGGACGAGGCCGGCCGCGCAGCCGACCGTGACCGATGGCGGATCACCCTGCCGGTGCACCTCGCCGACTCACGGGAGCAGGCGATCGAAGACGTACTGGACGGCTGGACCGCATACCGGCTCGGGTACTGGGGCAGGACACTCGGCCTGCCGGTGACCCCGCCGCGGGATCGCGGCGAAGCACGGGCACTGCTGGCGGAGTCGATCGCGTCGCATTCGGCGATCATCGGCTCGGTCGAGGACGCGGTGGCCGCGATCGCGGCAATCCACGAGGTGACCGGCGGACTCGGGCAGCTGCTCGTGAACGTCCAGGACTGGGCCCCGCGGGCGGCGGTGCTGCACAGTTTCGAGCTGCTGGCCCGTTTCGTGATCCCCCGCTTCGACGGCTCGGCCGATCGCGCCGAGGCATCCGCGAACTGGGTCGCCGATCACCGGGCGGATTTCCTCGCCAAAGCCCTTGCCGCACAACAGCGAGCACAGGGCGTCCCGGATACCGCCGTGGAACCGCCGAAACAGCACACCCCGGCGGCTCGCTGAGGGATGTCGCGCAATCCGGTGCCGGGCAGGCACCCGGGGAGCACCGGCTGGTGATCCCCGGCCAGGTGTCCGGGATCGCCAACCTGCACAACGTCCTTCTCGACATCCGAGCGCAACACCAAGCACAGTCCCAGTTGCCGGCCGGACACGAAAACGGTGCCGGCCGGGTGGCGGAAGATCCACCCGGCCGGCACCGTTTTCCTTCGTGGCACTGGTACTTACTGCAGAACGCACCCGGAACCCGGTGCGTCACAGGCCTTCGCGCAGCGCCCGTGCGACCGCCTGGGTGCGGTTCGGGGCGTTGAGCTTGGCCAGGATATTGCTCACGAGCCGCTTCACCCCGTGTTCGGAGATGACCAGCCGCCGCGCGATCTGCTTGTTGCTGAGTCCCTCCACGAGCAGCGCGAGGACCTCCCGCTCCCGCGGAGTCAGCTTCGCGGGCGACGGATCGGGTCCGGCCTGGCCGCTGCCGCGTGCCTGGGCCAGCAATCCCTGCGCCAGCCGCGCCGGCAACGGGGTCTGCCCGTTGCGCAGCTGGACGAGCGCACCCCGCACCGTGTCGACGTCGAGATCGTTCACGTACAGGAAGCCGCAATCGCGCAGATCGTCCAGGCGCGCGATGTCGTCGTCGCCGAACTCGTCGAGCAGGTACAGGACCTTGGCGCCTCGCCCGCGCATCGCGTCGACCGTCGCCCACGCATCGGCGTCGACGACCTCGTCGAAGGACACCACCAGAATGTCGAACGGCCGATCGAGCGTCCCGGCCAGATCCAGCGGGCAGTCGTGCATTTCCAGCCACCGCACGGAAGACACCGACCGCACGATGCGCTCCAGCCCGTACCGCTTCACCTCGCTGCGTACCGCGATCACCACGTTGAGCTCTCGCGCTCCGAGGCCGTCCGGATGCACGGGCGGCGTCGATACCAGCGCTCTCATGCCCGCTCCCCCGCCCGGCCGGTCTCAGTGCCGGGAACGCACTGGCCCGATCTTTCCCAGAACCCACGTGCTGCCATGGCGATCTACCTCTCCCCAGTCGGACGCATCGTTTTCCTCACCGGAATACCGCCGAGGAAACCGCCCAGCGGGACAGGAGAACCGGTATCCCCGTATTCACCCACCCGGACCGGCCACCGAACGGCGACGCTGCCGCGGCCAGTTGACCGCACGGCCGAAATCCGCCGTGACTGGCGATTCCCCCACATTTCCCATTCACAGTATTGAGCGGCGGCGCGCTCATTCCACGTTTTCTCACGATACGGACGCTTCGGCGGCCCCTTCCTCTCCCTTCGCCGCCTGCGGCTTCTTCGCCGCGCGAACCGCGAAAACGACATTCAGCACAAATGCCACCACGACCACTGCCGCCGCGATGGGCCCGAGCGGACCGGGGCCGGCACTCGCCAGCACGACGCCGCCGACCGCCGCGCCGACCGCCGTCCCGAGGTAGAGCGCCGAGTTCAGCAGCGAGACCACGATCGACGCGTGCTGCGGAACCGCGGCGGCGAGCTGGAACTGCAACGGGACCTGGACGTTCCCGACGGCGAGCCCCCACAGCAGCAGCACCACCACGATGCCCACCGGATTCGTTGCCGCCACCGGAATCGCGGCCAGTACGACCGCCAGCCCGCCCAGCGCGAACCCCAGCAGCCTCGGCGGCGTGATCCCGCGGTCGAGCAGCCTGCCCACGAGCGTGTTGCCCGCGAACGAGGCGATCCCCGCGACGAGCAGGTACACCGGCAGCAGCCCGGTGCTGACGTGCCCGCTGTGCGCGAGGATCACCGCCAGATAGGTATAGACCAGGCCCATCTGCGCGATCCCGAACAGGAGCATGATCCCGATCCGGCCGGACACCCGCGCGTCGAACAGCACCCCGACCCGCGCCTTGAGCCCCGGTGGCGGTGGTGCGCTCACCGTCGGCACGCCTGCCGCGACCGCCACCAGTGCCACCAGCGTGAGCGCGGCGATCATCCACATGGTGGCCCGCCACCCGAAATGCGCTCCGACGAGCACCCCGACCGGCACACCGGCCACAGTGGACAGCGCGAGCCCGGCCATGACAGTGGAGATCGCGCGCCCCATCTTCTGCGGGCCCACGATCGAAACCGCGGACGACACCGCGGCAGGGGAAAAGAGCCCGCCGAAGACGCCGGCGACGATCCGGATCAGGATCAGCACCCACAGTGCGGGTGCCAGCGCGCTCACCGCGTTCGCAAGACCGAACACCGCGAGCGCGAACAGGGCGACCTTCCTCCGGTCCATCCCGGCGGTGGCCACCGCCATCAACGGCGATCCGATCGCGTAGGCGAAGGTGAACGCCGTGGCGACCTGGCCGACCGACGCGACCGAGGTACCCAGCGACTGCGCCATCCCCGGAAGCAGACCCGACAGCACGAACGCGTCGAGCCCGATCACGAACATGCCGAACGTGAGCGGGAAGAGACGTCTCATGAACCCCCCAATGGGTCGAATTTCGATGACCTTCGACGGATGTCAGCTATAGTAGGGGCATGAGGCCACAGCGTCACCCAGAGCCCAGCGAGATCACACTGACGGGGGTATTGACTGCACTCAGCGACCCCATCCGGCTCAGCATCGTCTGCTCACTGTCGGACGGGCAGGAGCACGGCGTCGGGGAGTTCCAGCACTTCCCGGTGGTGCGTTCCACGCTCAGCCACCATGCGAAGGTGCTTCGGGCATCGGGAATCACGTTCACCCGTACGGTCGGCACCCACTGCTACCTCTCGTTGCGCAGTGAACTGGAAGAGCTCTTCCCGGGGCTGATCGCCAAGGTCGTCGCGCTGGCCGACCCGGAGCAGATCGCCAAGAGCATGGCCGTGCGTCCCTGACCGGCACGCACGACGAGGGGGCGGACCGCGATGGCCCGCCCCCTCGTCCGGACTTGTCCGCTCACCCGCCGGCCGCGGCGCCGACCAGATCGAGCAGGGTCTGCAGGCGGGTGCCCGCCGTCGTGCGCAGCGTCTCCGCCCGCGCCTCGTCGGCCGTCTTGACCAGCCGGGTGTAGAGGAACTCCGCCTCGTCCCCCGCCGGCAGCACCCGGGTGAAGGCCTCGTGCACGCCGAAGGGCGAATCGACGCGGAAGTCCACCACCCGGCTCGGCTTGTCCACCGTCACGGTCAGCCGGACCGCACCGTGCACGGTGTCGGCGCGCCACCCGTCGCCGTCCGGGGAGACAGCGGTGAACTCCTCCACCCACTCGGGCAGGTTGGTGATGTCTGAGACCAGCGCGAAAACCGCGTCGGCGGACGCAGGGATCGTGATGGTCTCGGTGATGTGCGGCATGGTCGCGGGCCCCCAGTCGGATCGTCGGGTCGTCACGGCGATCGTCGTCCTCCGGTGCCGCGCCCGGTAAGACCCGGATGAAGTAGCCCATCTGGCAGGGCATCGGGACAGCGGGCCGAAGCGCGGGCTCGCCTACCGTCGGCGGGGTGACCCAACTCCCTCGGCCCGCCACGCTTCTCGACCCCGCGCTGGCCGGACGGGCGCTGCCCGCGGTCGGCACCGTCGTCAGCCGGGACAGAGCCCGCGAGTTCGCCAGGGCGATCGGCGAGGAGCGCGACGTGCACCTCGACATCGCCGCGGCACGCGCCGCCGGATATCCCGATCTCCTGCTCACCCCGACCCTGCTCTTCGGAATCGAGCTGGAGCTGCGGAGCCCCCAGCTGTTCAGCACGATCGGCGTCGCGCCGGCCGATGTCCTGCACACCGAGCAGTCGTTCGTCTTCCACACCACGGCGCACGCCGGGGAAGACCTCGTCTTCCGCGGGCGGATCAGCTCGGTGCGCAGGCACCGAGCGGGACACCTCGAATTCCTGGAGCAGGATTCGGAGGTCAGCCGCGGCGGCGTACCCGTGGCGTCGCTGCACCAGGTCATCGCGGTGCGGCCCCGGTGACCGCGCACGAACTCCGGCTGCCCGCGGTCTCGCGTCGCACGCTGGCGGACTTCGCCACCGCGTCCGGGGACCGCAACGCCCTCCACTTGGATGGTGCGGCAGCCCGCCGGGCCGGTTTCGACGACGTCATCGCCCACGGGATGCTGGGTATGGCCTACCTCGGCAGGCTGGTGACCACTCTCGCACCGCAGTCCCGCGTGCGGTCCCTGCGCGCGCTGTTCGTCGCGCCGATCCCGCTCGGCGCGAGTCCCTGCTGCACGGCACGGCTCGTGGCCCGGCAGGAGGACGGATCATCCCGGTTCGCGCTCGCCGTCACCATCGAAAACGGCCGGACGGTGATCCGCGGCGAGGCCACGATCCTTCCCGAGGAAGCACCCGGTAAGGCCGGCGGTACCGAAGATCCCGTCCCGGACACCGACAATCCTGTGGAGCCACCATGACAAGACGGACGGCGCTCGTCACCGGTGCCTCGCGCGGTATCGGCGCGGCAACCGCGAAACTGCTGGGAGCTTCCGGATTCCGGGTGGTGCTCAACTACCGCGACAAAGCCCGCCGCGCCGAGCAGGTCGCCCGGACGATCACCACCGCGGGCGGTGCCGCGATCGCGGTGCAAGCCGATCTCACCGGTCCGGCGGCGGTGGCGGCCATGATGGCCACCGTCGGCGAGGAGTTCGGCCGGCTCGACCTGCTCGTGCTCAACGCCTCCGGCGGCATGGAGCGCGACGCCGATGCCGGCTACGCCATGCGGCTCAACCGGGACGCCCAGCTGGACGTCCTCGAACGCGCACTGCCCTTGATGCCGTCGGGTTCCCGCGTGGTCTTCGTGACCAGCCACCTCGCGCACTTCCACGACCGCGCGCGGCACATCGGCCCCTACGAACCGGTCGCGGTGAGCAAACGTGCCGGGGAGGACGCGCTCCGCGCCCGGATCCCCGAGCTGACTTCCCGGGGGATCGGCTTCGTCGTGGTCTCCGGCGACATCATCGAGGGCACCGCGACCGTCCTCCTGCTGGACCGCGCCTCCCCCGGTCTCCTCGCCGAACGCCGTCGCCAGGTCGGCACCTTGCCCACGGTGGCGGGCTTCGCCGAGCAAGTGGCAGCCGCCGGCACCGCCGAGCTTCCACCCGGCCACACCGTCTACGTGGGCGGAGCCGACTACTTCGCCGGACGCTGACGGTCCCGGCCGGACCGACGCACCATCGGCGCTGCCCCGGCAGAGAGTCCGGCCGCCGATCGCCAGAGCACAGCTGTCCACTTCGGACGAATCCGGTGGGCCGCCCGCCGGAGCCGCGTTTTCCGGCCGGTGCAGGCGAATGCCGCGGTCCCGGCCGGCTACCCGGCCTTGGCCTGCCGGTCGATCATGGACACCAGGGTCGAGACGAGTTCCTCGGCCGTGAGGTGCCACTTGTCCACGGACAGGTGACCGCTGAGCTCCATGTCCGTGATCCCGTGCACGCTGGTCAGCAGCAGTGCCGCGTACCGCCGGGTGTGCCTGCCGCCGACCAGGTCGCCGATGATCGCCAGGAATTCGTCCATGGCACGGTCGGCAGCCGCTTTCGCCGCACGGGTCGCGGCCGGGTCGCCGGACGGGGAAGTGAACATCAGCCGGTACAGGTGCGGCTGACGGCGGCCGATCGTCAGCAACGCGGTCAGTCCGCGCTGCAACGTCTCGGCCGGGGGCACCCGCGGATCGGCCCGCACGGCCTGCACCTCGTCCGCGAGCCGGTCGAGTGCCTCGGCTGCGATGGTGGTCAGCAGGCTGTCCTTGTCCGGGAAGTGTCCGTACGGCGCGCCACGGCTGACCCCCGCACGGGCCCCGACCGCGCGCAAGGTCACCGCTTCCGGACCACCGCCGTCCAGCAACTCGGCGGCCGCATCCAGCAGCGCACGCCGCGTCGCAGCGGCAGATTCCGCACGGCTGACCATGCGACCACCCTACAACCTGACACTGTCAGCCGAGCTGCCCGGGGAAGACCGGGCGGCCCTCGGCGATCCGCCACGGCAGGTCCGAGGTTTCCGTTCCGTGGTACTCGACGGGGCTGCGCCGGCCGGGAGGCCGCGGGTCGTGGCGCCAGACCGTCCTAGAGGTCGAGCGCGCGCGGCGGACCGGCGAGGATTGCTTTCGTGTCGGCGCCAAGACGGTCCAGGATCTCGATGTCGCCGGCTTCGAGCCCGTCGAGGGCCAGGTTCACGAGGTCGGCCGGATCGAGGACGTCGTCTTCGGGGAGTTTGATGCCGGCGCTTTCCGCGAAGTCGAGCAGCGTCCGGGTGCCGATCAGTCCGGGCACAAGTCCGGCGACGAGGGTGCCCTGTCCGGCGAGTTCGACCCGCACGCCGTTGGTCAGCCCCCATTCCGCGGATTTCGCCGCGGCGTAAGCGGTGTTGCCCTCGACAGTGGCCCAGGCGGCCGCGGACAGGACGTTGAGGATGGCTCCGCCGCCGTTGCGCGCGAGGACCGGGGCGAACGCCCGGATCATCGCAAGGGTGCCGTAGTAGTTCGAGTCCATCACCTGCCGGATCGCGTCCAGGTCGCCGGTCACGAGGTTCCCGCCCGCGGTGGACGCGGCGTTGTTGATCAGGACGTCGACATCGCCGGCCAGCTTCGCGGCCGCGTCGACCGACGACGGGTCGGTGATGTCCAGCCGCACCACTTCCGCGCCGGGGACGTCGACGAGCTCGGGACGACGTGCGGTGGCGTAGACCTTCGCCCCGCGTCGCAGCAGTTCGACGGCGAAGTGGTGGCCGGCTCCCCGGTTCGTACCGGTGACGAGAGCGGTGGCACCGTGCAGCTTCATGAATCCTCCACAATGGAGTGTTCCGGTTGGGGTCGGACCCGACGGGAGCCCGGCTTCCTTGCCGGGACCGCAGTCCAGACAACATGACCGGACGGTCATGTTGCTCCTGCGAAGGTAGCAATATGGTGACCGCCCGGTCAACTTGGTAACCTGTCGTGGTGTCGTCCTCACTTCGCCCGCTGCGCGCGGACGCGGCCCGCAACCGTGAGCTGCTCCTGGCCGCGGCCGAGGAGGAGTTCGCCGAACGGGGTCTTTCCGCCTCGATCGCGGATATCGCCCGCCGGGCAGGGATCGCGAAGGGCACGGTGTTCCGGCACTTCGCCTCCAAGGAGGAGCTGATCGCGTCCATCGTCTGCGGGCACCTCGCCACGCTCGCAGACGTCGCCCGGCGGCTGACGGACGCCGGGGATCCGGGGGCCGCACTGCTCGAGTTCCTGACCGTGGCCGCGGACCAGCGCCGGCAACACGACCTGACGTTCCTGCAGTCGGTCAGCGAAGGCGATTCACGGGTGACCGAAGTGCGGGACGAGCTGTACGCGGGAATCGGCGCGCTGGTCGACCGGGCGCACGCCGCGGGCACGATCCGGTCCGACGTCACCGCAACGGACGTCTTCCTGCTGATGTGCGCGCCCGTCCACGTGGTCGAAAACCTGGCGAATCCCGCGCCGGAGCTGTGGAAGCGGTACCTGGCGATCATTTTCGACGGATTGCGCCCGGAGGGCGCCACCCCGCTCCCCCAGCCGGCCCCGGCCCGGCCTTGAGCACGGCCGTCGAGCACCGGCGGCGGGGTGAGGACGACCGCCGCCGGCCCCATCCTCACCCGCCGCTGCGTCCGCGCTGACGCAGCTTCGCCGACCGGGGCGACCCGCGGATACGGCGTGACCCCCAAAGACGCGCCGTGCCCGCTTCAGGCGGAGGCCGAACACCTCGCGAGCGGTACACCCCAGGTCTACCGAGGGCCGATGACAGCTCGATGACAGCCGGTTTCCCGGCCCGTCAACCGCCCCCGAGCAGCAGAATCCTCCGGTAGGGTCCGATCGGGTAGGGCATGGCACGGCAGAGAGTCGCGAGGTGGTCGGCGGTGGTTTTCGGGGTCCGCGGGACCACCCTGCCCGACGGCGAGGTCCGGACCTTCGTGGTGGACGGCGACCGGCTGCGCGAGGACACCTGCACCGAGCTGATCTCGGACGGCGGCTGGATCCTGCCGGGTCTGGTCGACATGCACACCCATCCCGGTTCGGAGGGGCCGTCCGACCCGTTCGCGGACGAAAAGCTGCGCCGCCACCTCGAAGCGCACCGCGACGCCGGGGTGCTGCTGGTGCGGGTGCCGGGCTCGACGGTCCGGATCCCGGCGTGGGCCGAGGCCGACCCCACCCTGCCGCGGATCCGCTCGGCGGGCCGGTGGCTCGCCCCGAACGGCTGCTTCTACCCCGGCTACGGGCGGGAAATCGGCGAGCACGAGCTGATCGAGGCGGCGGTCGAGGAGACCGGGGCGTCGTCCGGCTGGTGCAAGATCATCGGTGACTGGGAACCCGGTGAGGCCTCGTGCTCACTCGGGGTGCTCAGTGCCGCGGTGGCGGCCGTGCACGACGCCGGTGGCCGGGTGGCAGTGCACTGCCAGACCGCCGAGGGCGGCCGCAACGCGGTGCTCGCCGACGCGGACAGCATCGAGCACGGCATGCACTTCGACCTGACGCTGCTCGAGCGGATGGCCGCCCAGGGCACCGCGCTGGTCCCCACGTTCACCACGTTCGCGAGCATCGCCGCCAGGGCACTCGAGCGGGAGCCGAGCACGCTGCGCGACTGGCTGCTCGACGGCTGGGACGGCATGCCCGCCGTGGTGCGGGCTGCCCACGATGCGGGAGTCACCGTGCTCGCCGGGACCGATTGCGCGCCCTACGGCAACATCACCACGGAAATCGACTGGCTGCGCAAGGCGGGGCTGCCGCCGGAGAGCGCGGTCGGTGCGGCGTCCTGGACCGCGCGTGCGTGGCTGGGGGAGCCGGGGCTGGCCGACGGAGCGCCGGCAGACCTGGTGGTCTATGAGGCAGACCCGACCTCCTCCCCTGGCGTGCTCGCCGATCCGAAGAGGATCATCCTCGGTGGCAGGGTGGTCCGCTGACCGCACCGGCGCGACCGGCTCGAGAGTGGGAGGTGCGTACTTGACCGGAGTCGAGGCTCCCGAATTCGGCGTCCTCGGGCCGCTGTCCGCCGTGGTGGCAGGCACCCCGGCCCCGTTGGGCTCGGCCAAGACCCGGATCGCGCTCGCGAGCCTGCTGCTGCGGGCGAACCAGGTGGTGTCGGTCGAGGAACTGATCGACCGGCTGTGGAACGGCGAGCCGCCGAAGGGCGCCCGCAACGCCGCACAGGCCTACGTGATGCGGTTGCGCAACGTGCTGGGCGAGGCCGGTGGCCTGATCCGCACGCAGCCGCCCGGTTACCTCCTCGCGGCCACCCCGGACATGGTCGACCTCGGCCGGTTCCACGCCCGGATCGCCACCGCGGAGCGGGCCCGTTCGGCCGCCGACCCCGCGGCCGAGGCCCGTGAACTCCGGGCCGCACTGGCGATCTGGCGGGGAGTGCCGCTTGCCGATGTGCAGTCCGAGGTGATCCAGGCACAGGACGCCACCCGGCTGGCCGAGGAACGGCTGCAGGCCTGGGAACGGCTGATGGACGTCGAGCTGGAGCTGGGACGGCACGCCGAGCTGATCGGTGAGCTCCACACGCTCACCGAGGAGAACCGGCTCCGCGAACGCTTCTGGGCCCAGCTGATGCTCGCGCTGCACCGGTCGGGCAGGCAGGCCGACGCGCTCGGCGTGTACCGCAAGGTCACCGCGCTGCTGCGCGACGAGCTTGGGATCGACCCCGGCGAGGCGCTGCGCCGGCTGCACCAGCAGATCCTGCTCAGCGACGGCGACCTCGGCGTGCCCGCACCGGCCGCGGCCTGGACCGCGCCGTTCCAGCTGCCCGCCGACGTCGTCGACTTCGTCGGCCGGACCGGCCTGCTGGCCCGGATCCGCGAGCTGGTCATCACCCCGGGTGGCAACCGGCTGGCCGTCCCGATCGTGCTGCTCGCCGGAGCACCCGGCGTGGGCAAGACGGCACTGGCCGTGCACGCCGGGCACGAGCTGCGTGGCGAGTTCCCGGACGGGGTGCTGCACGTCAACCTGCGCGGCTATGCCACCAGCCCGCCGCTGGCCGCGACGGACGCGCTGGCCCGGTTCCTGCGTGCGCTCGGCGTCGTCCCGGAGCACATTCCGCACGAGATCGACGAGCAGAGCGCCCTGCTGCGTTCGCTGCTCAGCGGCCGCCGGGTGCTGATGGTGCTGGACAACGCGGCCAGCCCGGAGCACGTCCGGCCGCTGCTGCCCTCGGACCCGTCCTGCGCGGTGCTGATCACCAGCCGCGACGACCTCCGCGGCCTCGTCGCGCTGGACGGCACCCGGCGGCTGCCGGTCGGTGTCGTATCGGCGCAGGAAGCCCGGTCGATGGTGGGCAACATCGTCGGTGCCGAACGCGTCGCCGCGGAACCCGCGGCGGCCGGCGCCTTCGCCGCGGCGTGCGGTTATCTGCCGCTCGGGCTGCGGATCGCGTCGACCAATCTGGCCGTCTCGGCGAGCCGGTCCATCGCCGAGTACGTCGAACGCCTCCGTCCCGGCGCCAAGCTCGACGCGATGGAGATCGAGGGCGACGACCAGGCCGCCGTGCGGCTCGCGTTCGACCTGTCCTACAGCACGGTGAAGCCCGCCCTGTCCCAGTTCTTCCGTACGCTCAGCAGCATCCCGGGGCCGGACTTCGACGATCGCACCGCGGCGGCGGTGGCGGACAAGGACCCCGCCGAGGCGCGGCGGATGCTCGACCGGCTGGCCGCCACGAACCTGATCGGCACCGGTGCGCCGGGCCGGTTCCACTTCCACGACCTCATCAAGGAATTCGCCGCGGAGCGGGCCCGCGAACTGGACCCGGCCGGGGACCACGAGGCGGCGCTGGCCCGGCTGTTCGCCTGGTACCGGCAGCGGACCTACACCGCCTGCCGGCTGCTCTACCCCGACGCGCATCTGCTCGGCTCCCCGGAACAGGCGCACTGGCCGGATTCCGCCGCCGCGCTGGACTGGCTGGAGACCGAGGCGGAGAACCTGGTCGCCCTCGTGTGCGCACCGGTGGCCGGGATACCGGTCTGGGAACTGGCCTACGCCCTGCTCCCCTACCTGCAGCGGGGACGGCAGGACTCGCTCTGGCAATCCGCGTTCACCGCCGCGCTCGCCGCCGCCGAACGCAGCGGCGACCGGCCCGGGCAGGCCGCCATCCACCGCAGTATGAGCCGTATGCAATTCCACCACGCCCATTACCGCGAAGCCGAAACGCACATGCTGGCGGCGGCCCGGCTGTTCCGGGAATCCGGCGACCCGGTCGGCGAAGCCAGGGCGCACACCGGGCTCGGCTCGATCTACGGCGAGCTGGGCAGGCTCGACGAGTCGATGGCGCACTTCGAACAGTCGCTGCGGCTCGGCGGGGACCTGGCAGGCCGCGGCACCACGCTCTTCGACCTGGGGATGACGCAGATCCACCTCGGCCGCGTTGCCGAGGCGTCCGCGAATCTGGACCAGGCCAGGGAACTGTCCCTTCGCCAGGAGCTGCACCACCTGCGCATCCGGTGCGCCGGTGCGTTCGCCTTCCGCGACCTGTGGGCGGGCCGGCTCGGCTCCGCGTTGGGCACCTTCGGCGAGGCGCTCGAGGGCTGGGCAGAGCTCCGGTTCTCCCCTGGTATCACCGAAATCGTGCGTAACATCGCGGAAACCTGCGTGGAGGCAGGCCGCCCCGGCGTCGCCAGGGACCTCGGCACCCGCACCTTGGCCTGGGCGCAGGCGGCCGAGACGGCCTGGCTGGTCACCGGCTCCCACGTCGTGCTCGGCGACGCGGCCCTGTCCGAGAACGACCTCGACACGGCCGCAGGGCATTTCGCGCAGGCCCGCACCCTCGCCCGGCGGGGCGGGGCGGATTACTGGGTCGCGGCGATCGACCGTGGCCAGGCGGCCGGCCACCTCCGGTCCGGGGCACCGGCCGAGGCCGCCACGCTCTTGACGCAGGGGCTGACCGAAGCCCTGCCCCGGGATCGCGGCCGGGCGCATGCGGCGTTGTCCGTTGCCCTGCTGGCACAAGGGAATCCGCAGGAAGCGATCACGCATGCCGGTCACGCGGAGGCGCTCGCGGAGGAATACGGCTACCGGCTGGACCGGGCTCGTGCGCAGCGGGCCGCGGCTGCGGCACATCGCGCCGCGGGCGATTCCGCCGCCGCCGGACGGCTGGAGCAGCAGGCCGCCGCCGTGGTCGATGCGGTCACCGCGGAGACGGAACCGGTGCTGCCCGGAGTGGTCGCACGCGTCCCGCTCGATCCGGCCTGACGGCGTTCACTGCCCGGTGTGCAGGTACTCCGCGTCGAACAGGGTCTGCGGGATCGTCACCTTCACCACGGCGAACTCCTCGGCCGTGCTGAGATCCGCGAGCAGCGGCCCGGTGCCGGTGACCTCCCGGACCCGGCCGGACAGCCAGGCCAGCTCCGCGTCGACGTCGTCGAAGGCACCCGGCCCCGGCGGCTCGATCTCGGCCCAGGACAGCGTCGCGGCCTCCTCCGGTACGAGGTCCTCTGTGGACAATCGCACCCGCTGGTACACCGCAGGCAGGTCGTCGCGGCTGCCCGCGATCCCGGTGAGCCTGCTCTGCACCGCCTCGGTCAGTGCCCGGGACAGCGCGACGTGCGGGTCGAGATGGGTGCCCCACCCGCCGCAGGCGATCGGGAAGTCCTGGCTCCACACCCTGGCCGCGAAGCACGGCACGCCGAACCTGCTGTCGACGGTGGTGATCCGCACTGTCGCACCCGCCGCCCGCACCCGGTCGATCAGCGGTGCGCACACGTCGTCGTCGAGCGAGCCGGGATCGATGTAGTGCCACCGCGCGCCGCGGGGGATCCGGCTGAGCGCATCGCGTTCGATGATCTCGTAGATCGCGTGCAGCCCGGCTTCCGCCCGGCTGTTGCCCGCAGCAAGACCGTTGCTGCTCCACAGGAATCCGGGCGGCGTCCACGGCCGCACCGGTTCGGGCAGGTGCACCACCGGCCACGGCACCGGGACCGGCTCCCCGCTGCCGGTGTCGAGTGTGTCCACCCAGTCCAGCGGAGTCTGTTCGGTGACCAGCGAGCCGGCGTGGGACACGATCCCGGCGATCCGGTACGGCAGGCCGAGGTCGCGGGCAGGCGTCGCCCGGTGGACGAAGGATCTCGGCACGTTCTCCGCATGCCACAGTTCGAGCGACTCCATCGCCGCGGAAATCCGGGCCAGCAGCGGTGTCTGGCCCTTGCCCTGCGAGACGGTGAGGCTGCGGGCCAACGGGCGCACCGCCATCATCACCGGCACCCCCAGCACGTCGAGCCCGGTGACGTCGGCGATCCGGGTGATGCCGTAGCGGGGCAGCAACGGCTCGATCGCGGCCCAGGTCTCCGCCGGACGGCGGACCCGGTGGGTTCCGGTGAAGAAGACCTTGGCTCCCGGCGGCGGGGTCATCGCCGCCCGCTCTCGGCCGTCAGGAACCGGCTGCGCAGGAAGAACGGCCGCGCGGCTTCGACCGCGTCCGCCAGTGAAGCGAATCCCCGGTCCCGCGCCGCCGCCAGCAGCGCGGGTTCGTCGCCGGGGCCGGTCCGCCACACCGACGCGAGGTGCTCGCGCAGCACGGCGGGTTTGAGCTGGCCGACGTCCTGCCCGCTGGCCCACGACGCGACCTCGGTGTTGACGACCTCCGCCTCGGCCACCGCACGCCGGGCGGCGGGATCGGTGCCGACGCCGGGTTCGGCACGCGCGAGGTCGCTCAGCGGGCACTGCGGCTGGTAGGACCGGGCCAGGATGCGGAGCAGCGCCTCGGCGCGCGGCAGCCCGGCCGCCTCCGCCGGGGTGAGCCAGTGCCCGGTCTGCTCGGCCGTCAGCGATTCCGGGGTCAGCCCGTGCTGTGCGGCCACGCGCAGTGCACGGCCGGGCAGGTCGTCTTCCGGACCGGGCCCGGCGAGGTGCCCCAGCACGTAGCGCCGCCACCGGGACGGGAAGTCGCCGAGGTGGATCTGCTGGTAACGGATCGTGGCACCGAGGGACACCTCGGTACCCTCGACCGGTTCGACCGAGAACTCCGTCTGCCACTCGGTGATGAACCGGTTGCGCCAGTCGTCGTTGTCCGCCCACTCGCCGGGAGCACCGGTGCCCGGCAGCTCGCCCCTGGCGATTTCGGTGAGCACGTCCAGCGCATCGGCCGCCTTGACGTCCGCGGTGCGCTCGTCGTCGGCCAGGAAAGCCCGCAGCCGTGCGACATCGTCGCCCGCACCGCTGTGCAAGGCTTCCCAAGTACGTTCCGTGTAATGGTGACTCCGCGCGAGATCCACCACCGCCCGCGCCGCCGCATCGGACAGCACCCCGGCCCGCCGAGCCGCTTCGGCCGCGTACCGGACGGCGACCAGCGAAACGGTCAGCTTGCGATACTCCGGCGCCTCGCCGTGCATGACGGCGACTTCGTCGTCGGCGTCGAGCACCCCGTCCCGGTACATCTCGAAGACCGCGCCACGGCCGGTCATCCCGTACCGGTGCAACTCGGCGGCACGGATCGCACCCATGCTGGCACAGCCCACCACCCGCACCCCGGCCTGCAGCAATGCGAGGATCTCCTTGTGCCGCACCGAAGCGCTGTGGTGGTAGTAGCCGTCGACCAGCACCACCACGTCCCCGGCGGCACATCCCAGGCGCAGCAGATCGCCGTGCGCAACCGGCGGGTGCAGCACCGCCTCCGGCAACGCCTGCACCGCCACCGAACTCGCCAAGGTGGGGCCGAGGAAGACGTGTACCGGCATGGCGTACCCGTTTCCGGCCTCAGGCCCCGTCGGTCAGTTGAAGTCCCGGCCCCCGAGGATGACGACGACCTCCGACCACGGGTCGAACAACCCGGCTGCCGCCACCTCGTGCCGAGCGGCGTTGATCTGCTCGATCACCTCGTCCATCGGTACCCCTCCTCGTCGCGCACGCGATCATGATCACCGAGCGTCAGGGTACTACAGCCGGTGCGCGCCCGGAGGCATCTTGCCGGATTGCCGGAGGCACGCACACGGCTCGCCGGTCACCCCGGCCGTGCCCGGCCGTTGGCCTCGGCGGTTCGCACGGCACAACCCGGGCATCCGGCGCCCGGCGGACCGCACGCGATGTTCACCCTCCGGCCGGCACCGCGTCGGCCGGTGGGCCGTTCCCGGTAACCTGCCTGCCGATCGTCACGCTCGTCGCAGGGACGGTGACCGAGCACAGTGGACGGTCAGCGGAGGAAGCCGGCCAGGTGGTCGAGTGCGCGCAGCGCCTCGCCGGGCGTCTCGTGGTCGGGCAGCTCGAACAAAACCCGGTCCACCCCTGCGTGTTCGTAGGAGCCGAGGGCTTCCGGGCTGCCTCCGTAGAGGGTGACGCGCACTGTGCGGCCGGCCTCGGTGGCACGGCGGCGCAGTTCGGCGATGCGTCCGCCGAGCTGTTCGGCAGTGAACAACGGGAGCGGCAGCCAGCCGTCGCCGTGGCTCAGCACGCGGTCCAGCACCTTCGGCCCGACGCCCGCGATGAGCACCGGTGGCTGCCGGACGGGCTTGGGCCAGGACCAGATCGGGTCGAAGTCGACGAACTCGCCGTGGAACTCCGGCTCGTCGTGGGCCCAGATCACCTTCAGCGCGGCGACGTGCTCGAGCATCCGGGCCAGTGGCCGGGCCGGATCGACGCCGTGGTTGGCCATCTCCTCGGCGTTCCACCCCGGGCCGGCCCCCAGCTCCAGCCGCCCGCCGGAGATCCGGTCGACACTCGCGGCCTGTTTGGCCAGCGTGATCGGATGGTGCTGGTTCACCAGGGACACCGCGGTCCCCAGGCCGATCCGGTCGGTCACCGCGGCGATCGCGGCGAGTGCGGCCAGCGGGTCGAAGGTGTGCGAGTAGTGGCGGGGCAGCGGCTGCGGCTCCGCCGCGACCACCGGGTACGGCGTCTGCCTGCTGGTCGGGATGTGGGTGTGCTCGGTGAGGAAAAGCGAGCCGAACCCGCGCTCCTCCACTGCTTCGCCGAGGCGGACGGGACCGATGCCGTAGTCGGTCGGAAAGGTGACGATGCCCAGTTCCATGCACCGAGCATGGCATAACTGTCAGAGAACTGTCACTTATCGTCCCGGTGCTAGCGTGGCGCGGTGGACGAGAGCATCGGCGGGCACGTGCGAGCGGACGCCCGACGCAACCGGATCGCCATCGTCACCACCGCCCGTGCGGCCGTCGAGGAGCTGGGCAGCGAGGTTTCCCTGGAGGAGATCGCCCATCGCGCGCAGATCAGCGCCCGCACGCTCTACCGGCACTTCCCCACCAGGCACGACCTGCTCACCGCGGTGCTCGAGGATTACTTCGCCCAGCGGGTGGAGCCGGTCCTGCGCCGTGCCGCCGCCGACCCCGACCCGCGCCACGCGCTGGAAACGGTGCTGTCGGAATGCACCGCCGCGTTCGTGACGCACCCCGGTGTGCTCGCGCTGGCCGGCGGGAACGCCCGGACCACCGGCATCACCGGCCGCTATCTGCGACCGCTGCACGAGGTGCTGACCAGGGCCCAGCAGGCGGGCTCGGTGCGCGCGGACCTGACGCCGGAAGACTTCCCCTGCCTGGTCACCATGCTGGTGGCCAGCGCAGACGCCGCCGGCACCGGCTGGTCCCGCTACCTCGCGCTGCTGCTCGACGGCCTGTCTCCGATCGCCGCCGGCGCACCGCTGCCCACCGGGAAGTGAAGCCCCCGGCAGCCGCCGCGAACAACTCTACGTGGACCGCTTCCGGCCGACCGACGCAAGCACCACCGCCGAGGTGACGATCCCGGCCGCGACCATGTACCAGGCCGGCGCCAGGTCGTTACCGGTGGATTCGATCAGCAAAGTCGCGACGAACGGGGCGGTACCGGCGAAAATGGCCGATCCGAAGCCGTAGGCGATGCCGAAACCGGAGACCCGGACCTGGGTCGGGAACAATTCGGCGAAGAGGGCCGGAATGGCGCCCCCGAACGCGGCGACCGGGATCCAGAGCACGAGCTGCCCGAGCAGCACCGGCCCGAATCCCCGGAGCCCGATGATCAGCAGCGCCGGCAGCGGCAGCAGCACCGTCAGCGCACAGGCGAAGAGCAGGATCGGTTTCCGGCCGTACCGGTCCGAGAGGTAGCCGAATGCCGGCACCAGGAAAACCCCGACGGTCGTGGAAACGACCACGGTGCCGAGCGCCGGCACCGCGGGCATCCCGAGCACGCTCCGGATGTAGGTGAGCACGAAAGCCTGGACCGTGGACGAGGCGATGCTGAAGCCGACACAGATCCCGATGACCGTCAGGAACGCTCGCCAGTGCTGCCGGAACAACGTGCGCAGCGGGCTCTTCGCGCGGGCGTTGCCTGCCTTGATCTCCTCGAACTCCGGCGACTCCGCGATGCGGTAGCGCAGGTACACACCGATCGCCAGCAGCGGGAACCCGAGCAGGAACGGCAGCCGCCAGCCCCAGCTTTCCAGCTCGTCCGGCGGCATTGCCACGGTCAGGATCAACACCACCAGCGTGCCGAGCACGCTCCCCGCAGTGGAGGAGAAAAAGGCGTAGGACCCGTAGCGCCCGCGACGGTCCCCTGGTGCGTGCTCGACCAGGAAACTGGCCGATGTGCCGAACTCCCCGCCCACCGAAAGCCCTTGGAGCAGCCGGGCGAGGCACAGCAGGATCGGTGCCACGATCCCGGCCCGGGGATAGGTCGGCATGACCCCGACGAGCACCGTGGTCACGCCCATGATCAGCACCGAAACGGCGAGCGGGATCTTGCGCCCCAGCCGGTCCGCCATCCGCCCGAACACGATCGCGCCCACCGGCCGCATGACGAAACCGACGCCGAAGAGGGCCAGCGTCGACAGGATCGCGGCCAGCGGGTCACCGGAGGGGAAGAAAAGCCCGGAGATGACCGGCGTCAAAGACGCGAAGATCGCGAAATCGTAGAACTCGAGGGCGTTTCCGGTGCCCGCCGCGAGGACCGCCCGGCGCGGGAGCGAGCTGCCGCCGGGGCCGGCATCCACCGGGGGCATCCGGCTTTCCGCGGCCGACGGGGATGACTGGGACATCGTTGTCCTCCGATCATAGGGACGCTGCACGCGAGCAGGAGTCTCGCTTCCCGCGGCGGCGCACGACTGTGACCTGGGTTCGGCGGCTTCGGCTCAGGAACGCCCGCCGGGTCCGGGCGGCGGCGCACCGAGACCGGCCAGCGTGCCGCGGAAGAAGGTCAGGGGCAGCCGGCCGGTGGCCGCGGCCAGATCGAGGATCCGGGCGACGACGATCCAGTGGTCCCCGGCCTCGTGCACGGTCGCGATCTCGCATTCCAGCCAGCCGAGCGCGCCGGACAGCAGTGGTGCGCCGCTGAACCCGCCTGCGCTCCAGCGCACCCCCGCGAACTTGTCGCTCCCGCGCACCGCGAAACCACGGGCCGCCGCGATCTGGTCCTGTGCCAGCAGGTTCACCGCGAACCGGCCGGTCGAGGCCACTTTCGGCCACGAGGTCGAGCCCTTGCCGGGACAGAGCAGCACGAGCGGGGGATCCATCGAGAGCGCGCCGAACGACTGGCAGGTGAACCCGACCGGGCCGTCGTCGGGCATCGCGGTCACGACGGTCACTCCCGTGACGAACTGCCCGAGCACCTGCCGGTAACGCGTACTCGTGATGGCCGGGGACGGCAGGCGGTCAGTGGTCATCGGCCTGCTCCCGGTCGACGTGGGCGCGCACCCGGCTGCCGTCGGCGCTGAGCCAGCCGTGCGCCGCCGCGTGGCCGAGCATGCCGGTGAACCTGTCGTGCCAGTCCTGGTCGCGTTCGCCTGCCGCGGACCGCAGCCAGGAAATGTCGAGCCAGGCGTGGTCGCCGGCGAACTCCCCTGCCCCTGCCGCGCGAAATGTCCGCGACAGGGTTTCCCGGTCGGGCGTGCGCATCCCCACCCGGACGGACAACGTGCGCAGATCCTCGGCCGTGCGCAGCTGCGGCGCTCCGGTCCCGTCGCCGGAGAGGTAGACCACCATGTCCGCTCACGCACTCACTGCATCGCCGGGCAGTGCAACGGTGATCTGGTGCCCGAGCCGATCACGTTTGGCACGAAGGTAGTCGACGTTGTGCGCGGTGACCGTCGTCGGCAACGAGCAGCGGCCGGTGATCTCGATGCCATACCCTTCCAGGCCACCGTATTTCGCCGGGTTGTTCGTGATCAGGCGCATCCGCTGGACACCGAGGTCGCTGAGCATCTGTGCGCCTGCCCCGTACTCGCGGGAGTCGACCGGCAGGCCGAGTGCGAGGTTGGCGTCGACGGTGTCGTGACCGTGTTCCTGCAACGCGTAGGCGCGAAGCTTGTCCCCCAGCCCGATTCCGCGGCCCTCCTGGCCACGCAGGTAGATCAGCACGCCACGGCGCCGTCGGCCGATCAGGTCGAGGGATGCGGCGAGCTGGGCACCGCAGTCGCAGCGCTGGGAACCGAGCAGATCACCCGTCAGGCATTCGCTGTGCACCCGGACCACCAGGCCCTCGGGTGGTGCGTCGGCCGGGTCGCCCATGACGAGCGCCAGGTGCTCGACGCCGTCGAGGACGCAGCGATAGGACACGGCCCGGAATTCGCCGTAGGCAGTGGGCAGCGTGGCACTGCCGCTGCGCTCCACCAGTGTTTCGTGGCGGAGCCGGTACCGAACCAGGTCGGCGACCGTGACGACGGTCAGCCCGTGGGCCGCGGCGAAGGCACCGACCTGCGCACCACGCAGCATGGTTCCGTCGTCGTTGATCAGCTCCGAGATCACCGCGACCGGCTCCTTTCCGCCCAGTGTGAGCAGGTCGACCGCGGCCTCGGTGTGCCCGGCCCGCTCGAGCACTCCGCCTTCGCGGGCGCGCAACGGGAACACGTGACCGGGCCGGGTGAACTGCTCGGCGGCGGCTTCCGGATCGGCCAACGCGTTCGCGGTCGCGCAGCGCTCGGCCGCACTCACCCCGGTCGTGACGTCCACGTGGTCGACGCTGACCGTGAACGCCGTTCGCTGCGGTTCGGTGTTGTCCCGCACCATCAGGCCGATCCCGAGGCGGTCGAGGAGCACCCCGGGCATCGGAACGCACAGGATCCCGGTCGTGTGCCGGATCATGAACGCGATCCGAGCGGGCGTCGCGTCCGCTGCCGGGACGACGAGATCGGCTTCGTTCTCCCGTTCGGCGTCGTCGACGACGATCACCGGCCGGCCTGCAGAAAGCTCGGCGACGGCCACCGGGACCGGATCGGGTGCCGGCCTGTCTTCACGGTTCGAAACGTCGGGCGTGTGCACAATGCCTCCATCGGGGCGTCGAGGACCCGGCCGCGTGCGGTCCCGGGGCCGCCACCGGCGTCCGGCCCGGTCGCGGCGGTAGCCGGAGTCTGCCCCGCCCCGGTCGCGAAGACTGTGACCTGGATCCGGCCGCTCCGCACACCCCGTGCGCAGTTGCCCGGACGCGAGTCACAGACGGGCTCGCCGGCGCACGGAAGTATGGCGGAGCCGGGGGCGAGCGGGACCGGCATGACCCGCAGCACGCCCCGGCGCACGCCGAAAAGGAGGAGACATGACGACGTGCCCACCGGTGCGGACCTCCGACGGAATCCGCCTGCACGTGACCGACACCGGGGACGGGATTCCGGTGCTCTTCCTCCACGAATACGCAGGCGACCACCGGAGCTGGGCCGGACAGGTCGCCGAGCTCGCGCACGACTACCGCTGCATCACCTACGCGGCGCGCGGGTACCCGCCGTCCGACGTTCCGGCGGCGCCCTCGGCCTACTCCTGGCAACGAGCCGTCGACGACGCGATCGCCGTACTGGACGCACTGGACGTCGGCACCGCGCACGTCGTCGGGCTGTCGATGGGCGGCTACACGGCACTGCAGCTGGGACTGCGGCATCCGGACCGGGTGCGCTCGGTCATGGCGGTCAGCGTCGGCTCCGGGTCCGATCCGGCGCACCGCACCGCCTATCTGGCGGAGGCCGGCGCGGTCGCCGAGCACCTCCGCTCCCGTGGACCGGCCTTCGTCGGGCGCAAGGCGGCCGAAGGGCCCAGCAGAATACAGCTGAAACACCGCAACGAACCGGCGTGGCACGAGTTCATCGACCAGTTCTCCGAACATTCCGCGGAAGGGCTGGCGCACACGATCCTGGAAATCCAGCGCCGCCGTCCGGCACTGCACGAGCTGGCCGGCGAATTCAGCAGGTTCCCGGTACCGCTTTTCGTGGTCACCGGCGACGAGGACGAGGCGTGCCTGTCCACCGGGCTACTGCTGAAACGGACGGTGCCCTCGTGCGGGCTGCAGATCCTCCCGCACAGCGGGCACGTGCCGAACCTCGAAGATCCACCGCAGTTCAACGACATCACCCGCCGATTCCTCCGATGTGTAGAGTCCGGTTCGTGGCCCGAACGGGACCCGCGCTCGAGGCACACCGCGCAGTTCGGCCTCGGCCGGCCGGATCCGGCGGCCCGGTAGCAGCCGCGAAGGACCGGTAGCCCAGAGACGAGGCGAGCCCTGCCATGAACCCGTCCGACCCGCACCCGTCGGCGGCCGCGCTGCAGGCGTGGTCGAAGAGCTTCCTTTCCGGGCAGGACCCGGAAATCCGGGACACGCTGCTCGGGGACAGCCGGCAGGTCACCTACCCCGCCGGGGAGTTCATCTGCCGGGCGGACGAAGGCGACTACCGGGTCGCGCTCGTGCACAGTGGACGGATCCGGGCGAAGATCACCTCCTGGGACGGACGCGAGGTCACCACCCGGTACCTGACGGTCGGGCACATCAGCGCGGTGCCCGCGATGCTCACCCACGGTGCGCCGTCCTCACTGGAAGCCGTGACCACGTGCCAGGTTTCGCTGCTGAACCCGCAGACCTTCCGGCGGCTCATGCAGTCCAGGGCCGATCTGTGCTACCGGGTCGCGGTGTACCTGGCGGAATCCACCTACGAAACGGTGGCCTACCTCGAGGACAACCTGTTCGGCTCGGTGCAGCAGCGGGTGAGCAGGCATCTGCTCGAAATGGCGACGCCCACGGTCAGGGGACTGCTCGTGCAGACGGATCAGACCGAACTCGCGCACGCGATCGGATCGGTGCGGGAAGTCGTCGCGCGGGCGCTCAAGAAGCTCAGCGACACCGGCGCGATCCGGCGTTCCCGGCGCCAGATCTGGATCGAGGACCCGGGGCTGCTGCGGTCGTTCATCTCGACGGATCTGCGGGGTCGCTAGGCAGATCCGGCAAGCACGCACCGAAGTGAGGGACAATTGGGTACCTATCACCTGGACGAAGAGCTGACGCCGTCGATATCGGCCCTGCCCCGGATCGACCGCACCGATATCGCGCAAGCGCGAAAAATCACCTCGAGCCGCTTCGCCGGTTCCGGCCGCTCCGACGCACTCGAAAAGGGTGTGACCGTGCAGGAGCATTCCGGTACCGGGGAGGACGGGGAGAGCTTCCGGCTCCGCGTGTACCGGCCGGAACACCGCACGAACCGGGGCGTCGTCTACCACGTGCACGGCGGCGGGTTCATCCTCGGCGATCTCGAAACGGATCATCTCCGGACCCTGGAAATCGCGCGGGAGGTCGGCTCCGTGGTCGTCGCGGTGGAGTACCGGCTGGCGCCCGAGTGGCCTTTCCCCACCCCGGTCGAGGACGTCTACTGCGGACTCGCCTGGCTGCACGAGCGAGCCGCCGCCCTGGACGTCGACCCGTCGCTCGTCGTCCTGCACGGGGTGAGCGCCGGCGGCGCCCTCGCGGCATCGACCGCACTTCTCGCACGCGACCGGAACGGGCCGCCGATCTGTTTCCAGTTCCTCAAATCGCCGGTGCTGGACGACCGGCTCGCCACCGCAAGCAGCATCCGCTTCACCGACACCCCCGCACTGCACCGCCGGGACGCGGAGCTCTGCTGGTCGGCCTACCTCGGGCCGCTCGGCAGGGGCACCGGCGCGGTCCCGCCGTACGCCGCACCTGCGCGGGCGAACGATCTGACCGGTCTTCCGCGCACCTACGTTTCCGTCGCGGAGTTCGATCCGTTGCGCGACGAAGGGATCGACTACGCACGAGCGCTGCTGGCCGCCGGGGTACCGGTGGAAGTGCACCTGTTTCCCGGTACGTACCACGGTTCCGGTGCGGTGCGGGAGGCCGCGGTGAGCCGGCGTGAACTGGCCGAGGAGGTCGCGGTGCTGCGGAAGGCCGTGACGCGGACGCCCCGCCCCGCCACGGCCCGCGCAGGGGAAGGTGGTTGATCCCGTGTCCGCCGCGAGCACACCGGCGGGTCCGCATTTCCTCGGCGGGATCCGCGTACTGGACATCACCGGCGCATTGGCCGGCCCCTACTGCACGACAATCCTTTCCGACCTCGGCGCGGAGGTGATCAAGGTGGAGCCGGTCGACGGTGATCCGCTGCGCCGCCGGCTGGTCGGCCCGCACCGGCGGCCGCTCCCGTTCGACCTCGTCCACCGCAACAAACGGAGCATCGCCGTCGATCTCAAGACCGGCCGCGGACGGGAGGTCGTCAAGGCACTGGCGCGGCGTTCGGACGTGCTGGTGGAGAACTTCCGGGTCGGCGCACTGGCCCGGCAGGGGCTGGCCTACCAGGATCTGCGGGACGAGTGCCCGGATCTGGTGTACTGCTCGATTTCCGGCTTCGGCCAGTCCGGGCCGATGCGGGACGCGAAAGGCATCGATCTGGTCGCGCAGGCCTACGGCGGCCTGCTGAGCGTCACGGGCGGCACCGACGGCCGGCTCGCCAAGGCCGGTTACCCCATCGGGGACCTCGGCACCGGCATGTGGGGCGCGATCGGGGTGCTGGCCGCAGTGCTCCGCGCTCGCGCCGGGTCCGGCGGTGCGCACCTCGACGTGTCCTTGGCCGACACCATCGCCGGGTGGTCGATGTGGGAGGTGGCCGATTTCGCCGGAAGCGGCGAAGCCCCGGCTCCGCTCGGTACCGCGCACCGGCTCACCGCACCGTACGAGGCGTTCACCTGTGGCGACGACGCGGTTCTCGTGATCGGCGTGACCGAACGCTCGTGGAAGGATTTCTGCGCGGTGCTCGAGCTCGATCTCTCCGGCGATCCGCGCTTCGACGGCGAGTACGCGCGCTTCGAGCACCGCGAGCAGCTCGCCGAACTGCTCCAGGCCCGGTTCGGCACGGCACCGAGAGATCTCTGGATCGAGCGGCTCCGCGCGGCCGGTGTTCCGTGCGGGCCGGTCAACACGATCCCGCAGATGCTGGACGACTCCCAGTACGCGGCACGCGGAATGTTCCCGAACGACGTCGAACGGTTCGGGCACCACCACATCGTGAACACGCCGCTCATCGCCGACGGCGCACCGCGGGCACACCGGAAAGCGCCCGGTGTCGGGCAGGACACCGTTGCGCTGCTGTCCGAGCTGGGCGTCGGCGACGAGGAGATCCGGGCACTGGTGCGGGACCGGGTGGTCGGCGCCGAGACGCGACCGGAAGCGGGCCGGGAATGACCGATCCGATGCGCCTCGACATCGAGGGCCGCGTTGCCCGGCTCACCATCGACCGGCCGGAGAAGCGCAACGCGATGTCGGCGGAGATGTGGCGAAGCCTGCTGCGGCACATCAGGTCGATCGGCGAGACCGCCGGCATCGCCGCAGTGGTGCTGCGAGGTGCCGGCGGGAGCTTCTCCGCGGGCGCGGACCTGGCCGAGATGCGGTCTCCGGATCCGGTGCAGGTCGCGGGTTACCGGGAATTCGCGGAGCAGGTCGTCCTCGCGCTGAGCGACCTGGAACCGCCGAAACTGGCCGAGATCGACGGCCCGTGTTTCGGCGCCGGCTGCAGCCTCGCGCTCGCCTGCGATGTCCGGATCTGTTCTCCCGCGGCACAATTCGGGATACCCGCGCTCCGGCACGGCCTCGTCTACGAGCCGGTCTTCGTGCGGCGGCTGGTCCGGATCGTCGGTCCGGGCCCGGCCGGACTGCTGCTCTACGGCGGCGAACGCTGGACCGGCGACGAGGCGGTCACCCGGGGTCTGGCCGACAAATGCGCCGAGGACGTCTCGACCGCGGTCGAACGGATTCTGGCTTATCTGTGCGACGCCGGGGAACCGGCCATTGCTTCGACCGCGGCGGCCATCCGGACCGCACCACGCGGTCGGTAGAAAGGAAGTTGTTCATGGATCTGGGTCTGGACGGTGCGCGGGCGATCGTGACCGGTGGCTCGCGCGGGATCGGGCTCGCAGTCGCCCGTGTGCTCGTGGCGGAAGGGGCGCGGGTGGCGCTCGCGGCCCGCGACGAGCAGCGGCTCGAGGCCGCCGCGGACAGCCTCCGCGGCGGCGGTGCCGAGGTGCTCGTGGCTCCCGCGGACACCACCGACGACACCTCGGTGCGAGCCATGGTCGACGAGGTCGCCGGCGTCTGGGGCGGGGTGGACGTGCTGGTGAACTGCGCCGCGCAGCCTTCGTTCGGTTCCGCACCCGCCGGCCTCGCGAACCTCACCGACGCCGCCGTGGCGACCGACTTCGACACCAAGGTCCTTGGCTACCTGCGCTGTGCCCGCGCAGTCGCCCCGCACATGATCGCGCAGGGCCGGGGAAGGATCGTCAACATCTCCGGCCTCGCGACCCGCCGCACCGGCTCCATCCCCGGCACGATCCGCAACGTGGCGGTCGCCGCGCTGACCGCCAACCTCGCCGACGAGCTCGGACCGCACGGCATCGGGGTCACCGTCGTGCACCCCGGCATGGTGGAGACCGAGCGCACCCCCGCGCTCGTCGCGGACCGGGCAGCCGCCACCGGCGGCACCGAGGAGCAGGTGCGGGCCGATCTCGGCGCCACGACGAGCCTCCGCCGCCTGGTCGCCGCGGACGAGCTCGCGGACGTCGTCGTCTTCCTGTGTTCCCCCCGCGCGGCCGCGGTCACCGGCGACGCGGTGACCGTGGCCGCCGGCAACCGCGGATCGGTCCACTACTGAAGCCCTGCGGCTACGCCCAGGCGAACCGGCGGAGTCCGTCGGCGGTGACCAGGCGGCCGAAGGCCAGGCCGGGAAAGTGCGCCGGGGCGAACACGTCGCCGGAGGCCGCCAGTTCGGCGGCGATCCGGTTGCGCACGGCGTTCGCGGCCGTCCGGTCCACGTCGAACGCTCCTTCCCATTCAGGGTCGGTCAGCTCGGCCACGGTGTGCGTGACGTCGCCGAGCAGCAAGGCGCGTTCCCCGGCGTCACTCACGACGAAGACGGTGGAGCCGGGGGTGTGGCCGGGTGCGGGCCGGGCGAGCAGGCCGGGCAGCAGCTCGGTTTCCTCGTCGAACGTCGCCAGCTGCCCTTCGATCGGCGCGAGGATGCCGCGGACGAGGGGATCGAGGTCGGGATCGGCCGGGGCCCCGGTCATGAAGTGCGCCCAGTCCGCGGCGTGCACCCAGTGGGTCGCGCGCGGGAAGGTCACCTCGCCGCGGACCGTCGACCATCCGACGTGGTCGATGTGCAGGTGCGTGAAGACCACGTCGGTCACGTCCCCGGGGGCGACACCGGTACGGCCCAGGTTCGCCAGCAGGCCCCCGGTCCGGAACGCCTCGTGGAGCGGACCGGGACCGGCGCCGAGATCGACCAGGACCGTCCGGCTCCCGATCCGCACGAGGAACGAGCCGACGCCCATCCGGATCCGCCCCCGCTCGTCGAGCGGCTGGTGCCCGCAGTCCCACGCCGACCCTCGCGCATGCGTCGCGGCGGCCTCGATCGGCAGGTCCGCCACGCCGTCGAGCACCGGGATGATGTCGATCTTTCCTACCTTCATGGGGGCCTTCCGATCAGGAGTGGGTGTTCTCGAGCAGTCGCTGCAGTGCGTTCATCCCGCCCAGCCACCGGTCGGGGTCACCGGCGCGCCTGCGGTAGTACTCGCCTGCCTCGGGCTGCGGCAGGATCAGGAACCGGTCGTCCTGCAGCGCCCGCCAGGTCGTCTCGGCCACGTCCCCGGGAGTGAGCACGCCGTCGCCGGCCAGGATGTCGCGCATCGGCCCCGGCGGGGCCAGCATGCCGGTCCGCACCCCTTGCGGGCAGATCGCCTGCACCACGATCCCGCGGTGCCGGTAGGTGGCGGACAGCCATTCGGCGAAGGCGACCGCGCCGTGTTTGGTCACCGAGTACGGCGCGGTGCCGAGCGCGGTCAGCAGGCCCGCGGCCGAGGCGGTGACGACGAACCGGCCGCCGCCCCGCGCCAGCCAGCCGGGCACCAGCAGCCGGGCCGCGCGGACGTGCGCCATCGTGTTGACCTCCCAGCTCGCCGCCCAGTCGGCCTCGCTCGCGTCGATGCCCGCGCCTGCGACGATGCCGGCATTCGCGAACCAGGCGTCGACCTCGCCGAAGTGATCGCGGGCAGCCGCCAGCAGAGCAGCGATACCGGCCTCGGAAGCAGCGTCGCCCGGAACCGCGTACGCACCGAGCTCGGTGGCGCTCGCCCGGGTCGCGACCGGGTCGAGGTCGTTGACCACGACCTGTGCTCCCCCGGCGATCAGCCGTGCGGCCAGTGCCTTGCCGATGCCGCCGGCCGCGCCGGTGACCACGATGCGCTGACCGGTGACGCTCATCGGTCCGCTCCCCCGGTGAGAGTGAGCCCGCCGTCGACGACCATCAGCTCGCCGGTGATCGACGCGGCATCCGAGGACAACAGGAACGTGACGGCGGCACTGACGTCCCCTGGCTCACCGAGCCGCTTGAGCGGATACGCCGCGGAGACTTCGTCCTCGCGGCCCTCGTGCAACGCGGCCGAGAACCTCGTCTTGACCACCGCGGGTGCCACGGCGTTGACCCGGATGTCCGGGCCCAGCTCGACCGCCAGCAGCCGGGTCATCGCGACGAGCATCGCCTTGCTGGCGCCGTAGACGCCGACGCCCGGTTCGGGCCGGATCGCCGAGTGCGAGGACACGTTGACGACCGCCCCGCCGTGCTCGCGCATCCAGGCCCGGTGCGCCTGCTGCGTCCAGGACAGCACGGCCAGGCAGTTGACCTCGACGACCTTGCGGGCCACCCCGAGGTCCAGCTCGATCATCGGGCCGTACCACGGATTGATGCCGGCGTTGTTGACCAGCAGGTCGAGACCGCCGAACCGCTCGATCGCCCGGCGGACGGCCGTCGCCTGGTGTTCGGCGTCGTCGGCCTTGCCCGCGACCCCGAGCACGGTGTCCGGGCCGCCGAGACGGGCGGCGGCCGCGTCGAGTGCTTCTTGTCTGCGACCGGTGATCAGCACCCGCGCGCCTTCGGCCACCAGCCGTTCGGCGATCCCGAAGCCGATCCCCCGGCTGGCGCCGGTGACGATCGCGGTCTTGCCCTCGAACCGCATCAGTCCTCCGCCACCCGCAGGACGACCTTCCCCACCGGACCCTCCGCAACCCGGTCCTGCGCTTGCGCCACCAGCTCCAGCGGATACGGCAGCATCGGCAGACTCGTGAGCGCACCGGCGTCGAGCGCCTCGGACGTCCACGAAACCGCGGCGGACAGCTGTGCCGGGGACAGCCCGTACAGCAGCACGAAGCTGAGGGTGATGTTCTCGACCATGAACCGGCCGACGGGCAGCGCCAGCTCTCCCGCCGCGGCGTACGAGGCAATGGTGCCGCCGGTCGCCAGCACGGCCAGATCCAGGTCCAGATTCGCCCCGATCGCCACCTCGACGATGCGGTCGACGCGGCCCGCGAAGTCGAGAATCCGTTGTGCCGCATCGGCATCCGTGTAACGGACGACCAGGTCCGCCCCGGCCGCTTCGGCCCGCGCGCGCTTCTCTTCCGAACTCACCGTCGCGACGACCCGCGCGCCGGCGTGCTTGGCCAGTTCGATCGCGAAGTGCCCCACGGCACCTGCTCCGCCCGCGACCAGCACCGTCCGCCCGGCCACCGCCCCCGGGCGCCCGCCGAGGCAGTGCGCGGCGGTGAGAGCGGGCACGCCGAGGCAGGCCCCGAGGTCGTAGGAGGCGGCGTCGGGAAGCGGAACGGCGCGTGCGGCCGGTACGAGCGCGTACTCGGCCGCAGTCCCGTAGCGGTTGCCGAACGCCGCCAGGTGGAGCCACACCCGACGGCCGGGCACGAGTCCGGTGACGGCACTGCCCACCGCGTCCACCACCCCAGCGCCGTCGTGATGCGGAACCTGGAACCCGTCCGGCTCGCGGTTGCGGAGCCCGGCGCGGGTCTTCCAATCGGTGGGATTGATGCCCGAGGTGACGATCCGGACCCGCACCTCGTCCGGGCCGGGCTCCGGCAGTTGGAGGTCGACGAGTTCGAGCACTTCGGCAGCCGGGCCGAGGCTGCGGTAGCAAGCGGCCTTCACGCTCCCGCCACCTCCGGCCGCGCCTTCACCAGCTCGTAGTAGTGCCGCACCGCACGCTCCGCGTCGAACCGCGGGCGCCAGCCTAGTTCTTCGAACATCCGGGTGCCGTCCAATGCCATGTAGTAGGGGTCCACGTAGTTCATCGGGTTCCGCCCCGGACCCACCTCGAGCGCGGCGTCGGGAACGACCCGGCGGATGGCTGCGGCGTAGTCGGTCATCGTCAGCACGCTCCCGTGTGCGACGTTGTAAGCCCGGTGCCGCAGCGGCGCCGGCGCCAGAGCGACGCACGAGATGGCATCAGCGACATCGAGGACGTAGACGATGTCGTCGCCTTCCTCGCCACCGTGTTCCAGCGCGAACCGGCGACCCTGCGCCGGCAGCTCGATCATGGAGCTGTAGGTGTTGATCGTGCCTTCGTGGCGTTGCAGCCTGCCCGGTCCGAAGATGGTGCCGAAGCGCAAGTTGACGAACTCGGCATCGGAGGTCCGCCCGTACCAGTCCATGACGTTTTCCGCAGCCGCCTTCGTGATGCCGTACATCCCGATCGGACCGAGATGGTCGTCTTCACCGATCGGCTTGTAGGTGGGAAAACCGAACTCCTCCGTGGCGGGCGCGTACACCGCTTTCGAACTGCTGTACACCACACGACGCACCCCCGCAGCCACAGCCGCGGCGCAGACGTTGGCGGTGCCACCGACATTCACCGAGATCGCCTTCTGCGGATTGCGCTCGCAGTCGACCGCCGCGGCCAGGTGGATGATGCAGTCCGGACGCAGGCGCGCCACCGCGCCCGTCAGCTGCGGACCGTCGCAGACGTCGCCCACGACAACCTCGACCTGCGCGGCCACGTCCTCGATGAGCGAGGTGTCCGCACGGTTCTCGAAGACGGAGACTGCATGGCCGCGGCCGAGGAAGTCCCGGACCACCCAAGCCCCGTTCACTCCCAACCCACCCGTCACCATCACTCGCATGCCGATCCCGCCTTCCGTCCGCTCCTGGCTGGTGTTCCGCCGCACGCGCCGGCTGTCCGGCTAGCCATCGGCGGCAAGCCGGCGGAACGACGGGACCATCGGCGCGTAGGCGGACAACCCGCCGTCGACCACCAGCACCTGACCGTTGATGAACGCCGAATCGGGTGAGGCCAGGAACAACGCGGCCAGTGCGACGTCATCGGGCCGGCCCAGCCGTGGCGCGGAAACGTGGTCCAGCATCACCTGGGTCTGGGCGGGCGAGAACTGCTTCTCGGTGGCCGGCGTGACGATGTGCCCGGGAGCGATCACGTTGCACCGGATCCCCTGCTTCCCGTACTCCGTGGCCAGCGACTTCGACAGACCGAGCACCCCGGCTTTCGACGTGGCGTACGCCGGGCGCGCCGCGAGCGGCAGCCAGGCGACGACCGACGAAACGTTCGTGATGGCGCCTCCGCCGGCCCGAAGCATGTGCGGCACAGCGTATTTCGAGGTGAGCATGCATCCGGTGAGGTCCACGCTCAGCTGCTTCGACCACACCGCCAGGCTGGCATCGGCGACCTCGACGTCCGCGGTGACGACACTCCGGTCGGAGGCGTAGTTCTGCAGGATGTCCAGACCACCGTGGGTTCCGGCGGCGAACGCGACCAGGTCGGCGACCGCTGCCTCGTCGGAAACATCTGCGGCGAACGGTTCGGCCACACCGCCCTCCTCGCGGATGCGGTCCACGGTCACCGACGCGCTCGGCAGGTCGATGTCCGCGACCACGACCTTCGCACCCTCCCGGGCGAACAGCTCCGCCGTCGCCGCGCCGATACCGGACCCCGCACCGGTCACCACTGCGGATTTCCCCATCAGCCTGCCCACTGTGGTGCTCATCGGGGAACCCGATCCGTGACGCGGTCGAGCAGCGGCGTGACGTCTTCGGCAAACCGTTTGATCCCGTCGACTGCTTCCTGGTGTCCCAGGTGGCCGGCCTGGCCCATCAGCAACAGGTGCCCCACTCCGCCCACGTGCCGGTGGAAGCGCTCGATCTGCCCGGCCACGGTCTGTGGGCTGCCGGCGAAAACGATCCCCTGCTCGATGAGATCCTCGACGGACATCGCCGTGAGGTCCGGGAGCGGCGACGTGGCCGGGGCACCGGGCGTGGCCGCCTGCGGGCCGCGCAGAGCCGCGGCGCGCACCTGATACGGCAGGTAGCCCGGGGGGAAGGTGAACTCCTTGGCGACCTTGTTGCTCTGCAGATACCAGAGCAGCTTGCGCGCGCCCGCCATGCCCTCCGCGTCGGTCTTCCCGGTGTAGGTGAGTGCGGCGTAGCCGAACCGGTCGTCCTCCGGGGCCGGTTTTCCCGTCTCCGCGCACCGATCGCGGTAGGCCTGGAAGATCTTGCGCGTCCCCTCGAACCCGGCCAGGAACGTCGCCAGCCGGTAGCCGTGGTCGGCGATCGGGACGGTGCTCCCCGGCGAACCGGCGGTGACCCAGACCGGCGGGGTGGGCTGCTGGTGCGGCCGCGGCCAGATGTTGACCTGGCGGTGGTGGAAGAACTCGCCCTCCCAGTTGAACGGGCCGTCGTGCGTGGACCAGGCACGCGTGATCAGCTCGACCGCCTCCCACAGCCGTTCGGTCATCCGGACCGGCCGGGAGTTCGTCGCGGCGACCTCGTACTGCACCCCGCGCACGAATCCGACGTCGAGCCGTCCGTGGCTGAGCAGGTCCACCAGCGCCATTTCCTCGGCGACCCGCACCGGATCCGCCCGGTTCGCCAGCGGGTTGCCGAGCAGCAGGATGCGCGCGTTCCGGGTGGCCCGCGCGAGCACGCCGGCGATCACCGGGGCGGCGGAGGTCATGCAGGTCGCGGTGGCGTGGTGTTCGTTGACCATCACGTTCAGCCCGTACTCGTCGGCTACCTGCCATTCGCGCAGGTAGCGGTCCCACAGCGCGGCTGCGCGACCGGTGTCGAGCACGCCATTGGGGAGGCTGACCCGGATCGAGTCGTAGGTCCGCGGATCCGGCAGGTCCGGGTAAGCACATTCGCTGAAGTGCCAGTACTGCATCGGGAGCGCTCCTTCCGGTTTCGGGTGGATTCAGGCGGCGAGCGCGGAAATCACCTTGGCGACCTCGTCCGGACGCTCGACCTGCGCACGGTGACCGGCCTGTTCGATCCGCTCGAACCGGGCGCCGGGGATGCGGGCCGCGATCGCGCGCCCGTACTCCGGGGTGACGATCCCGTCCCGGCCGCCCCAGACGACCGTGGTGGGCACCGCGATCCGGCCGATCGCGTGGGCCAGCCGGGGATCGTGCAGGTAGGGCTCCCAGCCGTAGGTGGCCAGCGCTTCCTCGTTGCGCGCCAGCTCGAGGACGTCGTCCTCCGCGGCGAGCGCGAGATCGCCCAGCCGGAAGGCCGGATCCGCGTAGAGGCGCCGCTCCAGCTCCGCGCGCGGGGTCGCGAAGATGTCGACGATGTCCCGGTCGAGCGGCCCGCCGACCTTGACGCCCACCGAGTCGACGAGCACCAGCCGGGAGATCCTGGCCGGCTTCCGGACCGCGATCTCCAGCGCGACCCATCCGCCGAACTGCAGGCCCACGAGCGTGACGCCGGTCAGCCCGGCCCGCTCGAGCCAGTCGAGGTAGATATCCGCGAGATCGGCGACCGACGAGCACCAGCCCGGCCGGGGCGAGCGGCCGAAGCCCGGATGACTCGGCAGCACGACCGAATGGTCCGCCGCCAGTGCGGCCACGAAAGCGGAGTTCTCGCGGGCGCGCTCGGCTCCCGGGAGCACGAGGGCGACGCGGTCCCCGTCCCCGGCCAGCTGGGCGTCGAGGTGCACACCGTGTCCGAACTCGACGCCGTCGAGGGCGTCCACCAGGTCGAGTGTCTGCATTTCGCCTCCAACCGGGCCCGAAGGACCCACCACGTGCCGGCTACGGCGGCGGCGCTGCCGTTCGTCCGGTAACCGGAGTCTGGCCCTTCGGCGCGGTGCAGACTGTGACCTGGATCCAGCACCTCACCGGCGCTGGTCCCTGCGGTCGCCGATCCGGGCGGTGCGCAGGGTGCGGGAAGCTCGGGTCAGGCTCGCGCGGATGCGGCGCCGGGCCCGAGTGTCGCCGCGGGGCCGGTGAGGTGTGCGCGGGCGTACCTGCCGAAGGCCGTCACCAGAGGGCTGTGGTCGTCTGCGCGAGTCGCCACGACGACCTGGCTCGGCTCGGCGTCCGCCAGCGGCGTCGCGGTGAGATCGGGGCGCAGCCCGAGGAATCCGGCACTGTCCGGGATGATCGCGATCGCCTCGCCGCTCGCGACGAGTTCGAACTTGTCCTCGACCTGCTCGATCACCGGACCGCCGGGGGCGGGCCTGCCGTCCGGGCGGGGATCGATGCACCAGAAGGCGTCCCAGACCGGATCGGCCGCACGGACCAGCGGCTCGTCCGCGATGTCGTCGACGGTCACGGATTCCTTGCCCGCCAGCCGGTGGTCCCGGGGCATCAGCACCGCACGGGGTTCGTCGTAGAGCACCGTGACGCGCAATTGGCCGGTCGCGAACGGAAGCCGCGTCACCGCCGCGTCGACCCGGTGCCCCAGCAGCGCCGCACGGGTCTCGCGCCAGTCCAGGTGCCGGGTGCGCACGTTCGCCTCGGGATGGCGGTGGCGCAGTTCGCGTACCGCCGGGGTGACGATGAGGTTCGCCATGTACCCGATGGTGATCCGGCCGGGTTGTGCGGCGGCACGGGTGCGTGCGACGGCTTGCTCGGTCGACCGGAGCATTTCACCGGCGAGCGGGAGGAACACCGCACCGGCCTCGGTGAGCGTGGTGCCGCGCGGCGTGCGGTTCAGCAGCCGGGCGCCCACCTGCCGTTCCAGGCGGTCGATCTGCCTGCTCAGCGACGACTGGGTGAGATGCAGGGTTTCCGCGGCACGGCGGAAGTGCCGGTGCTCGGCGAGAACGGTGAAACACCGCACCAGGCGCAGGTCGAGATCGGCGGGTGACGGCACGGGGCCCGACATGCGCCCAGTCTAGCCTCACCCCGGAATCAGCTCGATGACCAGCGGTGTTGCCCGGAACGGAACACCTCTTGCACAACGCTCATTGGACCGTGCCCGTGCGGTGCCAGCACAGTGGAGCCGACGGCCGGTCTCCCCGGCCGGTTGATCCCGAGGAGGCTCCGCGTGAACACCACTGCCGACAACGCACCCGCTCCCGGTGCCGGCCCCGCACTGGGACCGGTCGGCGCATTGCTGCCGGTTTCCTTCACCAGCACGCCGTCGGCCGACCGCCAGCGCGACGCCGCCGTGCGGCTGGAGCAGGCAGGCTACGACGCCGTCTGGACCAACGAAGTGATCGGCAAGGACGCCTTCACACAACTGGCCGTGCTGCTCGCGGCCACCCGACGGGTGGTGTTCGGCACCAGCATCGCCAACATCTGGGCGCGGGAACCGCAGACCGCGCACGCCGCTGCAGCGCTGCTGGCACAGGCGTACCCCGGCCAGTTCGTGCTCGGTCTCGGCGTCGGCTACCCGGAGCAGGCCGCGGGCACCGGCCGGGAGTTCGGCCGCCCGCTGGCCACGTTGCGCGACTACGTGCACCGGATGACGGTCCCGGCCTCGCCGCCCGCCGCCGATGCGGTCTATCCCCGGATCCTCGGCGCCAACGGCCCGAAGATGCTCGCGCTGGCAGGCGAAATCGCCGACGGCGCGCTGCCTGCCGGGCTGCCCCCGGAAGGCACCGCCGAGGCCCGTGCGCTGCTCGGCCCGGACAAGCTTCTGGTCGTCGCGCTGTCCGTGGTCCCGGACCAGGATCCGGAGCGGGCACGGGAAGCCGCCCGGCAACAGGCCGCGGCCAGCTTCAGCCGTCCGCCGTTCGCCGCCGCGCTCGCCCGGCTCGGCTACCCGGAACACGAAATCGCCGACGTGAGCGACCGGGTGGTGGACGCGACGATCGGGCACGGCGGACCGGACGCGATCGCGGCCAAGGTGGGCGAGCACCTGGCGGCCGGGGCCGACCACGTGTCGCTCATGCTGCCGATCGGCACGGACTTCGGCACCGGCATCGAACAGCTGGAGCAGCTCAGCCCGGCACTGTCCGATCTGTCCTGACCTGATTCGACCTGACCCGCGCGGCCCCCGATTCGCCGGCTTCGGACCGGAAACGGGAATCCCGCCCGCCGGCCGGTGGCATTTCCGGATCGCTTTTCGCCGACGGCCGGCCCGGAAATCGACGGCCGGCTCAGGCGTTTTCGGCGGACACCACGGCCGGCATCCGCCGCAGCCTTTCCAGCAGCAGATCGGCTTCCGCGGCAGTGAGCAGAACCGTGGCGCTCACCCGGCTTTCGACGACGCCTTCCCGCACGTCGACGCTCAGGCCGCGAACGGCGTAACGGCGGCTGTGCAGCAGGGTGACGACCCGCAGCGCGCCGGCAAGACCGCCGACCACGTGCGCGGTCAGCGAGCGGTGCAGGGGGAATTCGGCGGCGGAGGCCGGGCGGCCCTCCGGTTCCGGACGCGAGACAACGCCGGCGGAATGACTCATGGGGGATCTCCTCGAGAAGAATTCTGCGAAAGATCCGGACCAGGTCCCGGAGCGCACGAGTTCCTGCGCGCCGGCTACCTGGCTCAGCCGACGCGCCGGAGAATGATCATCCCGCGCATGGGATCGGACTCTACACGCCGACTCGTGCCTTGCGCAGCCATGCATTCCGTACCGTGGGATCCTCGGCCACCGAGCGCCGCTTGTGACGGCCGGACGGGCGGATTAGCATGACGTCACCATCTGCAGTGAATGGGAGACGCGAGTGCCAGGACGGCCACGGGATCCCGATCTCGAGCAGCGGCTGCTCTCGACCGCCTGGTCGATGCTCACCGAGCACGGCTACGACGCACTGGCCCTGGCACAGGTCGCGGCCGGGGCGAAGGCGCACCGCAGCGACGTGTACCGCAGGTGGCCCAGCAAAGCACGGCTGGTCACCGACGTGCTCGCCGAATTCCTGCCGCCCGTCGCCGATGCCGACACCGGTTCGCTGTACTCCGATCTCCGTGCGTTCGTCGGCGATCTGGCCGCAGCGTGGTCGCCCGCGTGGAACGACGGCCTGCTCGGGCTGCTCGCCGACCTGCGCCACGACACCGACGCCGACGCCACCTTCCGCAGGATGAGCGCACTGCGGTCGCAACCGCTGGTGAACGCGATCGCACGGGCCGTACGCCGCGGCGAGATCGCCGAGGTCCCCGATCTGCCGCTGGTCGGCAACCTGCTGGAGGGCCCGCTGATGCATCGCCGGACGTTCGGGCACCGGCCCATGACGCCGGACGATCTCGATGTGCTCGCCCAGTCCGTACACCGGTTCCTGACCACGACCGGCGTACGGACCTGAGCACCCCCCGGACGGCCTAATCCCCTTGGCGCGCAACGCAATCCGCTGCGCATGCGGTGGCTGCGCGTCCGACAAACGTTGATCGCAGCCACAACCGCTATCGAACGCGGCTTCGCCCTGCTCCGACAACGGCGCCGCTCGGCCACCCGCCATGACAAACCCACCACCGTCTACCGCTCCGCGGTAGTTCTGCACGCCGTAATCACCTGGACCGCGGCCTTGCCGGACGCGGCCTAGGTGTTCAAGGCCAGGACCGGGGTGGTATGGCGCGATCTGCCGTAGCGGTATGGGCCGTGGGAGACGGTCTGTGACCGGTTCTGGCGCTGGTCTCGCAACGGCACTCTCGCAATGCTGGTGGGCAAGGTCCGGGTGATCGCCGAGGCGAGTGATGAGCTGGATCGTGAGGTGTAGGTCGTTTCGTCCATCGTGCGCGCTCATCAGCACGCCGGCGCCCGCCGTGCCACCGCGCCCCGCACGGGGGGCGAACCGCTCCAGCGGCGGGCAGAACAAGCCCGGTGATCATGCCATTGGCCGCCACCATTCCCGAACGCCGCGACCAGCAGAACAACCGGGCACGCCGCGGCAGCCACGGCGGCCGCTCACCCGGCTTCGACTCCACCGCCTACACGCCGCAACGTCGTCGAACGCTGCTCCAACCGCTTCAAACAGTTCCGAGCCATCATCGACCTGGCCACCCTGCTCATCCGGCTTTAAGGACAAGACCTAGCCCACGTACGCGCCTGCGGCGATGTCTTCGAGCAGGGTCGGCCCGGTGGGGGTCCAGCCGAGCAGGCCGCGGGTCGTGTGGCTGGCTGCGGCGAGGTTCCCGGCGAAGAAGGTGCCGATCCACCCGAAGTGGTCCGGAACCTCGTCCGCGGCGACCGCGGTGACCGGAAGGTCGAGAGCGCGGCCGATCGCCTGCGCGATTTCGCGGGTCGGGATCCCTTCCTCGGCAACGGCATGCAGCCGTGCCCCGGCGGGCGCCTTGTCGAGGGCATGGGCGACCAGGCGGGCAGCGTCGCTGCGGTGCACGGCCGCCCAGCGGTTGGTGCCGTCACCGGGATAGCCGGAAACGCCCTTGCTGCGGGCGATCGCGACCAGGGCCGCGACGAATCCGCGGTCGCCGGTGCCGTGCACCGACGGCGCGAAGCGCAGGCTCACGGCGCGCACGCCACGATCGACGAACTCCAGCGCGAGGTTCTCACTTCCGCCGCGCGGCGAGTCCGGACCGTGGAACGGGGAGGCGTCCTCCTCGGTGGCGGGCCGGTCCTGGCTGAGGCCCGCGACGCCGGACGCGAGCAGGAAGGGCCGGTCGGTACCCGCAAGGGCGTCCCCGATGGCCTGCACTGTCTCCCGCTCGGCCCGGTTCGAGGCCGCGGGGTCGGACCAGTCGTGTTTGTTCGCCAGGTGGATGACGGCCCCGGCGGCGCGGGCGGCCGGCCGGATGCTGCCGGCGTCGTCCAGGCTGCCGCGGTGCACCCGGGCACCTTGCGCCTGCAGCGCTTCGGCGGAGGCATCCGACCTGGCCAGTCCGGTGACTTCGTGACCAGCGGCGAGGAGTTCATCGACCACGGCCGAGCCGATCCAGCCGGAGGCTCCGGTGACGAAAACGTGCATGAGTTGTGTTCTCCTTGGACAGACCGCTGCGCAGCGGCGAGTGGGGACAATGGAGGGCAAAGCGCCGCGGGCACGGTCCGGCACGTGACCACCGGCGATCCGGCGGTCATCCCGATTCCCGCAGTGCGGCGGTTCGGCCATCGTGAACTGCTCCGGACGGTGGTCCGGACCCGGTGATTGCACCCGGTGACATCACCATAGCCGGTGATGCCACTCAGTGCAATCACTCTGCCGGACCGGGCAGGCTACGATCGGCCCATGGCCAGATGGGAACCCGACGCGTACGGGCGCATCCGGCTGGCGGCGTTGAAACTGTTCGAGGAACAGGGATACGACAACACCACGGTCGCGCAGATCGCCGAGCAGGCCGGGCTGAACCGGCGGACCTTCTTCCACCACTTCGCCGACAAACGCGAGGTGGTGTTCCCGGACATGCACCGGATGGACGAGCTGATCGGCACCGAAATCCGCGCACAGCCGGAATCGACCGGGCCGCTGCACGCCGCCGCGGCCGGATTCGCCGCCGCGGCCGAGGAGATCTTCGAGCACCAGCGTGCCGCCGCGGCCCAGCGGAGCCGCATCGTCGCCGCGAGCCCCGAGCTACGGGAACGCGAGGTGGCCAAGGGATCGGCGCTCGCGGACACCGTCGCCGCCGCACTCCGCGACCGCGGGGTCGCCGAGCGGGCCGCCGCGGTGTCCGCATGGTCCGCGGTCGCGGTGTTCCAGCTCGCGATCGCCCGCTGGGCCGGAGCGGACACCAGGCATCCGCTGGCCCGCCTCATCCGGGAAACCCTCGACGAATTCCTCGACGCGACCGCACCGGACCGCTGAATCCGGGCTTCTGCCGTGGTACGGGAAACACCGGGACCACACCGATGTCACAGCCGCGCGTACCGGAGCGGACCACCACGGCCCGCACAACCGGCCGTGGTCCGGGTGGCCGCTGCCTCCGCCGGACCGGGTCAGCGGTCAGCTTGCCTTCGTGGCGGCGACCAGTTCGAGGATCGCGTCACGCACGGGTGCCGGGCACTCCTGGGGGATGAGGTGCCCCGCCTCGCCGACGACGATCACCTTGCCGTTCGGCGCGGCCGCCATCTGCTCGGCCGCGATCCGGTTGAGCAGCGGGCGCAGGGTGGCCATTCCCCGGTCGATCCGCCCGCCCTGCAGGCAGACCGTGGGGACGTCGGGCAGGCTCGCGGCCTGCAGCCTGCGCATGACCGCAAGTGCGGCGGGGATCTGTTTCGCCTCCCGGACCCCGGCCCGCATCGCCCGCGCGCAGGCGTAATCCCGCATCATGATCGCCAGGTCAGGCTGGCTGATCTCCGCCGAGGAACCGTGCGGCAGGCTGATCTTCCTGATCAGCCCCGTGCCGCCGAACCGGGCCAGCACCGCCATCAGCCGGAACGAGGCCGCGGTCACCTTCGCGTTCTTCGGCGACATGCTCTCCGCGATGGTCGCATCGACCAGGACCAGCCCGGCGACCCGGGCCGGATGCCGTTCGGCGAAAAGCCGGATGACGGGTCCTCCCCAGCTGTGCCCGACGAACACGACCGGAGCGGTTTCGCCGAGCACGTCCAGCAGCGCGGTGAGGTCGTCGACAATGCGTTCGAGCGTCCGGTCCTGCGGGTCGGGATCACTGCCGCCGTATCCGGCCCGGTCGTAGGACAGGGTGCGGTGGTGTGCGGCGATTTCGCGCTGGGTGTGCACCCAGGTGGCGGCGGGCGCGCTCATGCCCGCTTCGAACACGACCAGCGGACCGGGTCCCTCGCCGGCCACGATGGTGCGGATCCGGCGTCCGCCGGGCAGTGCGACGACGTGCTCGGTCAGGCCCGAGCCGGGGTCCAGTGCTCGCCGGACCGGAGGACGGTTCGATTCCATGCGGACAGCCATTCGCTAGGACCAGCAGGACGGATGGTGATCCTCCCAGAGCGCCGCGTCCTCGAGCTGCGCGGCGAGCGAGAGAAGTTCGGCGTCGTGGCACCGCCGGCCCACCAGCTGCGCGCCGTGCGGCAGTCCGTCACCGTCCACATGCGACGGCACAGAGATCGCGGGCTGACCGGTCAGGTTTGCCCACGGCGTATGACAGGACCAGTTCAGCATCCGGTTCCCGACCGCTTCCACCCCGTGCTCGTGGTAGTGCCCGATCCGCACCGGCGGGGCGCTGGTGGTGGGAGTCAGCGCGACGTCGAATTCGTCGAGCGCACCCAGGAAACCGCCGGCGTAGCGCGCGAGCACCGACTGGGTCTGCACGACTTCGTTGCCGGACAACGCGTCCCCCGCCTCGGCGAGGTACCGGCTGTAGGGCTGGAGGAGGTTCCGTCGCTCTGCCGGGACCAGGGCCGAGACCGCCGCCGAGACCGAATACCCGAACCAGGCGACGAACGCCTGCTGCACCGGTTCGGCAAGGGTCACCGGGATCGGGATCTCCCGCACGTCGTGACCGAGTTCGCGCAGCAGCGCCGCGGTGCGCTGCGCGGCCAGTACCGACTCCGGATGCGTCTCGACGCCGTCGACCCCGGTTTCGGTCCACAGCGCGATCTTCAACGGGCGACCGGGTGTGCGGGTGGCCGCATCCGCGAAACCGCCGGTGGGCCGCCAGCCGTAGAGGTCGCCGGGCGCGGGGTGCGCCATCACGTCCAGCAGCAGCGCCGCGTCTGCCACCGTTCTGGCGATCGGCCCTTCCGTCCCGGCGGAGACGAAGCCGATCGCCGGCGCCGGGCTCACCAGGCCACGGCTCGGTTTCACGCCGACGAGGTGACAGGTCGCGGCCGGCGTACGGATCGAGCCTGCACTGTCGCTGCCGTGCGCCACCGGCAGGAGCCCGGCGGCGACCGCCGTGGCCGCACCGCCACTCGAGCCGCTCGAGTAGCGGCCCGGATCGTACGGCGTGACCGCAGGCCTCGTCGTCACGTCGTTCTCGGTGTAACAGGTCGCACCGAACTCCGGAGTGTTGGTCTTGCCGAGCAGCACCGCACCCGCGCTGCGCAGGAGCCCCACAGTCCAGGAATCCTCCGCCGGGACGTACTCGGCCGTCGTGGCCGAGCCGAAGGTCGTCCTGGTGCCGGCTGTGGCGAAAAGGTCCTTGATCCCGAGCGGAAGCCCGCACAGCGGTCCGGGCTCACCTCGAGCCAGCAGTTCATCTGCGCGGGCGGCGTCCTGGAGGGCACCCTCCGCGTCGACCGTCACGAAGGCGCCCAGCTGCCTGTCGAGCCGATCGATCCGGGCCAGGTAGTGCTCCGTCAGATCATGCGAGCTGACGTCCCCCGCGCGCAAAGCACGCACCTGTTCCGACGCGGAGAGCTCATGCAGATCACTCACGCCGTCACCCCGTCCGCGATCCGCGCCCGTCCGGACATCGCACCTCATTTCGCTACATAGTGTAGTGATAGCTTAGAGGTCACGAAGGGGCAGGTCAACGGGTCCGGCGGAATTGCCCGGACCGGAGCGTGCCCCGGCGGGCCGTCACATCCGGCCGGCGTCGAGGATCGCCCGGGTGAACGGCTCCGGTGCCTCCTGTGGCACGTTGTGGCCGATGCCGTCGAGGATCCGGTGCTCGTACGCGCCGGTGAACTTCGCCCGGTACGGCGACCCGTCTTTCGCCGCACCGTCGAAGTCGCTGCCGATCGTGATCGACGGGACGGTGATCGGCGGGCCCGTCTGCAGCTTCTGCTCGTACCGCTCGTACTGCGGCTCGCCCTCGGCCAGGCCGAGGCGCCAGCGGTAGTTGTGGATGACGATGTCCACGTGGTCCGGATTGTCGAACGACGCCGCGCTGCGCTCGTACGTCGCGTCGTCGAAATTCCAGCGGGGGGACGCGGTTTTCCAGATCAGCTTGGCGAAATCGTGGCGGTTGGCCCGGTAACCGGCGCGGCCGCGCTCGGTCGCGAAGTAGTACTGGTACCACCAGCCCAGTTCCGCGGCCGGCGGCAACGGCTGCTGGTTGGCTTCGAGGTCCGTCACGAGGTACCCGCTCACCGCGACCGCCGCAGTGCACCGTTCCGGCCACAACGCGGCGATGATGTCCACCGTGCGCGCACCCCAGTCGTACCCGCCGAGCACCGCTTTCTCGATCTTCAACGTGTCCATCAGCGCGACGACATCCAGCGCCACGGCCGATTGCTGGCCGTTGCGCACGGTCTGCGCGGATTTGAACGTCGTCGTGCCGTAGCCGCGCAGCCACGGCACGATCACCCGGTACCCCGCGGCGGCCAGCAGCGGCCCGACATCGGCGTAGCTGTACGGGTCGTAGGGCCATCCGTGCAGCAGCACAACGGGTTGCCCGGTGGCCGGGCCGTACTCGACGTAGGCCATGGTGACCGGTCCGGCGTCGGCGTGCTTGACCGGGCCGAGCGCGGTGTTCTTGCCCGAACCCGCGCGCAGGTCCGGTGACCGAGCCGGCTGTCCCGCGGACGTGGCGGGCGACGAGCACGCAGCCAGTGAAGTCGCCGCCAGCCCCGCCGCGAACGCCTGCGTGAACCGTCTCCTGCTGATCATCTGGACTCCCGTGCGAAAGACATTCCGACGACGGCGAGGTTAGGGACGCCGTCGCGGCTTTCGCGCCCGTCGGACGACGCAGCCGGGGTAAGTCGGCGGTGAGCCGCGTTCAGTCGCCGACGGTCTTCAACCGGGCCGCGAGTTCAGCGCGGGAGCGCACGCCGAGTTTGGGGAAGATCCGGTGCAGGTGGGTGCCGACAGTGCGGTGCGACAAGTACAGCCGCTGCCCGATCTCCCGGTTCGTCAGGCCTTCGGCCGCCAGTTGCGCGATGCCCAGCTCGTGCGGCGTCAGCTTGTCGTACGCGTCCGGATCGCGGTTCGGACTGGATTCCCCGGCACTGCGCAGCTCCCGCCGGGCGCGCTCGGCCAGCGCGGCCAGGCCGAGCGCGTCGAACGTCTCGCGCGCGGTGCGCAGATGCGTCCGCGACTCGACGATCCGCCGCTGCCTCCGCAACCACTCGCCGAACGCCAGGTGGACGCGTCCACGTTCAGCCGGCCACCCGGTCAGATCCGCGCTCAGGGCTGCCGCGAAAAGGTCTTCGGCTTCGTCGTTCGGCGCGAGTACGGCTCTGGCGTACCGCAATCCGAGGTGCAACGCCGGGGACGACGTCACCGTCGCGAGCGATTCCATCTCAGGCAAGATGTCGCGCACGGCGTCGGTCTGCCCGGCGCGGACGGCGGCGTCGGTGAATTCGGAAAGCCAGTACGCACGCAAAGCCAGCTGGTACGACGGGGACGCCGGGTCCAGGACCCGCTTCAAATCGGCAAAAGCGTCTTCGAAGCGGCCCTCCCCCAGTGCCATCAGGCCGCGGGCGAGCTGCACCGTGGCCAGCACCGGCCGGGCACCCGCGGCGAGCCCGACGCGTTCGGCCTCGACGACCAGAGCCCCGGCCTGCCGGTACTCGCCCCGCAACGCGGCGATCTCCGCCCGGACCGCGGTGGCCAGCCCGTACATGTACGGCTGACCGGTCTCCTGCGCGAGCCGCGCGGCCTCGGCGGCGGCCGGTACCGCGGCCGCCAGATCGCCGAGCCGGGCCTGGCTCCACGCCTGTACGGCCAGCGCCCGGGGCAGCAGTCCGAGCCGGCCCTGTGCGCGCAGGCCGGGCGCGGCGGCCGCGGAAAACCGTGCGGCCAGGTCGAACGCTCCGACCTGCAGGGCCGCGCTGCCCAGGTAGCGGTCGACCTCCGGGTCGGTGCCTGCCGTCCCGGCGAGCTTCCGGAGCCCCCGCAGCACCACCTCGCCACGGTCGAAGGGCGCGACGTACGCCGTGACGGCGACCGTGGCCGGGTCGCCGTCCGGAACGGGCAGCCGGTCGGCCACTGCCACCAGCGCCCGGCGGACGGCCGGGCCGGGCTCGCTCCAGAAGCACCGCATGGCGGCGCCCCACAGGATCCGGGTCGCCGCCGCGGTTTCCCCGTCCGTGGCCACGTCCCTCGCCAGCCCGGCCAGCTCCGCCACCCGGGAAAGGTCTTCGCCGACGCCGTCCTCGAAACCGCTCAGCAGCCAGCTCACGGTGGTACGCCGCCGGGACGTCAGCTCGTCCGGCGGGATCTCCCGGACCAGGCGTTCGGCCTCGCTGCGATGACCCGACTCGACGGCCAGCTCGGCAGCGCGCAGCAGCCGGTCCGCACGCCGGGCAGCGGTGCCGCTCAGCCGCGCGGACTGTTCCAGCGCCGCCACTGCCGCGGCGATCCCGCCGCGATCGCGGGCCCGAGCTGCGGTGTTTTCCAGCCGGAGGGCGATCTGCTCGTCCGGGCCTGCCGTGGCGGCCGCCTGATGCCAGGCCTGCCGGTCGGGCTCGGCGGGAAGGATCGAGGCGAGTGCGAGATGGGCCGCGCGGCGCTCGGCGAAGCCGGCCGCGGCCGCAACGGCCGACCGCATCAGCGGATGCCGGAAGGTCACCGCGGCGGCATCGAGCTCGACCAGCCGCGCCTCGACGGCCGGGACCAGCATCTCCGGCCCGGCCGGGACACCGAGCAGGAACTCCACGGCCGCAAGGGTTTCGGCGAGCACGTCGCGCTCGTTGAGCGCGGCGACGAGCAGTGCGGCGCGAACCGGGGCGGGCAGCGGGGCGAGCCGGTCGGTGAAGGTGCGCTCGAGCCGTTCGGTCAACGGCAGCACCGGATCGGACCCGCTGAAGTCCGCCGAGGGCAATTCGGTGAGCGCCAGCGGGTTCCCGGCGGCCGCGGAGAGCACCCGGGTCCGGGTGGCACCGGCGAGCCGGGGGGCGACCGCGTCGAGCAGCCCTGCGGAGTCCTCATCGGACAGTCGTTCGAGCGTCATCGGCGTGAGACCGGCCTCGGTCAGCGGCGAAGGTGTGCCGTCGCGCAGCGTTCCGACCACCACGATCGGCTCGGCTTCGATGCGCCGTGCGACGAAGGCGAGGACCTGGGCACTGGCGCGGTCGAGCCATTGGAGGTCTTCGGCGACGATCAGCACCGGCTGAGCCGAGGCCGCTTCGGCGAGCAGGCTCAGCGCCGCCAGCCCGGTGAGGTAGCCGCTGGGTTCGCCGTCGCCGGTCAGCCCGAGCGCGATCCGCAGGGCGGTGCGTTGCGGCACGGGCAGGGCGGCCACCCCCGTGCGGAGCGGGTAGAGCAGCTGGTGCAGGCCGGCGTAGGCGAAGTGCCGCTCGGCCACGGAGCCGGTGGTCCGCAGCACGCGAAGCCCGGCGACCGGCGCCGCGGCGGCGATTTCCGCGACCAGCGCGGATTTCCCGATCCCGGCTTCGCCGCGCACGAGCACGCCACTGCGCTCGGTGGGACCGTCCAGCAGCTCACCGAGTTCCTTCAGCTCGGCCCGGCGTCCGTGCAGCATCGCGACGATCCTCCCCTCGGCACTGCCCCGCAGCGACGATACCCAACCCGCCGGCGGCCGGCCGCTTTCCCCGGCCGGACCCGGCATGCCGAAAACGCCGCCCACTCCGGACGTTTCCCCGGCGGCCCCGGTCACGGCCGTTGAGTACCGACGTACCCCGATAGCGTCATCCGACAGGCGCGAAGGTCTCCGGTACGTCCTTAGCGTGGCCGCATGCCCCGTCGCCTGCCGCTCCTGCTGTCCACGGTCGCGCTCGTCCTGACCGCCTGTTCGGCGGCTGCCCAGCCCGCCCCGGCCGCCGTCCCGGACTGGCCACCCGCACCCGTCGTGCCGCTGCCACAGCAGCCGCCGCCCGCACTCGTCGTCGACGCACCGCTGCCCGAACAGCTGGCCAACGGGCTGGTCGTGCTGCGCTACCGCGCGGAGAACCTGCGGATCGTGCCGGTCTACGGCCCGGCCGCGCTCGACGTCTCCCCGCGGATCGGCCACCTGCACGTGACGGTCGACGACGCGGCCTGGCACTGGGCCGACGGCAGCGGCGAACCACTGATCATCCAGGCACTGCCGCCGGGACCGCACCGGATCCGGATCGGCCTTGCCGATCCGGACCACCACGTACTGGACAGCAAGACCGTCGACTTCGTCATCCCTGCACACGCCTGACTTTCCCGGGCCGCCGGCCCGCGGATCGTCCGATCGGGAAAGAACATCCATGGCACTCGACGAGTACTACCTCCTCGGCCGCTCCGGACTGCGCGTCAGCAGGCTGGCACTGGGCACGATGAACTTCGGCACCGGCGGTTTCCACGCCGCCTACGGCAAAACCGAGGAGCAGGCAAGGCCGATCTTCCGCCGGTACCTCGAACTCGGCGGGAATTTCCTGGACACCGCGGACTTCTACACCGCGGGCGAGAGCGAGACCATCCTCGGCAGGCTGATCGCCGAGGCGAAGGTCCGCGACCGGGTCGTGCTCACCACGAAGGCCACCAACAGCGTCGATCCCGGCGATCCGAACGCAGGCGGCAACGGGCGCAAGCACCTGATCCGGGCGCTCGAAGCATCCTTGCGCCGGCTGGGCACCGACTACGTCGACCTGTTCCTGCTGCACACCTGGGACCGGCTCACCCCGGTCGAGGAGGTCCTGCACACCTTCGACGACCTCGTCCGTGCGGGCAAGATCCGCTACGCCGGCCTGTCCGACGTCCCCGCCTGGTACGCCGCCCGCGCCCAGACGCTGGCCGACGCGCAGCACCTCACCCCGATGGTGAACCTCCAGCTGCCCTACTCCCTGATCGAGCGCGAAATCGAGACCGAGCACGTCCCGGCGGCACTGGAGCTGGGCCTCGGCATCACCGCGTGGAGCCCGCTGGCGGGCGGCTTCCTCACCGGCAAGTACCGGCACGGTGAGCGCGGCAGGCACAGCGGGACGGGGACGTCGTGGAGCGATCGGGAATGGCAGCTGTTGAAGCCGCTGGAGGAGGCCGCGGGCCTGCTCAGCGTCCCGATGGCCCGGGTCGCGGTCAACTGGGTCGCCACCCGGGCAGGGGTCGCGTCCGCGATCATCGGGGCGAGCAGCGTCGACCAGCTCACCTCCGGTATGGCGGCACTCGAGTTCACGGTGCCCGCCGAAGTGCGGGCCACCCTCGACGAGGCAAGTGCCACCGCACCGGCATCGGTGTACCGGATGTTCACCCCGGAGTACCAGAGCCGGCTGGTCAGCCCCGGGGTGCAGGTCGGCGGCAAGCCTGCCGGCCACCGGCCGGACGTCCGCAACTGGACGGCCACCGCACCACCGCGGTGACCGTCGCTGTCTACTGTGGACTCACCGGCAGGAGCACCCTGGACGTGGCGTGGTCGATGGTGTGCCGGCAGGGCCGCAGTTCGGTGGCGGTGGCGGGTGGTGCACCGGTTCCCGAATTGCGCAGGTAACGGGGGTGCGAGCCGCCGGAGACCTGCAGGCGGAGCCGGTGGCCCGCGGCCAGCCGGTGCGCACAGGCGTCGAGCGGCAGCCGCACCACACCGTCCCCGGTGGCGGGGTCGAGCCGGAGCAGCGTCTCGGAGAAGTTGCGGGAGCGGCCTTCCCGGTCGACGTCGCAGAGCCGGACGAACAGGTCCGCGTGCCGGTTGCTGCGGCGGTGGCCGAGCTCCACGACCGGGGTGCCGATGATCTCCAGGTCCCGGGTGAGCGGCGCGGTGGTGAAGGTGAGCACGTCCGGCCGGGCCTCCAGTTCGCGGTTGTCCCGCACCCCGGCGCTCTGGTCGATCAACGGTCCGGCGACGGTCGGGGTCGGATCGACCGGGTCGTAGGTGAACGACGAACTGCCGCCAGGGACCTGCTGCTCGGCGAGCTGTCCGCCGGGCTGCAGGTACCGCACCGATTCCCGGGCGGGCGGCGGCCATTCCGGCAGTTCCCGCCATTCGCCCGCACCGCCCACGTGGATCCGGACCGGCTGCTGCGGGCGCCGCCGCACCGGCTCCCCGGCGAGGTGCTCGGCCAGCCAGTCGAGGTTGGCCGCGGGCAACTCGCCCTCGCCGCCGGCCGTGGCCACCTGGTGGATCCACGGCCCGACGGTCAGCGTCACGTCGAGCCCCCGCCCGCGCAGCACCTCGTACTGGCGCAGGGTCTGCCCCAGCATCAGGTCCTGCCAGCCACCGACCAGCCGGACCGGTACCTGCACCTTCTCCAGCGCGGCGTTCGCCTGACGGGATTCCCAGAACGGGTCGGCCCGATCCGGATGCGCCAGCAGGTCCCGGAACCACGGTGCCCGGTACCGCAACGCCTTCTCCACGGCACCCGCGAGCGGGAGCGCGTTCACGGTGGACGCGGTGACCCTGGCCGAATTGGCGAACAGGAGCACGGTGGCGAGCACACCGAACCGCTTCTGGTTGACCAGCGAGACCTTCGCCCAGACGAGCAGGTCGCGCAGCAGGAAAGCGCCGGTGCCGAAAGCGAAGTGGCCGGCGTCGTGCGGACCGGCGATGACGATCGAGGTGCGCAGTTCCGGTGGCGGCTCGACCAGCAGCGCCCACTGCGTCGCGCCGACGTAGGACGCGCCGTAGGTGGCCAGCCGCCCGTCGAACCACGGCTGCTCACGCAACCAGGCCACGGTGTCCAGCGCATCGTCGGTCTCCAGGGGGAACACCAGCGGCACGAGCTGCCCGCCGGAGCCGAACGTGCCGCGGCAGCTCTGCACCACCACGTGGTAGCCCTGTCCGGCGAACAGCCGCGCGTCGCTGTTGATCGGCAAGCCCCGTCCGTACGGGGTGCGGATCAGCACCGTCCCCCGCCCCGCAGTGCCGACCGGCCGGTAGTGATCGGTACGCAGCACGATCCCGTCCCGCGCGCGCACCGCGAGATCCCGGTGCACCGCGACCTCGTTCCGCGCTGCCGGCAGTTTCCACCGCCGTGCCATCGCCCGGTCGTACCACCGGGCAACGGTTCCCGGCCGCTGCGCACCTGTCACTTCAAGCCACCTCCAGAGCGGGACGAACGCCGGACAGCCGTCCTGCGTAACCACCAGTCTAGACACTGCCTAGAACCTAGGCAACGACTATATAGCAGGTCACCGGATCGTGGGTTCGGGAGACTCGACGGAGCCTGATGGGCCTGATGGGCCCGATGAGGCCAATGGGCTTGATAGTGCTAGTGAGCCTGGCCGGGCTGGCAGGCTTGATGGTGCTAGTGAGCCTGGCCGGGCTGGCGGGCTTGATAGTGCTAGTGGGGCTGGACGGACTGGCGGGCTTGATGGGGTTAGTGAGCTCGATGGACTGGCGGGACCGGTCGGGTTAATGAGGCTGGACGGGCTAATGAGGCTGGCCGGGCTAATGGGCTGGTGAACCATGGGCCCGTGGAGCCGGTGAGCCGCGGGCGGTAGGCCGTGGACCGGTCGGCCGGTGGACCGGTGGAGCCGGTGGAGCCGGTCGGCCGGTGCATCAGCGGATCTGCCGGTCTTCTCCGGACCAGTGCTTCGCGCGCAGCTCGCGTTTGAGGATCTTGCCCGCGCCGGACAGTGGCATGCCGTCGACGATCTCCAGGCTCCGCGGTGCTTTGTAGCCGGCGATCGACTCCTTGACGTGCGCCCGCAGCTCCTCGACGGTCAGCGTCTCGCCCGGATGCAGCACGACGACCGCGTGCACCCGCTCGCCCCAGTCCGGATCCGGCACGCCGATCACCGCGCACTGCGCCACCGCGGGATGCCGGCCCAGTGCGTTCTCCACCTCCGCGGAGTACACGTTCTCGCCACCGGTGACGATCATGTCCTTCAGCCGGTCGACGACGTAGAGATAGCCCTCCTCGTCCAGGTAACCGCCATCGCCGGTGTGCATCCAGCCGTCGCGGATCGCGGCCGCGGTCTCCTCGGGCTTGTTCCAGTAACCCTGCATCACATGCCCGCCGCGCACGGCGATCTCCCCCACCTCCCCTGCGGGGAGCGGATTCCCGTCCGGGCCGACCACCCGGACCTCGGAGTGCGACCCGGCACGACCGGCGGAGCGCAGGAAGCCGCGATCGTGGTCGTCGGGACCGAGCAAAGTGGCGACCGGCGAAAGTTCGGTCATGCCGTAGGCCTGCGTGAACCTGGCGGACGGGAACGCCTTCATCGCCCGTTCCAGCACCGCCTGCAGGATCGGCGACGCGCCGTAGAGCACGTTGCGCATGCTGCCGAGGTCGTGCCGGTGCAGTGCCGGATGGTCGACCAGGAGCTGGATCATGGTGGGCACGAGCAATGCGTCGGTGATCCGGTGCTCGGCGATCGCGGACAGCGTGGCGACCGGCTCGAACGCCGGGATGAACACGTGGCTGCCGGTGACCAGTACCGCGGCGCCCCACGCGGCGAGACCGGCGAGGTGGAACAACGGTGCCGCGTGCAGCACCCGCGCACCGGGCGGGCACAGGTTGCCGGTGGCCGCCGAGCCGAGCCAGGACACCTGCAGATTGGCGTGGGAGAGCATGACGCCCTTGGGACTCCCGGTGGTCCCGCCGGTGTAGAACAGCCCGGCCAGCTCGGCTCCCCCGCGGCGCACGTCGTCGACCGGATCCGCACCGTCGATCAGCTCCTCGTACCCGAGGCTGCCCTCGGGGCCCGGACCCTCGCCGAGGTGGATCACCGTGGCCAGCTCGGGCACGGCCTCGCGCAACGCGGGCACCATGGCCGCGAAAGCGTCGTCGACGAACAGCACCCGGGTCCCGGAATCGCGCAGGCAGTAGGCGATTTCCTCGGCACTCCAGCGGATGTTCACCGGATTGAGCACCGCGTCCGCCCACGGCACCGCGAACAGGTACTCGTGGTACCGGTCGGAGTTGAAGGCCAGGATCGCCACCCGGTCGCCGCGGCCGACGCCGAGCCCGCGCAGCGCACCGGCCAGCCGGGCCACCCGCTCGGCCACCTCGGTGAACGTACGGCGGCGCTGCCCGAACACTGTCATCACCTCGTCCGGCCGCTGCTGGACACCGCGGTGCAGGCCTTGGGTCAGGTACATCTGCCACTCCGTTTGTGAATCTCGGCAAGCGTGTTACCGAACACAGTGCTCGGATCTTCTTCCCAAGTCAACTGCTGATGCGGTACTAAGTGAATAATTACTAGTCGAAAGGTGATTGATCATGGATCGAGTGACAGTGGCCGGGGTCGGCATGGTCCCGTTCTCGACGCCGAGCCGCAGCGACAGTTACGACGTACTGGCCGAGGGCGCGGTGAAGGCGGCGCTCGCCGACGCCGGGATCGAACTCGACGCGGTGCAGCAGGCCTACGCCGGCTATGTGTACGGAGATTCGACCAGCGGCCAGAACGCGCTCTACCGGGTCGGGATGTCCGGGATCCCGGTCGTCAACGTCAACAACAACTGTTCGACCGGGTCCTCGGCACTGTTCCTCGCCCGCCAGGCAGTGGCTTCCGGGGCGGCCGACTGTGTACTGGCGTTCGGGTTCGAGCAGATGCAACGCGGCGCCCTCAAACAGCACTGGGACGACCGGCCCAGTGCGTTCGACCGCTTCGACGAAGTGGCCGCGAAGGTGCAGGGCGAGCATGCGGGAGTACCGCTGGCACCCCGGTACTTCGGCGGTGCCGGCGCGGCATACTGCGAGAAATACGGGATGGACCCGGCGGTGTTCGCCCAGATCTCGGTGAAAGCACGCCGGCATGCGGCGAACAACCCGTACGCGGTGTTCACCGACGCGGTCACCGTCGAGGAAGTGCTGGCCTCGCCGCAGATCTTCGGACCGCTGACCCGGCTGCAATGCTGCCCGCCCACCTGTGGGGCCGGCGCCGCGGTACTGGTCAGCGAGGAGTTCGCGAGGGCGCACGGCCTGCGCACCGACGTCGCGATCGCCGCACAGGCGATGACCACCGACACCCCGGCCTCGTTCGACGGTGACCTGACCCGGCTGGTGGGCTACGACATGACCGCCACGGCTGCGCGGCAGGTCTACGAAACCGCCGGGGTCGCTCCGGAGGACATCGCCGTGGTCGAACTGCACGACTGCTTCACCACCAACGAGGTGCTCAGCTACGAGGCACTCGGGCTCACCGGCGAGGGCACCGCGGAGAAGTTCATCGCGGACGGCGACAACACCTACGGCGGCCGGGTGGTGACCAATCCGTCCGGCGGGCTGCTGTCGAAGGGGCATCCGCTCGGCGCGACCGGCCTGGCGCAGTGCGCGGAGCTGGTCTGGCAGCTGCGCGGCGATGCGGGTGCGCGGCAGGTCGAGGACGTGTCCCTTGCCCTGCAGCACAACATCGGCCTCGGCGGCGCCGCCGTGGTCACCCTCTACGAGAAGGTGGGCTGAGCATGGCCGTCGATGCCGACGCCGCACTGGCACGCGAGTTCCCGCCGCTGGTTGTGCCGGTCGAACGGGGCAGGCTGGCGTTCTTCGCCCGTGCCACCGGGCAAACCGATCCGGACTACTTCGATGTGGACAGTGCCGTCGCGGCCGGGCACCCGGACCTCCCGGTTCCGCCGAGCTTCTACTTCAGCCTGGAACTCGAACGGCCCGACCCGTTCGGCTGGCTCACCGGACTGGGCGTCGACCTGCGCCGGGTGCTGCACGGCGAGCAGTCGTTCACTTACCACGCCCTCGCCTACGCCGGGGACACGCTCACCCTCACCACGCGTATCTCCGACGTGACCGTGAAGAAGGGCGGCGCGCTGGAACTGCTCACGAAACTCACCGAGATCACCCGCGACGGCACACCGATCGCCGACGCGACCAGCGTGATCGTGGTGCGCAACCCGGAGGTCCGGACATGACTGCACTCACCGAAGGGGCCGAGCTGCCCCCGCTGGCCGCCGAGCCGATCTCACGGACCACGCTGGCGTTGTTCGCAGGCGCCTCCGGCGACCACAACCCGATCCACCTCGATCTGGACGTGGCCCGCTCGGCCGGGCTCGAGGACGTGTTCGCCCAGGGCATGCTGTCGATGGCCTACCTCGGGAGGCTGCTGACCGAACTGGTTCCGCAGGAACGCATCCGCTCGTGGCAGGTGCGGTTCTCCGCGATCACCCCGGTGCACGCCCGGCCCACCTGCACCGCCCGCGTCGCGTCCGTTGTGGACGGACAGGCCACCCTCGACCTGACCGTCGCGCTGGACGACGGCACGGTCACCCTCACCGGCGACGCCGTCGTCGATCTCGATTGAAAGGCAGGACGAACATGGGAAAGCTCAGCGGCAAGGTCGCGATCGTCACCGGCTCCGGCCGTGGGATCGGCGCCGAGATCGCCCGCAAGCTGGCCGCGGACGGCGCCGCCGTGGTGGTCAACGATCTCGACGAAGAACCGGCCAAGGACACCGTCGTCGCGATCGAGAGCGCGGGCGGACGGGCCATCGCCTGCTCCGGCAGCGTGACCGACAGCGGATTCGCCGAGCGGTTCACCCGGACCGCCGTCGACACCTTCGGCGGACTCGACATCATCGTCAACAACGCCGGCTACACCTGGGATTCCGTGGTGCAGAAGATGACCGACGAGCAGTGGGACCAGATCCTCGACGTGCACCTGAAGGCTCCGTTCCGGATCCTGCGCGCCGCACAGCCGATCATCTCCGGTTTCGTCAAGCAGGCCAAGGCCACCGGGGAGCCGGTGCCGTGCCGGAAGGTCGTCAACATCTCCTCCATCGCCGGTCTCGGCGGCAACGCCGGGCAGGTCAACTACGCGGCGGCCAAGGCGGGCGTGACCGGTCTGACCAAGACACTGGCCAAGGAATGGGGCCGGTACAACGTCACGGTGAACACCGTCGCCTTCGGACTCATCCGGACCCGGCTCACCGAGGCCCCCGCCGACGGCGGGGCCAGCATCGACATCCAGGGCAGGGAGATCGCGGTGGGCGTCAACCCGGACCTGCTCGGCGCGATGGAGCGGATGATCCCGCTCGGGCGGGCGGGCACCCCCGCCGAGGCGGCAGGCGCGGTGTACCTGCTGTGCCTGCCCGAATCCGACTACGTCAGCGCGCAGACCCTGATCTGCGGCGGCGGGTTCTTCATCTAGCGCCGCAGCGGGCCGGATCGGATCGGCCTCGGCAGACTGGGAGAATGCCGGGAGGCCTTCAGAACCGCGTGCACCGTCCTCGCGGGTGCCACCGGTCGAAGTGGCACGACCTGGTGGCCTGCGCCGGACCACACCGGTTCGAGCAGTGACGCAGGGAGCGGGAATGCGGGTAAGCCACGACATGATCGATCCGGAACTCCGCCGACGGGCACAGGTGCTGCGCCGGGTCCTCAAGTCCTCGCGCTCGGAAGACGACCTGCGTGGATCCGGTCCGCTGCCGGGCTTCGCCGACCGATGGCTGCGAGCCAGGGTGCCACGCGGCCTGATCCGGCACGAGGAGCGCATCGCCCGGCCGGACGGATCCACGTTGCGGGTGCTGGTCTATCGCTCGGCCACCCACCGGCCGGACGCGCCCGGCCTGCTGTGGATCCACGGCGGCGGCTACGCCTCCGGGGCCGCCGAACTCGAGGCATCGGCGTTCACCCCGCTGATCCTCGGCAGCGGTGCCGTCGTCGTGGCACCCGACTACCGGCTCAGCACCGAAGCGCCGTACCCGGCAGCTCTCGACGACTGCTACCACGCCCTGCGGTGGCTCAAGGAGCAGGCCGCCCGCCTCGGCGTCCGGTCCGATCAGCTCGTGGTCGGCGGCGGCAGCGCCGGTGGCGGGCTCACCGCGGCCACGACCCTGTACGCCCGGGACAAGGCCGAAGTCCGGATCGCTTTCCAGATGCCGATCTATCCGATGATCGAGGACCGCGGGAACACTCCGTCCACGCTGGACAACGACGCGCCGGTCTGGGACGCGGGCACCAACCGCTCGGCGTGGAAGCTCTACCTCGGGGACCTGTACGGGACCCCGGATGTGCCCGCTTACGCGGCACCCGCCCGCGAAACCGACTACGCCGGCCTTCCCCCGACGATGACCTACGTCGGGAGTATCGAAGCCTTCCGGGACGAGACCGTGCACTACGTGGAGAACCTGCGTGCGGCAGGCGTGCCGGTCGAGTTCCGCGAGTACCCCGGTGCTTTCCACGGCTTCGACATGGTGGCCCCCAAGGCCACGGTCAGCCGGGCCGCCATCGCCTTCCGCAACCAGTGGTTCGGCTACGCGGTCCGGACCTTCTTCGCCCCGCAGAACTAGCGTCCGGACCCGATGGCGGCGCCCGTGGCCTGCGGATCACGGGCGGGCACGCATCCGAGGAGGAGCCGATGGCCGATCACGTACCGGTGCCGGCGCGGGGCACCCGCCCGCGCAACCGGCGCGAACTGATCCTCGCCGCCGCGGTGGATCTGTTCACCAAGCACGGCTACCACCAGGTCGCGATGAGCGATCTGGCCGCCGCGGTCGGCATCGGCCCCTCCGCCTTGTACCGCCACTTCAGCGGGAAGGAGGACGTGCTCGCGAACGCCGTCGAGTACGGTCTGCGCCCGGCGCTCGACCTGGTGGGCACCCTGGCAGGTGCCGACCCGGACGAGACCGCCGGTGCGCTGGCCGCACTGACACTCGACCGGCGCTACCTCGGCCTGCTGTGGCAACGCGAAGCACGCGACCTCGGCACCGGGGCACACCGCAGGCTCCGCGAGATGATCCGGGAGCTCGGTGCCGGCCTTGCGAACCACGCCCGTTCGGTGCGCCCCGGACTCGACGGCCGGGCCGCGGACCTGCTGGCCTGGTCGGTCCTGTCCGTGCTGGCCAGTCCGTCGTTCCACCACCTCGACCTTCCCCGCCCCGAGCACGAGCGGCTGATCGCCGAACTCGTCACCACCGTGCTGGAGACCGAGATCCGGCTGCCCCCCGCGGTCCCGGCGGGCGAACCGCGACCCCCGCTGGTGCCCGCGTCGCGCCGGGAGGAACTGCTCGGCCGGGCGATCCCGATGTTCGCCGCGCACGGGTACGCCAAGGTCGGCATCGAGGACATCGGCAACGCGGCGGGCATCACCGGGCCCAGCGTCTACAACCACTGGCCCACCAAACTCGATCTGCTCGTCACCGCACTGCAGCGGGGCGCGGCCGGCCTGGCGATGGACGTTTCCACCAGCTACCGGGTGGCCACCGGAGCGGCCGACGCGCTGCGCCGGCTCGTGACCTCCTACGTCGCGCACAGCCACACCCACCCGGAGATCTTCGGCCTGCTGATCACGGAAATGGACCACCTGCCCGAGGACGAACTCCACCTCGCGCGCCGTGCCCAGCACGACTACGTCAGCGAATGGACCCACCTGCTGCGGCTGACCCGGCCCGCACTCGATCCGGTCGCCGCGCGGATCCGGGTGCACGCCGCACTGTCGGTCGCGCACGACACCGCGCGCACTCCCCACCTGCGCCTCGACCCCGGCATCGCGGTGGCCGTGGAAACCCTCTGCGGCCGGCTGCTCACCCTGCCGCCCGGCTGACCCCGCCCCCGCACCGGACGCCCACCGGTCCATGCCATCCTGTGCGCTCGAACAGCGGACGGACGAGAGGACAATCGTGGGCGTCATCGGGTGGATCGTGCTGGGACTGATCGCCGGGGTGATCGCGAAGGCCCTCATGCCGGGCAAGGACCCGGGCGGCTGCATCATCACCATCCTGCTCGGCATCGGCGGTGCCTTCGTGGGCGGCTGGATCGGCAAGACGCTGTTCCACACGCAGCTCGGCACGTTCTTCGACCTGCGCACCTGGGGGCTCGCGGTGCTCGGCGCGCTGGTCATCCTCGGCGGATACCGGCTGATCGTCGGCAGGCGCCGGCGCGGCTGATCCGCGCCGCCGGGCGCGCTTCCGGCACGGACCGGGAGGGGTCCCCGGGTCCGGCGGCTATCGTCCCTGCAAGGGCGTCGAGGAGGGAGCCGATCGTGATCGGTTGGCAGGTCAGGACCGCACAGGCGGTGATGTTCGGCCAAGCGGTGGCCTCGCTCGGGATCTGGATCGTGCAGCTGCTCACCATCGGCGTGCGGCTGGACCACGGCCAGGACGTCCCGGTGCCGGTGTGGCTGGTGATCGTGCTCAACCCGGTGATCGTGGTCCTCGTCGCGCTCGCCGCGGCCGCACTGCCCCGGCGCCCGTGGGCCCGCGGGCTCGCGCTGTTCGTGGAAGTGGTGGCGGCGCTCGGCTCGCTGGTCAGCGTGCTCACCGGGTACTACCAGGCGGTGATCGCGATCCTGCTGGCCATCGGCGTGCTGTGGCTGGTGTCCACGAGCACTCCCCGACCCGCCCGCGCCTGAGGAGACCGGTTGCCATGAAACGTCCTGCAGTGTCCCGGTTCCGCCTCGCCGCACTGGCCAGCGCCGTCGTGCTCGCCGCGACCGGTTGCGCCGGGCCGCCCCCGACCGTCTGCGACGAGCAGGTCTGCTCCACCCCTGGCTACTGGCCGAGCACCGGCACCCAGATCGAGAACGGCTTCATGGCCGTGCTGAGCGCGCTCGGCGCCGTCCCGATCGTCCCCCGCAGTGCGAACGGGCCCGCCCGGCGGACGGCCGACGAGTAGCGGAGTCCACTTCGGACACTATCCCGCGTTGCCCGTACGACACCCGGTTCGGTGCCCGGAGACGCCCGGGGGGAATCTCCGGGACTTTCCGGATGGCCGGCGGGTACGCAGCCGCCCTACCGTTCCCTCGTGACCGGCGACCGCCGGTGGAGGGGGCGACGTTGGGTACCAGGGACACCGGACCGGACCGGGTCGGGCGGCGGCATATCGGCACGGCCGGCGTCGCAGTGGCGATCGCCGTCGTGGCCGCGTTGCTGAGCGGCCAAGCGAGCGCCACGTCCGCAGCGGGCTCCGCGCCGGCACGAATCGGCACCGGCGTGGTGCAGGGCACCGTCCACGCCGGCTACGACACGTTCGACGGCATTCCTTATGCCGCACCACCGGTCGGTCCGTTGCGATGGCGAGCACCACAACCACCGGCAGCCTGGGACGGCGTGCGGGATGCGACACGGCCGGGCTCACCGTGCCCGCAGACCGCCGGATTCGACGCGACCACACCGAGCACCGACGAGGACTGCCTGTACCTCAACCTGAGCACGCCGCACCATGACGCCGGGAGGAACCTTCCAGTGCTGGTTTTCCTGTACGGCGGTGGTTTCTACTCCGGCGCGAGCGACCAGTACGACGGGCGGCGGCTGGCCGTCGAAGGCGATGTCGTGGTGGTGACGGTGAACTACCGGCTGGGCGCGCTCGGGTTCCTGGCCGATCCGGCGCTGGACCGCGAGCAACCGGGCGCGTTGTCGGGCAACTACGGACTGCAGGATCAGCAAGCCGCGTTGCGCTGGATCCAGCGCAACGCCGGGGCTTTCGGCGGCGACGGGCACAACGTGACACTCTCCGGCGAGTCGGCAGGCGGGATCAGCACCTGTGCCCAGCTCACCGCGCCGTCGTCCGCGGGTTTGTTCCAGCGGGCCATCATCGAGAGCGGCATGTGCCCGCTGACGGCCTCGTGGTCGTATCCCGGCGAACAGCTCGGCAGGCTCCGAGCCGACGCCGAGCGGGACGGCACGCGGATGGCGGCCGATCTCGGCTGCACCGATCGGTCGCGGGTCGCCGCCTGCCTGCGCCGCCGGCCGGTGGACAAGCTGCTGGCGGTCAAGCAGATGTTCGGTCCGGTGGCCGGTGCCGGCCTGGTCCCGGTCCCGCCGGCGACGGCGCTGGCCGACGGGCGGTTCCACCACGCGCCGGTGCTCGAAGGCGGCAACAGTGAGGAGATGCGCCAGCACGTCGCCGCCTACGACCAGCTTTCCGGGCAGCGGATGAGCACCGCGGACTACCGGCAGCAGCTGACCGGGTTCTTCGGGACGGCGGACACCGCGAAGGTCGTGGCCGAGTACCCGACCAGCCGGTACGGCGCGCCGGATCTGACTTTCGCGGCCGTTTTCACCGACCACACCTGGGCCTGCACCCGCCCGCAGACCGATCGTTCCCTCGACCGTCACGTGCCGACCTACGTCTACGAGTTCGCCGACCGGCACGCGCCCTGGCTCAGCGACGAGCCGGAACCGCCGTTTCGCCCCGGCGCCTACCACAGCGCCGAACTGCAGTACCTCTACGACGTGGCAGGCCTGCAGCGCGGACTCGACCCCGATCAGCACCGGCTGTCCGAAACCATGATCAAGTACTGGACCCGGTTCGCCCGCACCGGAAACCCCAACGGCCCCGGCACGCCGGACTGGCCTGCCTACGGCCCCGGTGCACACGTGCAGTCGCTCGCGCCGGGCAACGGCGGGATCGGACCGGCCGACTTCGACCGCGAGCACCACTGCGGCTTCTGGCGAGCACTCGGGCACTGACAGGGCATTCGGTCGAACGTCACCCACTGTGCGCCCGCAGCCAGGGAAATACATAGGCATGGCATGCATATGAACCTAGGATAATTTCAGCCAGGGGAGAACCTCAGGACTTGCTGCCATTTTCTGTCTCGCGTCTCGCCAGCCATGGTCCGACACTGGAGATTTACATAGGCCTATGATATAAATGAGCCATGGACGACGGGCAGAACGACATCGCGGAGGGTTTCGACGAGGTCATGCGCCTGGTGCTCCGTCACCTGACCGACCACGGGGGCCCGACGTTCGCCGCGATCATGTGCCTCGGCAGGCTCGACCGGGACGGCCCGGCACGGCTCACGACGCTGGGTGCGGCGGAGGGCGTCAGCCAGCCCTCGATGAGCCAGCTGGTGCAGCGTCTGGAGCGGCAGGGCTGGGTGGTCCGGATCAGGGATCCCGAGGACGGGCGGGCGTCGCTCATCGCGCTCAGCGACGCCGGTCGCACCCTGGTGGCCGGCCGTCTCCGCGATCGCCACGACCGCCTGGCCGATCTGCTGGGCACGCTCTCCCCCGAGGACAACGCGTCGCTCCGGTTGGCGATGCAGGTCGCCGGGCCGATCCTCCGGCGGCTGATCGACACCGCCCGGCAGCCCTGCTGATCCAGGTGCCCCGGCGGTTTCTCCGGCACCGGCCGGAACAGTCCACTTCGGAGGGAGGCACCATGCCCGACCCCGCCATCGGCCCGCAGCCCCGGGCCGCCGGGTACCCATTCGACTACGACGTGGTGATCGCCGGAGCCGGTCCCGCGGGCCTGATGCTGGCCGCTGAAGTGCAGGCCGGTGGTGCGTCGGTGATCTTGTTCGAACGGCTGACCGAGATCGCGCCGATCCTGAAGGCGGGAACCCTCACCAGGCCCGGCATCGAAGCGCTCTACCGGCGCGGCCTGCTGCCCGCGCTGCGGCGGGCCCAGGCGGCGAAGGAGTGGTCCGGCTCTTTCCTGGCCACCCGGCGTCCGGACGGCACGAGTGCGCTGCCGAGGTTCGCAGGCCATTTCGCGGCGATTTCGCTGAATGCGGAGATGCTGGACGAGTCCGACCCCGACCTGGCCGGGCTCTGTCCCCCGGACCTGGTCGTCCTGGTCCACCAGAAGCAGGTCGAGGCGCTGCTCGCCGAACACGCTGCCGCACTGGGGGTGCCGGTCCGCCGCGGTGTGGCGGTGACCGGTTTCGAACAGGACGCCGAGGGCGTGACGGTCACGACCGGCCGTGGCCCGATCCGGTGCGGATGGCTCGTCGGCTGCGACGGCGGGCGGAGTACGGTGCGCAAGCTCGCCGGATTCGATTTCCCCGGCACCGCACCGGAAATCACCGCATACCACGCGGTCGCCGACATCGCGGGCGGGGCGGACCTGGAGATCGGGTGGCACGCGAGCACCACCGGGGTCTATGTCAACGACCCGCCGCGCAGGCGGATCACCACCATCGCGTTCGATGGTGCACCGGCCGACCGTGACACCCCCGCGACCGCCGCGGAGCTGCAGGCCTCGATCCGGTACGTGACCGGCGCCGACGTCACGGTCACCGGGATCACCAGCCTGACCCGGTTCACCGACAACACCCGGCAGGCCACCACCTACCGGCGGGGGCGGGTGCTGCTGGCGGGCGACGCGGCCCACGTGCACCCCCCGTTCGGCGGGCAGGGGCTCAATCTGAGCCTCGGCGACGCGATGAACCTCGGCTGGAAACTGGCCGCCACCGCACGCGGGACGGCACCGGAGGGACTGCTGGACACCTACCCCGCCGAGCGGCATCCGATCGGCGCATGGGTGCTGGACTGGACGCGTGCCCAGATCGCGCTGATGCGCCCGGACCGCCACGCGCGTGCGCTGCGCGAGGTGGTGGGCGACCTGGCACGGACCGTCGACGGTGCCACCTACTTCGCGAAGAAGATCTCCGGCGTCGGGCAGCGATATCAGCTCCCCGGCGATCATCCGCTCGTCGGCGCCAGCACACCCGACTACGAACTGGCCGACGGATCCCGGATCGCCGACCACCTGCACGACGGCCGCGCGCTCCTGCTGGACCCGTCCGGCACCCGGCAGGACCTGGCGGTCCCCTATCGCGACCGCCTGCGGACCGTCACCACGGCCCCGGTCGACGGCGAGGCACCGGCCGCCCTGCTCGTACGGCCCGACGGCTACGTCGCCTGGGCAGGCGAACCGGACCGGGACACGCTGGACCAGGCCTTGCGCACCTGGCTCGGCGCACCCTGACCCGGGAACCTCTCCGGCTTCGGGCACCATCCACAAGGGACGCATGGTCCGGCACCGGCCGCCCGTGCCGGAGCAGCGGCTCCGGTCGGTGCACCGTCCCGGTGCGCGGCGAGGTTCACCCGTTGCTGCGGAAGAAACCGCGCAACGCCGCGGTGACCTGCTCCGGTTGTTCTTCCGGGAGGTAGTGGTCGCACGGCAGTGCCTGGCCTCGCACGTCACCGGCGTAGTCCTGCCAGACCCGCAGGACGTCGTAGGTGCGGCCGACGAAGCTGTGTTCGCCCCACAGCGCCAGCACCGGCGGGAGCACCGCGCGGCCGGCATCCTCCTCGTCGTGGGTCAGGTCGAGCCCTGCCGCCGCGCGGTAGTCCGAACAGGACGCCGCGATCGCGGCCTCGTCGAAACAGCGGACGTACTCGGCCACCGCAGCCGGGTCGAACGGTGTTCCGCCGTGGTGGCGGGCGCGCATCCTGGCCGTGATCCAGAATTCCGGGTCGGCGCCGATCAGCCGTTCCGGGATCCCGCCGCCCGCGGCGAGGAAGAACCAGTGGTAGTAGCCGAGCCCGAACTCCCGGTCGGCGTGCGCGAAGGCGTGCCGGGTCGGCACGATGTCCAGTACCGCCAGTGCGGACACCGCCTCCGGCACGTCGAGCGCGAGCCGGTGCCCGACCCGGCCACCACGGTCGTGGCCCGCCACCGCGAACCGCTCGAAACCGAGCGACCGCATGACGAGCACCTGGTCCCGGGCCATGGTGCGCTTGGCGTACTCGGCGTCGCCGGGCGACGGCGCGGGTTTGCCGCTGTCCCCGTAGCCGCGCAGATCGGCCAGCACCACGGTGTGGTCTTCCGCGAGCGCGGGCGCGACGTGGTGCCAGATCGCGTGCGTTTGCGGGTATCCGTGCAGCAGCAGGACCGGCGGTCCGGAACCGCCGACCACGCAGTGGATCGGCACGCCGTCGGCGTCCACCGAACGGCGCGTGAAGGAGGCGGGCAGCGGCAAGCTCATACGGCTGTCTCCGGTCGGTTGCTGGTTCGCTCGGCCAGGAACGCTCCGATCACGACGAGCGTACGACAGCCCTCGCGGCGGCCTCCCCGTCGCGAGGGTTGCTGCTGGAGGTCCGATCACGAGGACTGGGCCGGCGTCGCTGCCGTTTGCCGGCCACGTCGGCGCGCCGGCGGCGGATCTCCTTGCCGCGCCGCCGGCATTCTCTGGCTACGACGAAATACCGGACGCTCCCGGTCAGCTGCCGGGTGACCGGTTCAGGACACCTTCGGGGTTGCCCGCACGCCGGTGTGCACGTATCGCTGCCCGGTCGGCAGGGTGTAGAACACCACCGAGCTCCACGAGCGGGTGCCGGGCGCGCGGCAGACGAACTGCGAACCGCTCACCGGGAGCAGGTCGTACTCGGCTGTCGGGTCCGGCACCACTTCGGCGAGCGGGCCGTGCACCGTCTGCCGGATCCGCAGGCCGTGCTCGCCCTCGAACACCTCCATGCGCAGCGACGCCCGTTCGTACTCGCCGAGGTACTCGCGCACGTCGCCCGGCTGTGGTTCCGGGGCCGGTTCCACCGGGCTCGGCACCTCGAGACCGGCCAGATCGGCGAAGATCTCGTGGAACAGCTCGTGGTACAGGTCGCCGGTGCTGCCGCCGTTGGTGAGCAGCACGACCGCCAGTCCCTGCTCCGGCAGCAACCGCAGGAAGGCCGACTGGCCGATGGTGCCGCCGTCGTGCCCGAGGACCAGGTGGCCGTCCCAGACGAACCGGATCCAGCCGAGGCCCCACGAGTCGCCGACGCTGTGCTTGTCCGGCAGGTCCACCTGTTTCCGGGTCATCGCGGCGGCCTGCTCCGCGCCGAGCACGCGCCCGCCGTCCGGGCCGAGGCCGCCGGTGAGGTGCAGTCTGGCGAAGGCCAGCACGTCTTCCGCCGACGCGGTGACGAGACCGGCCGGGCCCATCGAACGAGGCAGTGTCCAGATCGGCGCCGGCTGCGGTTCGGCGTCCTCGGGCGCGATGTGCCCGACCGCGGCGCGGAACAGCAGCGCCTCCTCCGGCAGCGTCACGGTGTGGGTCAGGCCGAGCGGCTCGAACAGCCGCTCACGCAGCACCGCGTCCCACGGCTTGCCGGTCAGCTTCTCGAGCACCCGGCCGGCGAGCACGAACCCCGCGTTGCAGTAGGAGAACGTGGCACCCAGCGGATGGTTCTGCGGAACGTCGGCGAGCAGGCCGACGTACTTCTCGACGCAATCGTCGCCGCGGCCGGTGTCGGTGAAGACGTCACCGTCGATACCGCTGGTGTGGCTCAGCAGGTGCCGCATCGTCACCTGCTTCGCGACGTCCGGATCGGCCAGCGCCAGCTCCGGCAGCACGTCCGCGACCGGCGCGTCCAGGTCCAGCAGGCCCTCCTCGGCGAGCTGCATGGCCACGGTCGTGGTCCAGACCTTGGTGATCGAGCCGATCTGGAACAGCGCATCCTCGGTCACCTCGACCCCGGTCGCCTTGTTCAGCACACCCCAGCTCGCCAGCGCGGGCCGCTCGTCGCCGAGCCGCAGGATGCCCAGCGAGGCACCGGGAACGCGGTGCTTGCGCGCCAGCTCGCCCAACCGCCGCCGCCAGTGCCCGGCGTCGATCGGCGGCCGCTGCGTGGCGTACTGCTCGACCCAGCCGAGGACGCGGCGGTTGAAGTCCTGCCGGTGCGACAGTTGTCCGTCCACAATGAACACATGTGCCGCACCGGGGTAGAGCACCAGCCGGGTCGGCACATCCCGCTCGCGCAGTGCGGAGAACCACTGCTCGGCCTGCCCCACCGGGCACCGGTCGTCGGCGGCGCCGTGCAGGACGAGCGTCGGGGTGCGCACCTGCCCGACCTGCGCGAGCGGCGAGTCCGCGCGCTCCGCCCCGGCCAGTTCGGCGACATCCAGATAGTGCCCGGCGTCGGACGTCCCCGCCATGCTCACCAAGTCGCTGACCACCCCGCCCGCGACCGCCGCGGCGAACCGGTCGTCGTGGCTGGTCAGGTAGCAGGTCATGAAGCCGCCGTAGCTGTAGCCGGTCACCGCGAGCCGGTCCGCGTCCGCGGTCCCTTCGGCCACGAGCTGATCGAGCGGTTCGAGGAAGTCACGGGCGTCGTTCCGGCCCCACGCGCCGACTGCCGCGGTGTAGAAGGCTTCGCCGTACCCGTCGCTGCCCCGGGGGTTCAGCAACAGCACCGCCCAGCCGCGCGCGGCCAGTTCCTGGTGGTAGAGGTGGACTGCGTCGGCGGTGGCGTTCCACGCGTTGTGCGGACCGCCGTGGATGTCGAGCAGCAACGGAAGCGGGCCACTGCGCTCGGGGTCGCGCAGCAACCAGCCTTGTACGACCGTACCGTCCGACACGGTGAATTCCCGCTCCTCGTGGGTGAACGGCTCGATGTCGGCGGGGCTGTGCTGCGTGCGAACCTCCGCGGTGTCCCCGGTGACAGTGGCGATTTCGCCGTACGACGCGGGCGTCGCCAGCACGATCGCCGCGGTGCCACCGGCAACCGACAGCCCGGATACCGTGGTGCCCGCGCCGCCGACGACGAGCCGTGGCGTGCCGCCCTCGATGTCGACCGTGTAGAGGTGGGTGCACCCGCGGTCCCGGACGCAGAACAGCACCGCGCCCTCGCCGCTCGGCTGCGGGGCCGCGCCCGGGTAGGCCGGACCGCCCGGCATGACGTTGCGGTCCAGGACCGCCGCGAGATCCGTGACTTCCCCGCCCTCGAGCGGCACGCGCAGCAGACCGGCGTGTCCGGGCCGGGTGTCGGCGCGGCCGACGACGAGCAGGGCGCGGCCGTCGGGGGTCCAGGTCACCGTGTCGCAGACGCCGTCACCGGAGCCGACGAGGCGGGGTTCGGCGAGGCGGTCCGCCGGGTCGAGAACGTAGGCACCGGAACGGAAAGTGAGGTCCGCACGGGGATCGGGGGCGGCAGCGAAGGCCAGCAGACCGCCGTCCGGGGACCACGCGGGGTCGCCGGCGTGCCAGTCGCCCGAGGTGACCTGCCGGACTTCGCCGGAGGCGACGTCGAGAACGTGCACGTGCTTGCGGGTCGTGCCCAGCAGTCCCGCACCGTCGGCCTTGAAGTCCAGCCGTTCGGTGGTCACCGGCCCGCTCGTCCGCCGGGTCCGGGCGGAATCGTCCTCCCCCGGTTCGGCGGCGAGGTCGACCGGTGCGGAAAAGGCGATCGCACCGCCGTCCGGCCGCCACACCGGGCTGCCCGCGCCGAGCGGAAGCGTCGTGACCTGCTCCGCTTCACCCCCGTCGGACGGCAGCAGCCACACCTGGCCCGGACCGTCCTGCGCCCGGACGAACGCGATCCGCGCACCGTCGGGCGACCACGCCGGGGCGGTGTCCGCGCTGCCCCGGGTCAGCTGCCGCGCCGTCCCGCCACCGGCCGGGATCTGCCACAGCGCATGGGTGTCCCGATCGGTGTCCCGGTCGGCGGTCCGCAGCACGTACACGATCCGGCCGCCGTCCGGGGACAACGCGGGCTGCTGCGGGAACGCCAGGCCGGCCAGGTCGTCGATACGCGGGCGTCGGGTCATGCGAGCGGCCTCCTGGGGATGGCGGAATCGGCGGGACGACGGGCGGTGCACGCCCTGGCCACGGGGGTGCCGGGCGCCGGGACTGGCGGATCTTCGAGCCGGGTACGCAGCTCGTCGGGTCCGGCCATGATCACCTTCCGTCCGGATCGGTCCGCGGCAATGCCGCCATGCTAGGTCGGCGGCGGGCAGGCCGGTTCGTCCGAACCGATGAGTCCGGTGCCGGATTTCGGGTACCGGGTACGAACCCGGCGTGCCCGGACGTCACGGCCGCAGCCACCCGACCGCTCGTGCGGCGGCGAACCCGAGGAAGCGGTCCCGTTCCGGCACCTGTCCCCTGGCGTCGGCCGCTTCGGTGAAGACCGCCACCGCGTACCGGCCGCCGTCCGGGTATTCGACGACTCCGACCTCGTTGCGCACGGTCGGCAACGTGCCGGTCTTGCCGCTGATCCGGATGCGGTCGTCGGCGAAGCCCGAGCGCAGCCGGTGCGGCCACACCTGCAGGCCCATCCACCGCCGCACGTCCGCACAGGCTGCCGGTGGTGCCGCTTCGTCCCGCCAGACGAGCCCGAGCAGCCGGGTCATCTCCTCGGCGGTGGTGCGGCAGGTGTGCTCCGGCTGCAGCGCTCGCAACGACGCCAGCTGCGCCGGGCTGAGCGCGGTGAGCTGCCGTTCGCCGTCGGCGTAATCCGCGCCGAGGTCCGTCCCGATGGTCCGCAGCAGTTCCCCGCAGTCCTGCGGGACCACGGTGTGCTCGAAACCGAGATGCCGCAACAGTTTCGCAACCGCGTCCCGGCCGATCCGCGCGAGGATCAGGTCGGTCGCGACGTTGTCGCTGATGCCGATCATCAGCACCGCCAGGTCGTGCCACGACATGGTGACCTCGTGCCGGAAGGTGGCCAGCCCGTAGGGGCTCGGCGTCGGATGCCCCGGCGCGACGGTGATCGGCTCCGCCAGGTCGAGCTCACCCGCCGCGGCCTGCCGGGCGAGTTCGAGCGCGACCGGGACCTTGAACACCGACGCCGTGACCACCGGTTCGGCGGCTCCGATCGCCACCCGGCCCGGCCCGTCGAGGTCGGCCGCATGCAACCGGACCCGCACGCCGAGGGCGGCGGCCCGGTCGGTGATCTCCGTTGTCCGCACCGGACACTCCTTCCGTCTTCACCCGGCCAGGCTGAAGTCCTCGGCGCGCTGCGGCACCCAGAACGCGATCACGGCGGTGAGCAGGGTGGTCACCACGAGGAAACCGAACGCCGCCGAATAGGAGAAGTGCTCGGCGAGCCAGCCCATCGCCACCGGCGCGACCGCGCCGGCCACCTGGCCGCCGAAGTTCATGATCCCCGCGCCCACCCCGGTCAGCGCGGGCGGCAGCACCCGCAGCGGGAGCCCGAACACGCCCATCGTGGCCAGGCCGAACACGCCGGCCGCGAGGGTTTCGTAGACGGTGAACGCGGTGGTGCTGCCCGCGGAGAGCATCAGCAGCAGGAGCACCACGGTCACCAGTGCGATGGCGCTGAGGAACCAGCGGGCCTTGTCGTGGAAGAACCGGTCGAACAGCCAGCCGCCGAGGATCGTCGTGCCGATGCTGACCAGCATCGGGATCGCGGCGAGCACGCCGGTCTGCGTCAGCGACAGGTGCCTCGCCTCGACCAGGTAGCTGGGCACCCAGGTGATCAGGCCCTAGCTGAGCATGTTCGTCACGCAGAACAGCAGCGCGAACTTCCAAATCACCCCCGCGCGCAGCACCCGCGACCGCGGCACCGCAGGAGCGTCGGTCTCCCCCGGCAGGCGGGTCAGCCGGTCCGGCAGCCGCTTCGGCAGCACGGCCCACACCGCGACGCCGATCAGCGCGCCGCAGCCTGCCATCCACAGGAAGGTGTGCCGCCAGCCGACGGCCATCAGCAGCGGCCCGACGATCAGCGGTGCGAGCCCGGACCCGATACCGCTCGCGGAGAGCATCACGCCGGCCGCGGTGCCCCGGTTGGCCGGGGTGGTCCGCTCGGCGATCGCCTTGAACGAGGCGGCCGGGAAACACCCCTGGCACACCCCGAACAGCGCACGCACCAGCAGCAGCACCCCGAAGGTGCCCGCCATCCCGGTCAGCGCGGTGAACCCGGACCACAGCACGAGCGTGACGAGCATCGGCACGCGCGAGCCGTAGCGGTCGGCCAGGAACCCGGCCGGGATCTGGCAGGCGAGGTAGACCAGCGCGAAGACGGTGACCAGCCAGCCCTGCGCGGTCTTGCCGAGCCCGAATTCCGCGCCGATCGAGGGCAGCGCCATGCTGATCGCGAACCGGTCGATGTAGTCGACCGACCAGGCCAGCAGCATGACGCCCATGGTCACGAGCGCGGTCCGGTTGATCCGCCGTGCAGTCCAGAACTCGCCGGCCTGGGTGTCCACAGTGGTCATCGTCGACCTTTCGTCCGCGGACCGGGGCTTGCGCCGCCGGTGCCCCAGTCTGGACAACCCGGCGAGGCCGGGGTTCGTACCGCACCACGAACCTTGCGCGGCATTTCCGGACCGGGCCACCAGGAGCAGACGGTCAGCCCCCGCCGCCCACCGCCGAACCACCAGAAGACCGGAGCCGACCCGGACAGCAGGCGGTCGGCCCCGCCTCGACCACCCGACCGCCAGAACCCGCCGGCCGCCCCAGCACCAAGCCGGTCAAGCACCACCCACCACCCGGCCACCGCAACCCACCACAGGCCCGAACACCAACCCGATCAACCCCCACCCACCACCCGGCCACCGCAACCCACCACAGGCCCGAACACCAACCCGATCAACCCCCGCCCACCACCGGGCTGCCGCAACCCGACAGCCGCCCCAGCACCAACCCGATCAACCCCCGCCCACCGCCAGGCTGCCGCAACCCACCGGCCGCCCGAACACCAAGCCGGTCAAGCACCACCCACCACCCGGCCACCGCAACCCACCACAGGCCCGAACACCAACCCGATCAACCCTCGCCCGCCGTCGGGGTGCCGGAGCCCGGCGGTGGCCCTGGCAGCAGGCGCAGCTGCAGCATTGCCGCGAACCGTTGTTCCGGATCGTCCAGGTCGATCTCGCCCACCTCCGCCAGGCGGCGCAGCCGGTACCGGAAGGTGTTCGGGTGGACGTAGGCCTTCGCCGCGGCTGCCACCACGTCGCCGAAAGCGTCGAGCCAGCAGCGCAGCGTGTGCACGAGCTGCGACTGGTGCCGCTCGTCGTAGTCCAGCAGCCGCGCGAGCGGCCCGCCCACCTCGTCGCCGCGGGCCGCCGCCAGATCCGCCAGTTCCAGCATCAGTGCGTCCACGTGCACGTCCGAGACGATGGCCACCCGGCGCGGCCCGTCCTGCGCGAGCAGCACCCGCAGCGCCCGGTCCGCGCCCGCGCGGGAACGCCCGAATCCGGACCCGTCCGTGGCAGGCGGGCCGATACCGATCGCCGCGGCCACCCGGTGACCGGTGCGTTCCAGGAACGCACCGGCGAGCCGCACCGCCCGGTCCGCGCAATCCTCCTCACCGCCGGGCATCGGCACGATCCCGTACGCGACCTCGCCCACCAGTGCGACCGCCGATCGCGGCTGGACCGCGCTCAGGTGCATGGCCAGTGCGTCCGCGAGCCGCTGGCGTTCGGCCACCCGGCGGACGTCGTCCGCCCCGCGCTCGGTCTCCGGATCACCGGCAAGGCCCATCGCCAGCACGGTCGCCTGCTGGCCGAGCAGTCCGAGCCGCGCGATCGCCTCGGGTGCCGCCGGACCGCCTTCCAGCGCGGTACTCACCAGATCCGCCCGCAACCTGCGTTCGACGTCCGCGCCGGCCCGCAACCGCAGCAGGTGCAACGCGACCACCTTCGAGGCGTCGATGAGCGCCTGCGTGCGCTCCGCGGTGAGCGGCCCCGGCACCGCCGCCCAGATCGACCCGAGGATCTCGTCGCCCGCGCGCACGGCCATCGCCACCCGCGGCACGTCCATCTCGAAGTCCTGCTCCGCCGGGTCGACGTAGACCGGACCCGGTTCGCGGTAGAGGCGTTCGAAGACGCCTGCCCGCGTCAGGCCGCGGGTGTAGCGCTGGGGCACCTGCCTGCCCAGGATCGTCTCGACCCGGCCCTGATCGGCCTCGTCCTGCCGTCCGGAGAAGGCCAGCACCCGCGAGGCCCGGTCCTCGATGGTGACCGGCCCGTCCAGCAGCGCCGCCACCGCGTTGGCCAGCGCGAACAGATCCCCGGACGGCACTCCGCCCAGGGTCTGCGGACTGCCCTCGCCGACGTCGCCCTCGGCCAGCAGGGTGCGCAGCATCGCGGCGAGATGCGCCCACGAAGCGCCGGTGGCAAGGCCGAGCAGCGCGACGCCGGACTTCTCCGCGGCCCGGCGCACCTCCGGCGTCGGCTCGACCGGTACCCGCACGACAAGTGCCGCCGCGCCCCGGCCGCCGTAGCTGTGCAGCAGCCGCACGACCTCGTCCGGCTCCCGCACACCGACGCCCAGCACCACCGCACTGGCCGAAGGCAGCGCGGTGTCCAGCGGATCGTGGATGACCACCCCGCCGAGCGTGCGTCGCGGGCTCCGCACGCCCGCGACCGGTTCCAGGAGCACATCGCCGAGGTCTTCGAGCACGCGCGCCAGGCTCGTGTGGGGTTTGGCAGGCACCGGCGTCAGCACCACCCGACCTTAAACCGCGCGGACACCGGACCGGGTTGGTCCGGGTGCACCGAATCTAGCACCGGATTCGTCCGCGGCTACGAACCGAGCCAGACCTTTCCGGTACCGGCCGCGGCCAGCGCGTCCGGGATCGGGGTGACGCCGAGGCCCGGCCCGGCCGGCACCGGCAGGTGCCCGCCGTCCAGCACGAACGGCTCGGTGATATCGGTGCGGTAGAAGCGATCCGATGCCGAGGTGTCCCCGGGCAGGGTGAACCCGGGCAGCGACGCGAGCGCGACGTTCGCCGCCCGGCCCAGTCCGGTCTCGATCATCCCGCCGCACCACACCGGCACGCCGTGCGCGGCGCAGACGTCGTGCACCCGCCTGGCCTCCAGGTACCCGCCGACCCGGCCGGGCTTGATGTTCACGATCCGGCAGGCGCCGAGCGCGATCGCGTCCGCGGCCGAGCGGGCCGAGACGATCGACTCGTCGAGGCAGATCGGGGTCCGCAGGTGCCGGGCCAGTTCGGCGTGCCCGCGCACGTCCTCCTCCTCCAGCGGCTGCTCGATCAGCAGCAGCCCGAACGGGTCGAGCCGCTGCAGCTGCGGTACGTCCGAGAGGGTGTAGGCGGTGTTGGCGTCCACCTGCAGCAGCACGTCGTCGCCGAAGCGCTCGCGGACCGCCCGCACCGGCTCGACGTCCCAGCCGGGCTCGATCTTGAGCTTGATCCGCAGGTACCCGGCGTCGAGGTAACCGCCGACGGCGTCGAGCAGCTGCGGGATCGTGTCCATGATGCCGATCGACACCCCGCACGGCACGGAGTCCTTTGTGGACCCGAGCAGCGTCCCGAAAGACATCCCGTGCGTGCGCAGTTCGGCATCGAGCACCGCCATCTCCAGCGCGGCCTTGGCCATCCGGTGTCCCTTGAACGGCGCCAGCAGCGGAGCGACCTTGTTCGCGGTCACCTCTCCACCGTGCAGCAGCGCCGGTACCAGGAAGGTCCGCAGCACGTGTTCGGCGCCGTCGACGTATTCCGAGGAATACAGCGGATCGGCCATCGTCACGCATTCGCCCCAGCCCTCGCCGTCCGGGGTCACCACGCGCACGAGCAACACCTCACGCACGTGCTGCGTGCCGAACGACGTCCGGAACGGTGCCACCAGCGGCATCCGGACCCGCAGCAGCTCGACGCCATCGAGTTTCACGAGCACTCCTTCGTCACGACGTACCATCCGGCCCGGTCGAATCCGGTGACCGCGGCCCCCGCTGCGAGCAATCCGGGCAGCACTTCGCCCAGCGCGCTCCGCCAGGAACGCGCCAGCGCGGGATCGGTTTTCCGTACCGCCTCGATGTCCGGCGGCACCGCGACCAGTGCGACCCGGGCGTCCGCCGGTCCGGGCACCGGGCGTCCGTCGGAGTCGGCCGACAGCGCGAGTGCCGCGCCCTGGCTGCGCAGCTCGTTCAGGTCCAGCTGCGGCGGATCACCGAGTGCCGCGGCCCGGACCTGCGCGTCGGCGAGATCCCAGGTGATCAGGATCCGGTCGGTGCGGGTGGCGCCGTTGATGCCGTCGCGCATCGGACCGTAGAAGTCCGGCAGGTAACTCGCCGCGCGGGCGGCGAGCTTCGTCAGGTTGAAATGCGCGTTGCGGCGTACCAGCGGGTCGAAGGTCCAGGAGATCGTGCGGACGTCCTGGCGCAGCACCCACGCGCGCTGGTGTTGTTTGAGCGCGAAGCCCAGGCCGCGGCCGAGTCCCCCGGGCGCGACGCCGGCGATGTGGCTGTGCAGCCCCTTCGGCGGCGGTCCGAAGAACCCGAAACAGGCACCCAGCAGCTCGCCGCCTTCGAACGCGCCCGCGACGTAGTTGCCCGCCGCGGACATCGCCCGCAGCAGTTCGGTGGTCACCGGCCGGTTTCCCGGTTCCGGCCGCCAGATCGAGTCGAAGAGCCGGCATCCGGCGGACAGCTCGGCGAGCTCGGTCAGCTCGCGGATCTCCACCTGCGCGGCGTCGGCCGCCGCGATCGCCGCACGCTCCGCTTCGGCGCGCACCGGGGTGTTCGTCACGAGATCAGTCACCGGGCCATTCTTTCCGGCCGCCGCCGGCGCGTCACCGTCGTGCTGCACCGGAATCACCCGGCGGTTTCGTCGGCACGGACGGAAAAGCCGTTACCCGGCACGGTTTCGGTGAGCACGGTTTCGGTCAGCGCAGTCAGCAGGGCGGTCCGGTGCGGCAGCTCCGCCACGAGCACGTGCTCGTGGTCGGCGTGCGCGCCGCCACCCACCGCGCCGAGCCCGTCGAGCGTCGGAATTCCGAGCCCTGCGGTGAAATTGCCGTCCGAGGCACCGCCGACGGACGCCTCGGCGAGCGGTCCGAGACCGAGGTCCGCCGCCAGCCTGCCGGCCAGCTCGAACAACCCCGCCGACGCGGCTGCTTCCAGCGGCGGCCGGTTGATCCCGCCCGCGATGTGCACGCGCGAGCCGTCCAGCACCGGCGCCAGGCTGCGGACCGCCCGGTCCACCCGCTGCTGTTCCGCGGCGTCCCACGCGCGCACGTCGACCGCCACGCTTGCCGCCGCCGGGACGGTGTTCGTCGTCGTACCGGCGGAAAGCGCGGTCGGCACGACGGTCGTGCCACGCTCGGCGTCGGCGAGCCCGGACACCGCCAGGATCTGGTGTGCGATCTCGACGCCGGCATTGACCCCCTTCTCCGGTTCCAGCCCGGCGTGCGCGGCACGCCCGGTGATCTCGATCCGGTACTGGGAAACGCCTTTGCGACGGCATTTCAGCGCGCCGCCGTCCGCGGACGCCTCGAGCACGAACACCGCCGCACAGCCGCGGGCCGCGTCCTCGATCAACGGCCGCGATCGGGGGGAGCCGATTTCCTCGTCGCCGGTGACGAGGATCGTGAGGCCCTCTCGGTCTTCGAGTGCGGCGGCGGCGTGCAGGGCCATCACCACGCCCGCCTTCATGTCGAAACACCCCGGACCGCGCAGTACCCCGTCGCGCACGGAAAACGGGTGGGTACCCAGCGATCCGAGCGGCCACACGGTGTCGTGGTGGCCGAGCAGCAGGACCCGCGCCGGACCGGTGCCGAACCCCCAGCGCAGATGCGTGCACCCGTCCGTGCGAAGGAATTCCGGCTCCGCGCCCAGCAGGCGACGGCCGATCGCCGCCACCACCTCGGCGCTGCGGGCGACCGCCTCGTGGTCCTCCGACGGCGATTCGCAGGACACCAGAGCTTCGATGTCCGCGAGCAGCGTGTCCGGCTCGATCATCGGCGTTCCCCTCGCAACGGGCGTCCGGGCAGTGCATCGGTGCGCAGCACACCGTCCGCGACGACCGGCACCCCGCCGACGTACAGGTGTTTGATGCCGTTCGAGGGCCGCGTCGGATCGGCGTAGGTCGCGGTATCGGTGATCGTCGCCGGGTCCAGTACCACCAGGTCTGCGTCGGCGCCGGCGGCGAGGTGCCCCTTCGCGGCCGCGGCCGGAGCGACGTCGTCGAGGATCCGGGAGGGCAGATACGAGCAGCGCCGGAAGGCTTCCAGCCAGGTCCAGGTCCCGGTTTCGCGCACCATCAACCGCAGCGTCTTGGCGAAGGTGCCCGCCGTGCGCGGGTGTGTCGATCCGCCCGGTGGCAGCGGCCATTCGGTGCTCTCGTGCCGTCCGTCCGGCCAGTACACCGGCATCGCGTCGCTGGCGACGACCGCGTCCGGGAAGGCGAGCGCCCGCTGCAGCAACCCGCGGTCACGCTCGGTCCGTTCGTCGAGGAACTCCAGCAGACACGGCGCGCCCGGATCGTCGGCCCGGAGCTGCCGCAGCCGTCCCTGGTCGGCAACCCGCTCCCCGGTCTCGAGCATGACGACGCTGGAGGGGCCGAGTCCCTTCAGGCGCAAGCGTTCCGGTGAGATGAACGCGGCGCCGACCGCGGTGCTGCCCGCGCCGTAGGGATAGGCCTCGACGGTGACGCGGGACCCCGCCTGCCGCGATCGGTCCAGGGTGGCGAGCACTCGGTCGACGTGCCGGCCGGAGGTGCTGTTGACGTGACAGTGGTGCATCGTCGCACCGGTTTCCGCCGCGAGGTCGGCGATTTCCGCGGAGCCGTCGGCCGGCGTGTCCGGGTCGACCTCGACCAGCTCCCGGACGTGGGTGTAGGTCGGCACTCCGGCCTTCGCCGCGAGCCGGGCGACGGCCCGGAATTCCGCGGGGTCGCTGGCCGGCGCGTACCCCATCAGGATCCCGATCCCGAGCGCGCCCGCGGCGAGTTCACCGTCCAGAAGGGACAGCCAGGTGGCCAGCTCACGCGGGGACGAGGACCGTTGCCACTGCGGGTTGCCGAGCACCGCCAGCCCGGACTCGATCCGCGCGTCGGGCGTGATGCCGGCGTGCGCCTGTGCCCGCGCGCTGCCCCAGGACGCGGAGAAGCCGTAGTGCAGCGGCCGCCCGGCCGCGGCCGCCTCGGCGTAGGCCCGTTCGATCGGCATCAGCCCGGCCTCGAGGTCGAGGGCGGTGGTGACACCGTCCATCGCCTGCAGCCGCTGCCCGGCGATGGAGTGCACGTGACTGTGCAGATCGAGGAACCCGGGCCCGACCACGAGCCCGCCGACGTCGACGACAGCCGCCCCGTCCGGCGCGTCGAGCCCCGGCGCGACCGCGCTGACCTCGGCATCGGTCACCAGCACGTCGGCGACGCCGTCGAAACCTCGGCCAGGGTCGACGACCCGGCCGCCCCGCAAGAGTGTCTGCATCGGTGGTCTCCTCCCGAGCGCCGGTGACCTCCCGACCCTAGGCGCCGCCCTGGCGGCGCCGGTTCGTCCGCAACGACGAACCGGCACCCCGGCCTCCATCCGCGCGGACGAACGCCCCGGCCCTACCCGCGTGCCGCGCGGGTCGCGTCGTCGACGGGCACGAGCACACGCAGCCGCGGCTGCCTCGCCGGTACTCTCTGCAGCTGGTGCAGCTCCAACGCGCCGAGCCGCGCGTGCCGGATCGTCTTGCGCGCCGGTTCGTAGGCGCGGACGTCGTGCTCGGCCCACCACGAGCGGAACACCGGGCGCACCGCGGACAGTTCGCCCGCGCCGTCGCACGCCATCCGTCCACATCGGACCGTTCCGTGCCGGGCAGCCACCACAGCAGGTTGCGGCGCGGCAGGACGTCCAGGCGCGGGCCCAGCAGGTACGCCGGATGCGGCCGCAGTGCGTCGACGATCGCCACCAGATCCGACGGCGCCTCGTGCGGATAACCCCCACCGCCGATCGGGCGGATGACACCGGCGACGACGGGCGCCGGCGCCCGTCGTCGGCGCGACCGAGATCGGCGGGCCGGTCCAACGCGCGGTGCGTGCGCAGGAAGTCCGTCAGCTCGCGGCCGAAGCTGGTGGTGCCGCACCCACGGCAAGCGCTCCTCTCCACCTTTCCGCCCGGCCGGGACAGCCTGCGCAGCAGAACACAGACGAACGCGGTCCCCGGCTACCTGACCGGCACCTGGACCGTCGACCCCGGCCATTCCGAGGTCTCGTTCACCGTCCGGCACCTGATTCGGCCTCGACGGCGGCGGGGTCGTGGCCGGCGACCGGATCGAGATCGCCCTGGAGATCCAGGCGGTGCTGGATCAGGACTGAACCGCAGCGCTCCCGCGGCTCGCGAACGGGCCGTCCGGCGCGAACGCGTAGCCGGCGAAGCGTTCCGCGATCAGCCGGTGCGTGTCGGTGTCCGGGTGGAGGGCATCGGGCAGCGGATGCTCGGCAGCATCCTTTTCGCCGTAGAGCGCGGTTCCGTCCAGGTAGTGGAGATTCGCGTCGTCCGTCCGGCGTTCGGCCACTTCGGACAGCGCATCGCGCACGGTCCGCAGGGTGAGCCGGCCGCGTTGCCCGTCTGCAGGATCCCCGGTCGCGACGAACTTGATCCGGCCCTCGCCGAAGGCGTCCGGGTCGAAGGCGCCCGGACCGGGGGTGTCCTCGTGGATTTCGCAGAAGGTCGGTGAAATCAGCACCAGCGGCGTGTCCGGGTGCCCGTCGCGGATGGTGTCCAGGAAACCGTGCACGGCGGGAACGAACGCACGCAGGTGCATCGCGTCGAGGTTCACCACGTTGATGCCGAACTTCACGCTGATGAACTCGGCAGGCGAATCCCGCATTACCCGCGCGGTGAACTGGTCCACCATCGCACTGCCGCCGAAACCGAGGTTGCGCAGCTCGACCCCGCCGAGGCGGGCCGCGACGGCAGGCCAGATCCGGGCGGGCGTGGCCGCGTTCGAACCCTGGCTGATCGAGCTGCCGTGGTGCAGCCAGACCGGCCCGCCGGGCTCGGCGGGCCGGACCGGCTCGTCCGTGCGCAGTTCGGCGAGCTCGACCGATTCATAGTGCGGCAGCCACAACTCCACGAGCTTGTCGCCCTCGGGCAATCCGCGGAAGGCCACCGGATACGCGGCCCCGGTACGGAGCTCGGACTGCCCGGTTCCGAGGTCGACCTCGACGGTGTCGCCGCCGTCCAGCGTCTCGCTCGCGAACAGTGCCCCGTCGACGACGAGATCGACGCTGCCACGGGGACGGTCCACGCCCCGGTACGCCACCCGCGTCGGATGGATGACCAGTTCGACGGTCCGCGCGGCGGTCCGCACGGCCACGCGCACGCCGGAGGGCTGCCGTTGCACCATCAGCAGCTGCGGATCGGGGAATTGCGCACGCACCCAGGCCGGCAGCCGGTGCGGCCGCACGCCGCGGCCGGTCTCCTCCAGCTCGGCGGCGCCGCGGAAGAGCGGGGCGGTCAGCGGTGTGGTGATCACGGTGCGGTGGTGTCCTTTCCGGATTCGGCGGGCCAGGCCCGCAGGAGCACGTCGAGCACCTCGACGGTCTTCCGCCAGGAGACCTCGGGCGAGGGCGTGCTGTGGTCGAAACTGCCGATGCGTTCCAGCGCCAGGTAGCCGTTGATGGTGCTGCCCAGCAACCGCACCGCGTGCACGTGCTCGGCGGCGGGCACCGGATAGCCGCGGAGCACCGCGGCAGTCAGCGCGACCACCTCACGGGCGGCGTCCGACCGCACCACGGCTTCGCCGGCACGCCGCTGGAGCGACTGCCATCGACCGGGTCTCTCCCGCGCGTACGTGCGATAGACAGTGGCGTATCCCTCGAGCGCCGCCCGCCCAGCGCGGCCGGCGACCACCTCGGCGATACGGGCGACGAGCTCCGAAAGCGCGAGCGCGCCGATCCCGTCCAGCAACGCCTCCCGATCCCGGACATGCGAATACAGGCTGGGCGTCCGTACGCCGAGACGGCGCGCCACTGCCGACAAGGTGACGGCCTCGAAACCGCTCTCGTCGGCAAGCGCCGCCGCTTCGGCGATGACCGAGGCAGTGGTGAGAGGAGTACGGGTCACCACATCAACCTACACTATATAGGTAGATGCCTACTGGCCATAGGGACGGACGTCCGGCAGGATCGGGCGATTCCAGCCGCCCGACCCGCCGGACGGGTTCAGCGGACTTCCAGCACCGCCTTGCCGTGGAGCCGGCGTTCGCGCAGTGCGACGAGTGCCTCGGCCGCCGATTCCCAGCTGCCACGCCAGGAGATCTGCGGATCGAGCACACCGGTCGCAACCTGCCGGACGAGCCAGGCCAGATCGGGGCCGATCCCGGATTCGTCGCCGAGGAAGAAGGTCACGATCGAACGGTCGTGCCTGCCCGGGATGCCGATCAGCGCGCCCTGGGGGAACCGGTCCGGCTCACCGCTCGCGTGCCCGACCGAGACCAGCACACCGTGCGCGGCCAGCCGGTCGAACGCCGCGACCAGCTGGCTGCCGCCGACGGTGTCGAGCACGCCGTGGACTTCCCCCTCGAACGCACCGGGTCCGGCCACCACCTCGTGCGCGCCGAGCCGGACGAGGCTCTCGCCGTGCACGTCCGGGCTCCCGGTCGAGGCGAGCACGTGCGCACCGCCGAGCCGGGCGAGCTGCACCGCGTAACGGCCGACCCCGCCGGTCGCGCCGGTCACCAGGATCCGGCGGCCGAGCAGCGGCCCGGTCCGGTGCAGTGCCCGCAGTGCACTGGCCGCCGCGACCGGGACGGTGCTCATCGCGCCCAGATCGGCACCGGCCGGCACCTCGGCGAGCACTCCGGCGGTCGGCACCGCGACCAGCTCGGCCCAGGAACCGCCGCCGGCGGTGACCAGGACGACCGGCGTGCCTGCCGCCGGTCCGCTGCCGTCGGCGGCCTGCCGTTCGACGATCCCGGCCGCCTCCCACCCCGGCACGGCACCGTCCGCGCTGTCGGCGAGCAGTTCGGTCTCCCCGAAATTCAGGGACAACGCGACGGTCCGGACCAGCGCCTCGGACGGCGCGGGATCCGGATCGGCGACGGTACCGAGGCGGATACCGGCAGGGGTGCCGCGATCGGCGAGCAGAGCACGCATGAGGAGAACCTTTCCCGTGGACGGATCCTGTACACACCAAAGTGCCACTGAGTGGCATGTGCGTGCAAGTGGCGCTCGGCACGCGGTAGCCTGCACTGGTGAACGAGCCCGCCGAACGCCACGCCCTGCCGCTGCGCGAACGCAAGAAGCTGCGCACCCGGCGCGACCTGGTGGACACCGCGCTCCGGCTGTTCACCGAGCGCGGGTTCGACGCGGTCACCCTTGACGAGCTGTGTGCGCGGGTGGAGGTCTCCAAACGCACGTTCTTCCGCTACTTCACGAGCAAGGAGGAAGTGGCGAACGCGCCGTTCCGGGAGCTCTGGACCAAGGTGCTCGACGAGCTGTCGGTGACCGAACCGGCGGACCGGCCGATGCTGGAGCTGTTCGGCGACGCGCTGGTGTCCACAGTGGAACGGATGACGGTGGACGACGCCGGATGGCTGCTGGCCGCGCAACGGCTCTCGGGGCAGCATCCGGCGCTGGTCGCACATGCGCTGCAGTTCTGCGAACAGCACACGCTGGCGGTGCTCGACCTGCTGCGGGACCGGTTCGGGCTCGACCCGGAGCGGGACCCCCGGCCCCGGCTGCTGTGCGATCTGGCGCTGGCCGTCTACCGCCACGCACTGGCCGGCTGGCAGGAACACGCCGACCGGCATCCGGCCGACCCACCGTCCACAACGGACTTCAGCACCCGCTACCGCGCGGCCGTGGCGGCACTGCGGGACAGCCTCACGCTCACCCCGCAGCCGCGCTGACGGCGCCGGTCAGGCCGTGGTGACCGCCGGATCACCGGTCGAGGCCGCACCGGTCTCGACGTGCCCGGCGACCCGCCGGACGAACGCCTCGTCGCGGTCGGTCCGCACGGTGATGTCGTACCACCGGTTGGCCTTGTCCACACCCCAGCCGGGCACGTCCTCGGACGCACCGGCGGCGACTTCGTAGGTGTAGGACTCGGCCGCGTCGTAGGCATCGGTCGCGGTGAACCGCACAGCCGCGTCGGTGGGGTTGGCGAAGGTGAGGGTGACGTGTCCGCCCGCCGCGTCATGCCGCGCAACGACCTCCGGTCCCACCGCGCCCGCGGTGCCGGCCAATTCGCGCAGCCAGCCGTTCGGGCCGAACACGGAAAGCTGATACTCGCCGTCCGGCAGCGCCCAGCTGTCGGTCAACGACTGGCCCGCACCCACCGTGTACACCCACGGGTAGTCCGTGCGGACCGCAGAGGTGACGTGGAAGACTGCGCCGGCACCCCCGGAGTTGGTGAAGTTCAGGTGCATCCGGCCGTCCTTCGCCTGCGCATCGACCGCGAGGTCGTACGGCAGCGGACGGGCCTTGCGCAGCCCGGATTCCTGTCCGGGCACCGCACCACCGGCCGGCGGCACCGGGTGGTAGTCGGGCGGCGAGGTGTGGTCCGGCGGCGGGGCGTAACCGCCGGTGTCGGGCAGGCTCGGCACCGCGGTGTTCGCCCCGGTGAAGTCGAAGGCACCGGTCAGGTCGCCGCACACCGCGCGCCGCCAGTCCGAGACGTTCGGGTTGTGCACGCCGAAGCGCTTTTCGACGAGCTGGATGATCGAGGTGTGGTCGAAGGTCTGCGAACAGACCCAGCCGCCGGTGCTCCACGGCGAGACGACCAGCATCGGCACCCGCGGCCCCAGCCCGTAGGGCACGTCCTTGGCGTAGGAGGCGTCCGCACCGCCGGAGTAGACCTCGGTCTGGACGTCCACAGTGGACAGGCCGCGGTCCGCGGAGACCGGCGGGACCGGCGGCATCGCGTGGTCGAAGAAGCCGTCGTTCTCGTCGTAGGTGATCAGCAGCGCCGTTTTGCTCCACACCTCCGGATTCGAGGTGAGCGCGTCGAGGACGCCGGAGATGTACCAGGCACCGTAGTTGGCGGGCCAGGACGGGTGTTCGCAGTACGCCTCGGGCGCGGCGATCCAGGACACCGAGGGCAGGGCGCCGGACTGCACGTCGGCGCGGAGCCGGTCGAAGAGCCCGTCGCCGTTCTGCACGCTGGTGCCGGTGCGCGCCTTGTCGTAGAGCGGATCTCCGGGCTTGGCGTTGCGGTACTGGTCGAAGTAGAGCAGCGAATTGTCGCCGTAGTTGCCGAGGTAGGGATCCTTGGTCCAGCCCCAGCTGCCCGCGGCGTCCAGCCCGGTCCCGGTGTCCTGGTAGATCTTCCAGGACACCCCGGCCTTTTCCAGCAGCTCCGGGAAGGTCGTCCAGCCGTAGCCGGCTTCCTCGTTGCCGAGCACCGGTCCGCCGCCGGACCCGTCGTTGCCCACCCAGCCGCTGTAGAGGTAATAGCGGTTGGGGTCGGTGGAGGACTGCAGTGAGCAGTGGTAGGCGTCGCAGACGGTGAACGCGTCGGCCAGCGCGTAGTGGAACGGGATGTCCCGGCGCGTGAGGTAGGCCATGGTCGTGGTGCCCTTGGCCGGGATCCAGTTGTCCCAGTGGCCCTCGTGCCACGCGCTGTGCGTGCCGTTCCAGTCGTGGTTGAGGTCTTCGATGAAGGTGAGACCGAGATTGTCCTCGTCGGGCCGGAACGGCCACGTCACCTGGTTGCTGTCGTCCGCCTGGTGCCACACGGATTCCCCGCTGGGCAGGGCGACCGGCCGAGGGTCACCGAAGCCGCGTACCCCGTTCAGCGTGCCGAAATAGTGGTCGAACGACCGATTTTCCTGCATCAGCACCACGATGTGCTCGACGTCGGCGAGCGTCCCGCTGCGGATCGCGGGCGGGATGGCCGCCGCACGGGCAACGCTCGGCATCGCCGAGGAGACCGCCGCGGCCGCGGCCGCCTGCAGGAACCTGCGCCGGTTGACCGATGGCATAGTCGTCTCCTCGCGGCTGCGGTCGCCATTCCGTGTCCTCCCCGGATACGACCCCACCGCGGGAACGGAACGTGGTTGGCCCCTCGGGCAAACGCCCGAATGATGCGGCGCCCGCGGACACCCTGTCAACCGACGATCGACCCGTCCGGCGCGCCAGGGTGACACCGAGGCGGACACCCGGCGACCAGAGGGTGAAGCGTGGCCCTCGCCCACCGCACCGGCGGGTTCAGGAGGAGGGGCCGAGCAGCGCGATCGAGGCCTGGACCGCAGTCTCGGTGATGTCCGCGATCCGGCCGCCGTCCTCGACCGTCGTCGCGATGAGTTCACGCAGGCCGCCCAGCAGCACGATCGCCTGCTGCCGGGAAGCGCGGCCGACACCGGCCCCGCGCAGCTCCGCGGTGTCGGTCAGGGTCTGGACCATCGTGATGAAGCGCTCCATCAGATCCCGCTGCAGTTCCCGCGCCAGCATGCCGAGCGCGGGCACATCGCGGATCCAGCTGTGCGCGACGGCGCGCTGGGTGTCCGCGGCGTCCAGCCAGGCCCCGATCGCCCGGCGGACCTGGACCTGCCACGGGTCGGCCGGGTCCACCGCGGCCGCGATCCGCCGGATCATCTCGTTGTTCGCCTCGGTGATCAGCGCGGCGAAGCAGGGTTCCTTGCCGGAGAAGTGCTCGTAGAAGGTGCGCCGCGACGTCTTGGCCAGCCGCACGATGTCGGCGACCGTGGTGTCCTGGTAGCCGCGCTCGGTGATCGACAAGGCCAGCCCGTCGAGCAGCCGCTGCCGGAAGTCCGCGGGCGCCGCGGCAGTGGTTCGCGCTGGGGTCACCTGGTGCACGGTATCCGTCTCCTCTTGAGCTCAGCTGGTACATGAGCGTACCATCCGCTGGTACGTTGGCGTACCAACCGGGAGGTGGCTGCCCATGACCACACTGCGACTGCCGCCGGGCCCGTCGGTCCCGTGGCCGCTGCAAGCGGCCTACGCGCTGACCCGGCCCCGGCGCGGGGTCCAGCGGATCCGCGCCAAGTACGGCACCGCGTTCACCGTGCAGACCCCGGTGTTCGGCAAGGCGGTCGTGCTCAGCGATCCCGCCGAGATCAAACAGCTGTTCCAGGCCGGTGCGGACGTCGTGGACAACGTGGAACCCAATCTCGGCCGGGTGCTCGGTCCCGGTTCGATGTTCGCGCTCGCCGGGGCCGAGCACCACAAGCAGCGCAAGCTGCTCGTGCCGCCGTTTCACGGACGGCGGCTCGCCGCATACGAGAAGATCATGGCGGCGGCGACCGCACGGGAGTTCGCGACCTGGCCGGAAGGCCGGGAGTTCGCCACGCTGCCGTCGATGATGCGGATCACCCTCGACATCATCCTGCGTGCGGTGTTCGGTGCCGAGGGCGCGGAATTCGACCGGCTGCGGGATTTGCTGCCGCGGTGGGTCAAACTCGGCTCGCAGCTGGCCGTGCTGCCCGTCCCCCAGCTCGACTGGGGACGGTGGAGCCCGTGGGGCCGGTTCCGGATCATGCGCCGGGAGTACGACGCGATCGTCGAGCGCCTGATCACCAAGGCGGAACGCGAGGGCCACCTCGACGACCGGGAGGACATCCTCGCGCTGATGCTGCAGGCCCGCTACGACGACGGCACGCCGATGCGGCACCGGGACGTCGCCGATCAGCTGCTCACCCTCCTGACCGCGGGCCACGAGACCACCGCGACCACGCTCGCCTGGACGATCGAGCGGCTCCGCCGGCACCCGGCGGTGCTGCAGGCACTCTCGGATGAGGAAGACGCCGGGGGAAAAGCCCTGCGCGAAGCGACCATCGTCGAGGTCCAGCGCACCCGGCCGGTGATCGACGTGGTCGGGCGCACGATCAAGGCCGAGGGCTACCGGCTCGGCCGGTGGACGCTGCCGGAGGGGATGGTGGTGCTGGTGAGCATCGCGTTGCTGCACGAGGACCCGCAGCTGTTCCCGGATCCGCAGACGTTCGATCCGCACCGGTTCGCCACCGCGAAACCCAACCTCTACCACTGGGTCCCGTTCGGGGGTGGCAGCAGGCGGTGCCTCGGCGCAGCGTTCGCGAACATGGAGATGAACGTCGTGCTGCGGACCCTGGTGCGGGACTTCGACCTGGCCGCCACGACCGCGCCGGGGGAAGCCCCGCACTCCCGCGGGATCGCGAACGCACCCGGCAAGGGCGGCCTCGCGGTGGTCCGCCGCCGCAGCACCGATCCGGCCTCCCCCGCCTCGGCCGCCGCGGCGGGCGCCGGGTGAGGGCGGGCCGCCGGCGCCGGACGTCGCTGTCGCGGCACCCGCTCCGGCATCCGCGATTCCCGCCAGGCCGTCACTTCCGCGGCGCCGCCCCGGCCTGGCCGGGTCCCGCCGCAGTCGCCCCGGTCACGACGACCAGCGCCGCACGCCCAGCGTGCAGGAGAACCAACCCCGCCCCACCACCACACCGAGGAGCGACCATGCCCCCGCGTCACCGGCTCAGCGGCCGTCCGGCAGTGATCACCGGCGCGGCGTCCGGAATCGGCCGGAGCCTCGCACGGAGGCTGAACGGGCTCGGCTCGCCGGTCGCGCTCGCGGACGTCGACGAGGCCGGGCTCGCGCAGACCGCCGCCGGCCTGCGCGGGCCGGTGCACATCCGGGTCCTCGACGTCCGGGACGCCGCCGACCAGCTGAAATTCGCCGGTGAGGTCCGCGAGTGGCTGCCTGCCCCGCTCGCCGCGGTGTTCAACAACGCCGGGGTCGCACTGTCGCAGACGGTGCGCGACGCGGTCGCCGAGGACACCGGCTGGCTGCACGACATCAACTTCCACGGCGTGGTCAACGGCACCCGTGCGTTCCTGCCGATCCTCGCCGAACAGGGCCACGGCGCGATCGTCAACACCTCCAGCGTGTTCGGGCTCGCCGGGATGCCGTACCAGAGTGCGTACTGCGCGGCGAAGTTCGCCGTCCGCGGGTTCACCGACTCGCTGCGCCAGGAACTGCGCGGGACCGGCGTGCGGGCGATCACCGTGCACCCCGGCGGGATCAAGACGAACATCGTCCGCAACGGACGGATGCACCAGGATCCGGACCGGCGCGACCGCACGTCCGCGGAAATGGCCGCGGCGTTCGACGCGATGGCCAGGACCACACCGGAGCAGGCCGCGCGGATCATCCAGCACGGCGTGGAGCGCGGGAAATCCCGTATCCTCGTGGGGCCGGACGCCTACCTGTTCGACGCACTGGTGCGCATCGCGCCCACGCACTACTACGACCTGCTCGGCCGGCTGACGTCCAGCCGGCGTTCCGGCAACCAGGAGGCCGCCCGTGTCCGCTGAACCCATCGCGTCCACCGAGCATTTCGATGTGCTGATCGTCGGTGCCGGACTGTCCGGGGTCGGCGCCGCGCACCACCTCCGGACCGCGTTCCCGGACCGGACGTACGCGATTCTGGAAGCCCGCGACGCGCTCGGCGGCACCTGGGACCTGTTCCGCTACCCCGGCGTCCGGTCCGATTCGGACATGCAGACCCTCGGCTACCGGTTCCGGCCGTGGACCGGGGTCAAGTCCATCGCGGACGGACCGGCCATTCTGCAGTACATCCAGGACACCGCCGCCGACGCCGGGATCGACCGGCACATCCGGTACGGCCACCGGGTCACCGCCGCCTCGTGGTCCACCGAGGATGCACTGTGGACGGTCACGGTCGAACACGACGGGGAAACCCGGCAGCTGACCACGAACCTCCTGTACGTGTGCAGCGGTTACTACCACTACGACAGCGGCCACCGTCCGGCGTTCCCCGGTATCGAGCAGTTCGGCGGGACGGTCGTGCACCCGCAGCAGTGGCCTGCCGAGCTGGACTACGCGGACAAGAACGTGGTGGTGATCGGCAGCGGCGCCACCGCGGTGACCATCGTGCCTGCCATGGCCGGACAGGCCCGGCACGTGACCATGCTGCAGCGCTCCCCCACCTACATCGCCGCCATACCGGGGGAGGACAAACTCGCCAACCGGCTGCGGGCACTGCTCGGGGACCGCCTGGGGTACGCGGTGACCCGCTGGAAGAACGTCGCCACGACCACCGCGATCTACCAGCTGAGCCGGCGGCGGCCCAGGCTGATGCGGTCGGTCCTGCGCAAGGGTGCGGTCAAGCTGCTGCCGCCGGGCTACGACGTCGACCGGCATTTCAGGCCCCGGTACAACCCGTGGGACCAGCGGCTGTGCCTGGCACCGGACGGCGACCTGTTCACCGCGATCCGCCGCGGCGGCACGTCGGTGGTCACCGACGAGATCGCCGGGTTCACCGAAACCGGGATCCGGCTGCGCTCGGGTACCGAGCTGCCCGCGGACGTCGTGGTGACCGCCACCGGCCTTCGCCTGCTCGCGTTCGGCGGCATCCGGCTCACCGTCGACGACCGGCCGGTGCAGCTGCCGGAAACCATGGCGTACAAGGGGATGATGCTCAGCGGCGTGCCGAACTTCGTCTTCACCGTCGGCTACACCAACGCGTCGTGGACGCTGAAGGCCGATCTGGTCAGCGAGTACACCGTGCGGCTCCTGCGGCATCTGGACGAGCACGGATACGACCAGTGCGTGCCGGTGAACGACCGCACGGACGTCGCCGAACGACCGTTGCTCGACTTCCAGGCAGGCTACGTCCAGCGCTCCATGCACGAGTTCCCCCGCGCCGGCTCGCGACGGCCGTGGCGGATGGGCACGAGTTACCCGAACGACCTGCTCCTCCTGCGCCACGGCCGGATCGACGACGGCGCACTCCGGTTCCGCCGCAAACCGGCCGTCCACCGGGCCGCGGCCCAGGTCAGCTCGCCGGGTGCACCCGCAAGGCAGTGAGCTCCGCGGTCCCGGTGCCACGCACTCGCACCGCCACGTACCGCGCTGAGCTGCCGGGCTGCACCGTGGCATGCCTGCGGCGAGGCAGTGGCGGCGCGGTCGTGTAGGTGCGGCCGTCGACGCTCGTTTCGACGGCCGCGTCCGGGACCCGCCCGGCCGACCACGTCAGCTCGACTTCGCCGAGCGGGCGGACCGCGCCGAGATCGACGACCATCCGGCCGTCGGGACCCGGACGCCAGGAGGTGCGTTCGTCGTCGTCGACCGCGGCGCCGGGATCGGACATGCCCTCCGGCAGGGGCTCGGTCGGGAACGTCGTGGCGCCCACCGCCAGATCGGCAAGCGGGTACGGCCGGGTGGCGTTCGCGGTGACCGTCACGGTGCCGCCGCCAGGGACCACTACCTCCCGCGCCGCTTCGCCGGCCGGCCGGACCTGAACGTGGACCGCTGTTCCGGCGGGGGCGGTGAGCCGCAGCGTCGCAGCATCGGCCACCGTGGCCTGCAGACCGCTCTGCCCGGCAGTGGCGCGCACGGTGAACCAGGCCGCTTCGACCCGCCCTTCCGCGGCGGCCAAGGACATTGTCAAGACGCTACTGTCCTCAGTGCACACTTGGTCGCCGCGGTAGAGCGAAATCTCGCCGTCGGCCGCAGGCAGCGTGACGGTGCCCTTCGCCGCCGAGCCGGACAGGTTGAGCAGCACCAGATGTCCGTCGGCCACGGAAGTGCGCACCGCCTCGACGCCGGAAGCCGGGCGCGGCGAAGTCGTGGGCAGTACCTTCGGATCCGGGTGGCATTCGACCTGCAGCGGCGCCGATTCGCCGTCGGACAGCACGATCCGGTCCCCGGTGACGGTGATCGGATTCGGCGCGCCGGTCACGACGAATCCGGCCCGGCCGTCGACATCGAGCCAGCCGCCCCGGGTACTGACCGCCGGCTTCGGGTAAGTCGCGGCAGTGGTCCAGGTGGAACCGTCCGATGAGGTCTCGATGCGGTAGCGCCGTCCGGCTGCCGCCTCCCACACCAGCTTCACGCGGTCGAACTGCTTCGCCGCACCGAGGTCGACGGAGAACCAGCTGTCGGCACGCGGACGATCGGCAGTGGACACGGCCCAGCGTGTCGTCGCGTCGCCGTCGATTGCGTACTTCGCCTCCTTGCCCGGAGCGGCGGACGACGCGGACGCGGTGCCCGCACGCGCGAGGTCGGTACCGTCGCCGACCTCGAACGACCACAGGGAATAGCCGTATGCCGGATCGGGCTGCACACCGAGCATCCGGACGTATTGTGCTGTGACGGCGGGAAAAGCGACCTCATCGGTGCGGCCGCCGGCCGGGGCCGCGGGCGTGGCCGGGACGGTGACTGTGCCCTCGGCCGTGCGGTAGGTACGTTTGCCGGCCAGACCGGGCATTCCGGGCATGTCGAGGTTGTAGATCGACAGCACGCCCTCGGCCGCAGCCAGTCCGGTCGTCGCGTACACCGCGGCGCCGGACGGCAGTGTGGCGAAACCGGCGTACCCCTGGTCGAACTTGAACACCGCCGACGTCGCCTCGAAGCCGTCGCGCAGTTTCGTCCAGGTCGCCGTGTGCCGTTCCTTCACCTCGAGCGCCGTCGACGGCAGGAACATCGGCGTCGCCCCGCTGACCGCGAACAGCCAGTCGTCGTGGTGCGGTTGCCAGGCGAACTTGGCGTAGCCCGGTTTGCTCACCGCCGCTGCCCAAGCGTCCGCCGTCCGATGCGCCAGCAACCCCGGCCCTGCACCGAAATCCCGGACACCCACCGCGTACGCATCGAACTCCGCCTGGCTCACCGGCTGCACCGGGCCACCCTGGCTCGCCCGCCATTCGTGCAGCAGATAACTGATCGCGATCTCCGCACGGGCCTCCGGCTCGTACTTCGGCTCCCCGGAGAACTTCGTGACGCGGTCGGCCGGCGGATACGCCTGGTACGGCTCAAGACGGGCGGCCAGCTGCGCCTCTGCCCTTGCCGCGTAACGATCTCCGAGCACCTGGGCGCGGAAGGCGAGCGGGATCACGTCGCGGCCGTAGAGGTGCTCCCGGTCCGCGACCATCGGCATCAACGGCTCGCCCGCGTCACCCGCCATGAGCAGCATGGTGTGCCACAACCGTTCGCCGTTCGGCTGCGCAGTGAGCACCTCCGGCAACGGCTGTCCGGCCAGCAGGAAGTGCAGTGCGTTGCGGCCCGAGGTGCGCCACAGCTCCTCCTGGTAGTGCGGGCCGAACGAGCCGTGGTTCTCGACCAGGAAGGTGTCGTACAGGTTTTCCGCGGCGTTGGCGGAAACGGCCACGCCGTCGACCACCCGCGGGTTGGCCAGATCCGCCGGCGGCAGCCCGGTTTCGTTGCGGCTCCACCGGCCGAACCACTCCCGCCACGCCGTGGCTCGCGCGTCACCGGGCGCCCAGGCGATCCCCGGGGCCAGCGCCTGCGCGTAGACGCCCATCTCCTCCAGCTTGGTGTCGCCGACGTGCCCGCCGGACAGGCCGTGCGGCGTCCAGTCGCCCGACATCGGGTCGTCGCCGGTGCCGAGGCCGGCCGTGTAGGCCGCCTGGCCGGTGGCGATCTTGTCCAGATTCGCCCGGGTGGCCGGGTCGAGGTCGTCCCACAGCAGCCGGCCGGCGAGCTGGAAGTAGGACTGGAACGTGGTGTCGAAGAACAGCCGACGGCCCCATTCCGCACCGCCGGCAACCAGGTTCGACGCGGCGAAGTGCCGGATCGTGTCGACGGTGTGCCGGTGCAGCACCTCTCGCTCGACGCCCGCCACGGCGGCGTCGTAGCCGTCTCTGGTCAGCAGGACCGCGTTGCCGAGGACGACAGCGAAGGTGAAGTCCTTGGCCGGGTAGATCCCCGCCGCCGCGTCGAACTGCGACTCCGCCCAGCGGGTGTGCCGCAACAGCACCTGCTGGTAGGTCGCCGCGACGTCGTCCGGGGCCGGCCCGCCCCGTGCCGGTGCCCTGCCGCGCACCGCGGCCGCACCGGCCGGGGTCACCAGAGCGGCGGCCACGAGCGCGAGGCCGCCCGCGCCGAACGCTTGCAGGACCCGGCGGCGGGACGGTTCGGCGTTCATGCTCTCCCCTTCGAGAACGGCGTGGTCGAAGCTCAGCCCAGGGTGATCGTCGTGGTGAGGGTCCCCGGGTGCGGCACGCGCAGGACGTGCAGCCGACGGCCGCCCTCGCGCAGGATCGTAACGTCGGTGGCAACCACCTTCGCGGCCAGCGCGGTGCCCCAGCCGATCCGGATCGTGGTGTCCCCGCGCCGGATCACCAGCGCATCGGTGGTCGCCGACGAGGTCTTGCCGAACCCGGCCGGGGAGCCGTCGGCAAAGCTGACCGAATCCGTCGGCTTCAGCACCAGCGGCACCTGTTCGGTGAGGGCGGTGGTGCCCTTGACCGCGCGGGTGACGGTGTTCTTCGTGAGGGTGAGCTTGGTGCGGATCCGGCTGTCCAGCGCATAGTCCACAGTGACCGGAGCCGATCCGGGGACGATCCGGTCACCGTTCCAGTCCCGGTCGCCGACCCGGTAGCTCGCGGTCAGCAGACCGCGCGCGTCCGGGCTGCCGCTGGGCAGCACGCTCGCCCAGCAGGAGGCGTCGTCCTGCTGGCTCTGCACGATCGTGCCCGCCTCCGGATGCCACAACAGCCCGGCCGAGCCCCGCGCGTACTGGGAAGGCCGCTCGCCGAAGAACGCGGCGAGGTACAGCGCCGGACGGCGCACGTACACATAGGTCTGTTCGGTGGCGGTGTCCTTACGCTGCACCGCGAAATCCTTGCTGCTCAGATACGGCAGCTGCTGGATCGCCTGCTTTTTCACCGCGGCGGAGGGCAGCTTCTCGCCGTAGGGCGCATGCGCGATGATCCGCGGGGAAGTGTCCTGTTTGGCCAGTGGCGGCGCCGGCGAGGGATCGGTCCGCCAGGCTTCGCGGGTGGCGGCCCGGTCCTCGGCGGAGGTGAAGAACGGTGCGAGCGCGGGAACCTCCGGTACGAAGACCGACGCGAGATCGGTGCGGTCGGGATCCGCCACCACGTCGTCGTAACCGGTGACCGTGGTACGCGCGGACATCCCGACGTAGGTCAGCGAGCCGGTGCCGTCCGGTTCACGCAGCACGTTGTAGCCGAACCATTTCGCGAACTTCCCGGCCATGGACACCACGGTCCGGTCGCCGGTGAGCACGTGGATCTCGGCGATCTCCGGCAGCATCACCTCGAAGTTGTAGTTGATGTCCATGCCGGTCGGCTCGTAGAAGAAGCCGGCCGGGCTCTGCCCGTGCGCGGCGAGGAAGCCGATCCGGTCGGCGAGCTTCTTCTGCAGCGCGGCGTCCGGATCGAGCTTCAGCGCCAGCGTCGCACTGGCCAGGCCGGACGCGTTCTGGTTCGCGTAGTGGACCGGCGATTCCCAGATCGGGTTGTCCGGGTTGAGGAACCAGGTCATGCCCTTTTTCAGCGCGGTGCCGATTTCCCCGCGGCGCTCCGGCAGCGCGTTCGCCTGCCGGAGGTTCGCCAGTGTCTTGGCGAGGTAACCGATCCCGAAGCCGGTGGCCGCCTTGGATTTCTCCGCGGCGCTGTACTCCGGCCACGATCCGTCGTCGTGCTGCAGCCCGAGGTAGTGCGCGATGGCCGCGTCGAGCCGGTTGCGCAGCGGGACGCTGCCGGAGTACGGATTCCACTCGCGTTCGTTCGCGAGGAACCAGCTGAAGGTGAACACGTGCTCCTGCACCCGCGAGTTGGTCGGCACGGACGGGGTGCGCCACCACCCGCCGCCGAGGAAGCCGCGGGTCGCCGCGTCGTCGACCTCGACGTCGTTGACCATCCCGGGCAGAATCGCCAGATACGGGCCGAATCGCTGCTCCAGCGGCTCGAACTGCGCGCGCACCGGCGCTCCGCCGGGCAGCGGCGGCAGTGCCGGAAAGGGACCGGCAGGTGGCGCGATCCCGGCGGCCGCGGTGCCCGGAACAACCGCGCCCACACCGAGCGCCGCCCCCAGTCCGGCCGTTCCGAGCAGCATCCCACGCCTCGACAGAACCATTGTCCCCTCCTTTGTTCGCCGATCGCGCTGGACGGTAAGCCCGGCGGCCGCACCGGACAAGGGCCTAATACGTATTAGTCCCTCTCGGCGGAGGAAACTGTCCCGTTCCTCGGCGCGCGCGGGTATATCCGGGAAAAGTCCGGTTTTCTGTCCGGTCGCTTTCCCCGATGGGCGGTTGACCATTCCGGACAAACGCTCCGAAGATCACGGTCGTACTCGGGTAACCGGCCCCCGCCGCCACCGGTACCCGCCCCTCGAACTGCCGGAAAAGGAGCTGGTCGCATTGGGAATCCGTACTGTCTTACGGCTGATCTGCACCGTTCTCGTCATGTTGGGACTGCTGAGCCCCGCGGTGTCCGCGTCCGCCGCGGACCGGACCGATCTGTCCCGCGCGGTCGCCGATTCGACAATGGCCGCGCATCCTGCCGCGAAGATCGGGCTCAACTACCCCGACGGACTGGTCCTGCTGGGCATTTATCGCCTTTACCAGCGCACGCACGACCAACGGTACCTCGATTACCTGAAGGCGTGGGGCACCGCGAAGGTCTCCACCGACGGTGACACCGGAGTCGCCTACGACTCACTGGACAGCATGTTCATCGGAAACGTCTTCCTCGTGCTGGCCAAGGAAACCGGCGACCACCGCTACACGCTGGCCGCGCAGCGCATTCACGATCGGCTCAAGAGCTACCCCCGGACCTCCGACGGCGCCTTCATCCACAATACCGGCCTCAGCGGTCAGCTGTGGGCGGACGGCGCCTTCATGGTCACCCCGTTCCTCGCGAACTACGCAGTGGCGACCGGGGATTCCTCGGCAAGTGCCGAAGCAGTGAAGCAGCTGAACCTCTACTTCGGACACCTGCGGCACCCGGACGGCATGCTTTACCACGCGTACGACGAAAAACACGCGCAGCCGTGGTCCGACGCGGACGGTCATTCACCCGAGGTGTGGTGCCGCGCGGTCGGCTGGTTCGGCGCGGCGACGGTGGAAGTGCTCGACACCCTGCCGAAGACCGCACCCGACCGGGACAAACTGGTCGACATCACGGCCTTCCTCGCCGACGGGTACCGCACCTGGCAGGACCCGGCGACCGGGCGGTGGTTCCAGCTGCCGGTCAAGCCGAAGCTGGCCGGGAACTGGACCGAGACCTCGTCCTCGAGCCTGTACACCTACACCTTGTCCAGGGCGATCCAGCAGGGTTACCTCGGAGCCGAGTACCAGCCCGTGGTCGACCGGGGCTACGCCGGAGTCCGCGACCGCGTTTCGATCGCCGACGACGGCAGCACCAAGATCACCGAAGTCGGGGTCGGGACCAACGTCGGCGACGCCGCGTTCTACCTCGCGCGCCCGCGTGCCACCAACGATTTCCACGGTATCGGCGCGTTCCTCTACCTCGGCGAACAGCTGGCCGGCGGGGTCTGAGTGCTCACAGGTAGGACACCGCCGTGAGCACCATGCCGCCCAGCGCGACCACCCAGGTGTAAGGCAGGGTGGAGAGCATCGCGCGCTCCGGGCGCACGCCGGCGTACTGGGCCGCCCAGACCGTCTGGGTGCTCGTCGGGTCGGAAACGCTGAAGACCTGGTTGTAGGAGGCCATCAGCCCGACCACCGCGGGCAGCGGGTAGATCCCGCCGGTCACCAGTACGCCGGCCACCCCGGCGCCGAGGCCGAACACGTTGAGCGGCCCGCGGAACAGGCACAGCGGGACGAGGAGCACGAAGACCACCACGAACCACAGTGCGCCGGACGGGCTGATCGCGGCCACGATCGGGGTCAGCGCGTTCTTCGCGCCGGGCAGTTTCACCGCGGCCAGCAGCATGCCGATCGCCACGAAGAGCGCGATCGGCGGCGCCGCCACCTGGAACGCCCGGTACAGCGAACGCAGTGCCCTGCCGTTGAGCTCGCCCCACTTCGTGGTGGTCACCAGCGCGTAGACCACCCCGGCCAGCAGCGAGGGCACGATCGGCACCGCGAGCCCCAGCGCCAGCACGATCGGCACGAGCGGGGTGATCAACGCGTACCAAGGCGCGTCTCCGCGGCGGACGCGCGCCTTCGGCCGGTCCAGCTTCACCGCCCAGGCATGCCGTGCACCGCGTCGCGTTTGGACGAACACGTAGACGATGCCCACCACGAGCGCCATCGGGAACAGCTTGATCATGATCGCCTTGACGTCCGCGACCGGCGCACCGAGCGCGTCGGAAAGGAACTGCCACACCGGCAGTTCCAGCGGCGAGCCCGCGGAGATGCCCATCAGCACGGTGCCGCCCGCGGCGACCGGGCGTACCCCGACCGCGATCATCGCCGGGATGCCGACCACCCCGGCGAGCATCGCCGCCGGCGCCGAACCGGTGATGCTGCCGCACAGGATCGAGACCGCGAACACGCCGAGCGCGACGATCGACGGACGTTCCCCGCCGAACTCCACGATCTTGCGCACCAGGGTGCCGGCGATGCCCGTCTCGTCCATCAGCGTGCCGAGCCAGGAACCGAGCAGCACGGCGAGCATGGTGGCCGCCAGTGCCGCCGAACCGGTCTCCAGCACGCTGGTCAGGATGCTGTCCTGCTCGCCGCTGAACGGGGCACCGGCCAGCAGCGCGATGCCGATCGCCAGGAACACCAGCGCGAACGCCGTCGGCAGCACCCGGGTGAGCATCAGCACCACCCCGACCGCCATCAGAACCAGAATCGCGATACCCATCGGTCACTTCCCTCCCGCGAGCGCGGTGGTGATCAGCAGCGGGCTCACGGCAAGGCCGCTGCGGCGGTGCGCGAACCGGTGCGCGGCGATTTCCTCGGCACCGGCCACGTGCCCGCGCACCCGGAGGCATCCGAACCGGATCGCGGTGTGGCCGAGCCTGCGGTTCAGCTCGCGCACGTCGAGCCGGTGGTGCGCGATTTCGTGCTCGACGGCTGCCCGGCGCAGTGCCTCACGGGTGACCGGCCAGCCCTTGGCTCTGGCCAGTTCCTCGACTTTCTGCAGGGAATCGGAATAGACGGTGACGGTGCCGTGGTGGTGCTCGGCGAGCAGCAGCTCCCGTTTGCCGGCGCCGCCTTCGCGTTCCACGACCCGGACGCCATCGTCCTCGCCGGTGGCGGCCAGTTCGTCGCCGTAGGCCAGCGCGGTCTCCGCCCACTCGCGCAGCTGCGGTTCGGCGCGGTTCTCGTGGGTCGGCGTCGCCCGCAACAGCCGGACGGCCAGGTCGACGTCGCTCATGTACGGTCCTCCAGTATGACGACCAACGGCTCGTCGGTCGCGCGGGTCTTCAGTTCCGCTCCGGCCAGTGCGATCAGCTGGTCCCGGTCCAGCACCCCGGACAGGTCCGCGATCTTCGGACCCACCAGGAGCCACACGGCCGGGGCACGGGAACCGCCGTCGCCGTAACGGGTGTGCCGATCGACGAGTTCGGCCACGCGTGCCTGCGCGGATCCCACGTCGGTCCGGTCGACCACCGCACCGGTGCTGTGCAGGCGAAGCACCCCTTCGCCGTCGACCACGCGCACCTGTTCGACAGGTGCGCCGAACCGCCCGAGCAGTCCTCGCCTGCGCGCCCGCGCGCCGAGCACCCGGTGGTACGCGGTCGAGGCCAGCTCGTGCACCTCGGCCGGAGCGACGCCGACGCTGCGGGCCACCGCGGCACGCACCGCCTCTTCGTCCACAGTGGATGCCCGGTCCTTGGTGCGCAGTTCGGTCGATCCGGTCGCGATCGCCCGGATCAGGTTGCGCTGCGGGTCGACGGTGACCTCCACCTCGACGCCCGCCGGATCGGCGCCCTGGCCGACCACCGCCGATTCGGCTTCCGTCCGCACCGCGAGGATGTCCGCGTCCGACGGGCCGGGCACGATCCGTTCGACCGATTCCCGCACCAGTGCCAGCGCCGCACCGAGCGGGCTGATCACCTCGGCGTGCGCCGCGATCCGCCACTCGTGCCCGGATTCGACGCCGAGGAACGGGGTGACCGCGGCCGCTCCGCCGCCGCCGCCGACCAGCGCGGGACTGTCCAGACGATACTCCCGGACCAGGTCCTCGACCACCGACCGGACCGGCTTCACCGCGCGGCCGAGCACCGTCCTGGCGGCCTGCTCGACCGACGTGCCCAACGCCGCCGCGAGCGGCTGCAGTGCCAGCCGTGCGGCGTCCGGCTCGGCCACCGCGTACGAACCGACGGGAACCACGCCGAGCGCGTTGGCCGCGCAGGTCAGAGTGAGCGCGTACCGACGTCCGTCCACAGTGTCCAGAGCGACGTAGTCGGCGGGATCGTCCGGCTGCGGCGAGACGGTGACCAGCTTCGCCCCGGTCAATGCGGACGCCGGAGCGAAACACGCATACGGCAGACCCGCGATGTGCGCGCTGCGAGGACCGACGGCAGTCACCGCGCTTCCGGAGAAGCGGACCAAGGAGCCACCGCCGATGCCGACCGTGCGAACGTCGAGCGCGGGCAGGTAGGTCTCGCGTCCGCCGAGGTGCGCGTGCCGCACCTGGACCCGGCCGCGGCGGACCACACTGATGTCCGTCGACGTGCCGCCGGTCTCCAGGAAGAGGCCTTCGCTGAGCTTCTCGCCCATCAGCGCGCCGGCCACCCCGGCAGCGGGACCGGACAGCGCTGTCAACAGTGGACGGTGCCGCATCTCCGGCAACGACATGACCCCGCCGTCGCCACGCACCACCATCAACGGCGCGGTGATGCCCGCACGGCGCACACTGGCCTCGACCAGATCAGCGGTCGAAACCATGCGCGGCATGATGCCGGCGTTGAGCACCGCCGTGCGTGCCCGCTTGGTCAGCCCGTACAGGCTGGTGATCTCGTGCGTGGCCGTGGCGAGCACGTCTCGTTCCCGCGCCGCGGAAACGACCGCACGTTCCCCTTCGGGATCGTCCACACTGAACGGTTCGACCGCGACGATCACCTCCGCGCCCTGCCGGACCAGGGTTTCGACCGCCGCACCCGCGTCCGCCGGGGTATGCGCGGGGGCGAACCGCACCGGAAGCTTCCGGCCCGGCGCGAGCTCCATCTTCCCCAGCGAAGCCAGCCGCCGGGTGGCGAAACCGTCGAAGCCGGTGCCGACACCGGCAATGCCGACCGTGGCCACGTCCCCTTCGAGCAGCGCGTTGGTGGCCTGGGTGGTGCCGTGCGCGAGGAACGACACGTCGTTGGCGCCGATGCCGGCATCCGCCTGCAGCTTCTCCAGCGCCTCCAGGATGCCGTGCGCCACCCCGTCTTCGTGGTCGTGACTGGTCGGCACCTTCACCTGTCCGAGCAGCTCGAACGACCGTGCGTCGACGGCGACCGCGTCGGTGAACGTGCCCCCGACGTCGACGCCGATGCGCACCGGACCGGAACGGGACGGCATTGTCCGTACCTCCTGCTGTGGTAAGGGATCAGTAGCCGCGGACCTCGGGCCAGCGCCGTTCGACGCCGGCGCGGTCCAGCAACCGCTCGAATTCCGTGCGCCGCGCCGGATCCTCCCGGACCTGGTGCGGCTCGGTGCCCTCGCGCAGTGCGAATCCCGCGAGATGGCCGGCGACCTCGCCCACGTTCCACTCCACGGGGTGCAGGCGGTGGCAGCCGTTGGTGATGTGCGTCGTGCCGATGTTCTTGCCCGCGGGCAGCAGGTTCCGCATCCGCTGCGGCAGCAGTGCGCCGAGCGGCAGTTCGAACGGGACACTGGGAATGTCCACATAGGTGTCACCCGCGGTCGAGGGGTGCAGGTCGAGCCGGTAGCTGCCGATCCCGACGGAATCCTCCCGGCGCTTGCGCCCGGTCGGCCCGAGCAGCTCCAGCGACACGTCCTGCTCGACGATCGTGGTCACCGCCCGGATCCGCCGGGCCTCGCGGACGTAGGCGGACTTCGCGAGCCCGTCGTCGGTGCCGACCACGTCCGGGCGCAGCCGCAGTCCGGGGAATCCGGTCCCGCCGTCGAGCCGGGGCGCCTCGGTCTGCAGCCAGTGCAGCACCGAAAGCGACAGCTGTTTGGCTTCGTGGTGCGCCCGCGCCACGTCCTCGGCGGTGCTCACGCCCTCGATCTCGACCGCGGGCCGCAGCCAGTAGTCGTTGAGCGGCCAGTTCACCAGCGTGATGTCGGAGTCGAAGGCGCCGGGCCGGTGCAGCTTGCGGGCGAGGATCCGGCGGAAGCCCCACAGTTCCTTGTCACCGGCGTCGGCACTCTGGTCCGCGCTGATCGCCAGCGGATCGGTTTCCGGGTTCGGGTCGAAAGTACGCGGGACCGGTTCCAGCGAACGCGGGTCCGGCGCGAGGAAACCGAGCAGCGGACCGGGCCAGAACGCCGGTGTGTACTCGCGCCAGAACCGGTACATCTCGGGCCGGTCGATCGTGTGGTCCTCCCCCGCGTGGTGCGACAGCGCCAGGCAGTACGTGATCCCTTGCAGATTGCCGGGATCCGCCTTCTCCGGGGCGTGCGGTTCGCCGTGTTCGGCCTGTGCTTCGGCACCGACGGCGAATTCGGTTCCGGTCAGCGGCAGCAGGTCGCCGTTTTCCGTCGCGTCGAGGACGTACTGCGCCCGCACCGTGACCCGGTCCCCGGCGGGCCCCGCCAAGGTGATGGCGTCGACCCGGTCTCCGGTCACCTCCGCGGCGACCGGACGGTGTCCCAGCAGGACAGTGACGCGGCCGGCCGCGCGGTGTGGTGCCAGCATCGCCTCCAGCACGGCGAGCGCCACCCGAGGTTCGTGGCACAGCTTGCTGACCCGGCCCGCGCCGGGGTTCAGCTCGGGCAGCGCGGCCGCTTCGCCGCGAAGCGGGTAGTGCTGCCGGTAGTAGTCGCGCACCCCCGCGCGAAAGCGGCGGTAGGCCGCGGTGGCGCCGAACCGCTCGATCCACGGGTTCTCGTCCGGAGGCACCGCCTGCGCGGTGAACTGGCCGCCGAGCCAGTCGGTTTCCTCGGTCAGCACGACGCGATGTCCCGCCGATGCGGCGGCCAGCGCGGCGGCGACGCCGCCGACCCCGCCGCCCGCGACGAGGATCTCGGTGCCGATTTCGGGCATGCTCGGTCCTATCCGGATCGTGGTGGGCCGACCTGCGAGCCGGCCACCGATGGGCACCGCAGCAGCTGCTGCGGTGTGCTCTTGGCTGCGGTGACGAGGTCGACCAGCAGCCGTACCGCCCGCCTGCCCATCTCCCGCATGGGCACCTCGAAGCCGCTCACCCCCGGCGGACCGCCGAGCACCGCAAGGGACAGATCGTCCGGAGTGGACAGTCCGGCCGCGTCGAGTGCCGCGCGTACGGACCGGTAGGCCGTTCCGGTGTCGGTGCCCTCCACCACCACTGCGGTGACGCCCTCGGCCAGCCAGCCGCGCACCGTGGCGACCGGCAGCTGCGCACCCTCGAGCCGCACGATCCCGGTCCGGGGTGCGGCACGCAGCACGCCGAGTTGCCGGTCCTCCGAGGACGGTGCCACGTCCGGCTCCCGGACGTAGCGGATCTCCCGGTGCCCGAGGCCGAGCAGCCGTTGCAGCACCTGGGCGGAAGCGCTCACGTAATCCGCGCCGACGAACGGGATCCGGCCGCCGAGCTCCGGCCGCCGTCCGATGTAGACGAGCGGGAAGCCTGCGTCGACGAGCCGGGACACCGGGTCCTCCGGCACGTGCCTGCCGAAGAACAGGCAGCCGTCGGCCATCCGGGTGCGGCGGATGGCGGCCTCCTGCGCGGCCTGCGGCCCGCCGGTGCCGGTGAACAGGATGAGGTCCTGGCCGAGTGCCGCGGCCTCCTCCTCCACACCGGACAGGATCGGGTGGTAGGCATCCGCCTCGTCGGTCGGGAAGGCGGCGCGGAAGGTGTACAGGCCGAGCAGGTTCGACCGCGAACGCGCGAGCCGGGTGGCCACCGGATGCGGCACGTAGCCGAGTTCCTCCGCGACCTCCAGGATCCGGCGGCGGGTGGACTCGGCCATCCGCACCGTCCGGTTCCCGCCCAGCACCACCGAGACCGCGGCCTGCGACACCCCGGCGAGCCGGGCGATGTCGGCCTGCCTCGGCATCCGGCGTCGGGTGGTCATCTCGCGTCTCTCCTGCGGGGCTAATGCGGTTTAGCCGAGGATCTGCGCGGATTCCGCCGTCGTCAAGCATTCCGCGCGGTTCTGTCCGATCCACGCGAACACCGGACTAATACGTATTAGCTCATTGACAGCCGGGCCGGCTCACTCGTCGTCCAGCCCGCGGGCGGCCATCCGGGCCGCGGTCTCCTGTTCCGGGCGGGTGCCCTGCGCGAGCCCGCGCACCACGCCGGCCCGGTCCTGCGCCGTGCGGTTCTGGTTCAGCTTCTCCTTGGCCACCACCCGCGTGATCTCCAGCTGGATGCCGACGATGGCCTGCAGCTGCCCCCGGACGAAGTCCGCCGGGGCGTCGGCAACCCGCCACGGTGCTTCGCGGCCGGCTTCGTGGTGGTCGGTCAGCCGGGTGACGTGCTCGAGCAGCCAGTCCGGGTCGTCGTGCGCCTGCAGCCGGCCGTGCACGGTGAGCACCGTGTAGTTCCAGGTCGGGACCACCTTCGCGCTCGTCTGCCTGCTCGGGTAGTACGCCCGGGTCACGTAGGGGTCCACGCCGGGGATGATCGCCACCGACTCGGCTTCGCCGGTGAAACGCCACTGCGGGTTCGGCCGGGCCAGGTGGCCGACCAGCGCATGCCGCTCCGCGTCGTAGAGCAGCGGCAGCGACGTCACCTCCAGGCCGCCGTCCGGATCCGGCGTGACCAGGTGGCCGAATCCGCCGCGGCCGAGCAGGGCCGCGGTGTCCTCGGCGGAAACCTCGAACTGGCGGGGCAGGTACACCGTGCCTCCTCAGGGTATTTTTGTCACGTGACAAACACGGTAGCCGCGGTTCGGGGCACTGTCACGTGCCATACTGGGCCGGTGACGGACCGGGCCGCGGAGCGCGCACCGATCAGCGGAACGACCGCGGGGGAGATCTGCCGGAGCGTGCGCGATCTGGTCGGCACCGGACGGTTGCGGGCGGGCGACCCGGTGCCGCCGATCCGCGAACTGGCCGCGGGACTCGGGGTGCACCGCAACACCGTTGCGGCCGCTTACCGCATGCTGGTCGCCGCAGGCGTGGCGGAAACCCGCGGGCGGCACGGCACGGTGATCAGCGCACTCCCCCGGCTCGAGGGCGAAACGTCCGCAACCACCGGGCTGGTGGACCTCTCCAGCGGCAACCCCGATCCGGCGTTGCTGCCGGACGTCACCACGGTGCTGCCCCGGCTCGGCTACCGCATGCAGATGTACGGCAGCCAGGCCGTCGAGCCGCGCCTGGCGCAGTGGGCGCGCACCGCGTGGACACCGCAGATCGAGGTTCCGTTCGAGGTGTCGGTGACCCACGGCGCGGTCGACGCCGTGGAGCGGCTGCTCGTCGCACACCTGACCAGGGGCGACCTCGTCGCGATGGAGGACCCGTGCTTCTACGCGAGCGAGGGCACGCTGCGGCTCAACGGTTTCCGGGCCGCGCCTGTCCCGGTGGACGCCGAGGGCATGGCGCCGGGTGTCCTGCGCGCCGCGGTGTCCGCGGGCGCACGGGCGGTCCTGCTCACCCCGCGCGTGCACAACCCCACCGGGGTCAGCCTGAGCGCAGAGCGAGCCCGTGAAATCCGTTCCGTACTGGCCGATCACCCGCACGTGCTGGTGATCGAGGACGACCACTTCTCCGCGATTTCCCGGAATCCCTACCACCGGGCCACCCCGCCGCAGACGCAGCGGTGGGCGCTGGTGCGTTCGGTGGCGAAGTTCCTCGGCCCGGATCTGCGGGTCGCGGCCGTCGCGTCCGATGTGGACACCGCCGAACGGCTCGGCACGCGACTGCGTCCCGGAGCCACCTGGGTCAGCCGGTTGCTGCAGCAGCTGGTGGTGGAACTGCTCGAGTCCGACGAAACGGCGGCGACGTTCGACCACGCGCGCCGCAGCTACGCCGAACGCGTGGACCTGCTCCGCCGCGAGCTGGCCGACGCGGGCGTCGACACCCCGTTCCCCACCGACGGGTTCAACGTCTGGGTACCGACCCCGGAGGGCCCGGCCGGCACGGTCGCCGCACTGCGGGACGCGGGCTGGTCGGTCCGGGACGGCTCGGCGTTCCGGACCGCGGCGAGCACCGCGCCCCCCGGGATCCGCGTCACCGCAGCACGGCTGACCCCGGCGCGGGCCGGTGAGTTCGCCCGCCACCTCGGCGAGATCCGCGAAAGTGCCGCAACCACCAAGAGTTGACTCATCAACTCTGGCGGGCCTAGGGTCGGGTGATCGACTCCGGCCGAAAGGACGCTTGCGTGAAGACACTGATCCGAGGCGGCACAGTGGTGACCATGGACCCGGCGACCGGGGATTTCCCCGAGGGCGACGTGCTCGTCGAGGACGGCCGGATCGCCGCAGTCGGCACCCGGATCGAGGCGGACGGCGCGGAGGTCGTGGACGCGGCGGGCATGATCGTGGCGCCCGGGTTCGTGGACACCCACCGGCACACCTGGCAGACCGCGTTCCGCGGGCTCGGCACGGACTGGACGTTCGACGAGTACCGCGCGATCCTGCACGGGCGGATCCGGCCGCACTACCGCCCGGACGACGTGTACCTGGGAAACCTGTTCGGCCGGATCGAGGCGCTCAACGCGGGCGTGACCACCATGCTCGACTGGTTCCACTGTTCCGACCGGCCGGAGAACGCCGATGCCGCCGTCCAGGCGCTGCAGGAGGCACCGGGGCGGTCGATCTTCTGTTACGGAGCGGGCAACGGTGCGGATGCCGACATCACCGCCGAGATCACCCGGATCCGCGCACAGCTTCCCGGCGAGGCCATGGCGCTCGGCCTGCGCGGGCCGATTCTGACCACAATGGACACCACCGCGGCCGATGTCGCGCTGGCCCGGGAACACGGGCTCCGGGTGAGCGTGCACATCCACGGCACCGCCGGCTGGCCGAGGGGAGACCGGCCGGTCGCCGAGATGCGCGAGCGCGGGCTGCTCGACGACCGCATGACCGTCGTGCACGGCAACGGCCTCTCCGACGATCAGCTCGCAATGCTCGCCGACGCCGGCTGTTCGGTGTCGATCAGCCCGGACGTCGAGGTGAAGATGGGCTTCGGCGCACCGATCACCGGCCGGGTGCTGGCCGCGGGGATCCGCCCGTCGCTGTCGGTCGACGACTGTCCCTCGGCCGGTGGTGACCTGTTCTCCGCGATGCGCACCGCGCTCGCCGTGCAACGCGGCCTCGACGGCACGCTCACCACCCGCGACGTCGCGGAGTTCGCCACCATCGACGGCGCCCGTACCTGCGGGCTCGGCGACCGGACCGGCAGCCTGACCGTCGGCAAGGACGCCGACCTGATCGTGCTCGACGCACAGGACCCGGCGCTCTTCCCGGTGAACGATCCGGTCGCCGGCATCGTCACCGCCGGGCACCCCGGTGTGGTGGACAGCGTTTTCGTGGCGGGCAAGGCGGTCAAGCGGCACGGCAGGCTGCTCGGCCTCGACCTGCCACGGCTGCGCACCCGGCTGCTGGAGTCCCGCGACCGGATCGCCGCCGCAGCCGGCCTCGGCGGGTAGCGTGCGCCGGTAGCGCCTGGCCCGGCGGATCGTGCGGCCGGGCTCCGGTGCGTGCCCGGTCTGCGTGGGTCAGCTCGCGGCTTTGATCTGCGGCAGGTCCCGGGTCAGCTCGCGGAAGCCGACGCCGTGGTACAGGTTTCGGGCCGCCGGATGCGCCGGTGCACCGAGGCAGGCGACCAGCATGCGGTTCGCACCGGCCGCTCTGGCCCGGTGCATCCCGTGCAGCTGCAACGCGGTACCCAGCCCCTGCCGGCGGAATTGCCGGTGGGTGCCGACGGGTTCGAATTCGGCGACGCCCGTCACGTCGTCCAGCCAGATGATCGCGGTCGCGGCGAGTGCGCCCTCCGGTGCCTCGATCAGCACGTGCAGATCGGCCCGGTACGGCCAGGTCCGCCGGACCCGCTCGAACGCCGCCTCGGTGAGGCCGGGAGACGGCCACGCGGCCCGGTGCACCTCGACCGCGTCGGCCACCGAGACGTCCTCGGCCGTGCGGAACCGGAAACCCGCGGGCAGCACCGGATCCGGCAGATCGGTCAGCTCCCGCACGTTGCCCTGCGTCCAGTTCCCTTCGTCCGAACCGGTTTCCGCGTCGAACACGTAGCCGTGCGCGGCGGCGATCGCCTCGGCCCGGACATCCGCGGCCTGGAGCGTGAGCAGCCGGTCGACGTCGCCCGCCACCTCGTCGTACCAGTCCAGGATCGCGGTCAGCAGCTCCGGGCGGTCCGGATGTACCTGCCAGACCAGGGTGGCCGCCTGTTCCGCACGGAACGTGCCGTCCCCGCGCGGCACCCGGTGCGGCAGGCAGACCCACCCCCATGCGACCAGCCGGTCGCCGTCGAACCAGTGCCGGTACCGCCAGAACCGGTGGAGCGCATCAAAGTCCTTGGCCCGGACCCAGGCCAGTTCCCCGACGGACGCATCCGCGGTCACCAGTTCCGGCCGCACCGCGGTCACCTCTTGGGCAAGGCCCTGCATCAGCCGCAATTCGTCCGGGCCGAGGTTCTCCATCCGGGCACTGTGCCAGTACCGGAACGCCGCTGTCGACGCAGTTTCCGCCGTACCGGCGAGCTGCGCGCCAGGTGTGGTGGCCCGGCGGCTGGGTGCAGGCAGGCGTAGCCGATCAGTGCGCGATTGTGACGGTGTTCAGTGGTGGTGACCCGGGCGTTGCGCCGGGATGGGGGCCATCCGTCATCCGATGGCCGCCACCGTCAGGGGTGCTGCCCGGCTTCGTGACGTCCGCGTGCACCGGGCGAGCGAGGCACTACGGCCAAGGCCTGTCTCGTAACCGTGGTTGTGGGGCTGGTGTTGAGGTCTTCTTTCCAGTCCGGCACCTCACTGCCGTCACGAGGTTTGCGATCAGGCATGACACCCGAGCCGCCGGCCCGGCACCGGGATTACCAGACAACCCTCAGGCCCCCGGTGCCGGTGGTGCCGGGCATTTCACGTCGGCCGCGGGGAGTTTGCCGGTGCGCAGGTACTGGGTCACCGGTTCGTCGACGCAGGTGTTCTCGTCGAACAGGAACTGCCCGTGGTTTCCGCCGTCGGACAGCACCATCCGGGAGCCCTGCATCGCCTGCTGCATGCGTTGCGCGCCCACGAGCGGGGTTGCCGAGTCGTCCTTCGCCTGTACCAGCAGGACCGGCGGTACGTTTCCGGATCCGATCTGCAGCGGCGGTGCGGTCGGTGCTTTCCAGAACGCACAGGGCGCCGAGTACCACGTGTTCAGCCAGGCGAACAGCGGAGCGTCCTTCGCCGCCTTCACGGTGTCCGCGTGCCAGGTCTGCCAGTCCGTGGGCCATTTGTCGTCGGCGCAGTTGTACGCGAGCTGCGGGCCGTTCACCGATTGCAGCGCGAGCTGACCCGCCGCACTGCTGAGCGCGCCGGCGTCACCTGCGCGATAACGGGAGACGGCGTCGGCCAGCGTGCCCCACGACGTGTCGACGTACATCGCCGATGCCAGCATCTGGTCCAGTTCCGCACTGCCCACCTTGCCCTCGGCCGGCTCGGCGTCGAGCTTGCCGCGGGTGTCGGTCCAGGCACTGCCCACCGCGTCGCCGGTGGTGCCGAGGTGGTATTTGTCGTCGTGCGCAGCCACCCACGCGAAGAACTGCTCCGCCCGGTGCTGCAACGCCGGATCCTGCTCGAACCCGGCCTGGTACCCGCCGATCGTGGGGTCCACCACGCTGTCGAGCACCATCCGGCCGGTGCTGCCGGGGAACATCGTCGCGTAGGTCGCGCCGAGCTTGGTGCCGTAGGAGTAGCCGAGGTAGTCGAGTTTGTCCTTGCCCAGCGCGGTCCGGATCCGGTCCATGTCCCGTGCGGCGTTCTGCGTGGTGATGTGCGGCAGCAGGGCGGCCGAGTGCTCCGCGCACGCACCGGCGATCTTGCTCGCGACGGCGACCCGCTGCTGCTCCTGGTCCGCGTTCGCCGGCTCGCTGGGCGGCATCGGGGCCGGCAGGAGACCCGAGGTGTCCCCGCACGTCACCGGCGAGCTGGCGCCCACCCCGCGCGGATCGAAGCTGACGATCAGGTACTGCGACCCGAGTTCCGGTGGCAGCGAGGACTGCACGAGCTTCGGCGTGCCGATCCCGGATTCACCCGGCCCGCCCGGGTTGACCACCAGCACGTTCGGCGCGTCGAGCGAACCGGCCGCAGACAGCGTGAGGGTGAGCTGCTTGCCCGCGGGATCGGCGTAGTCGAGCGGCACGTCGAGCTGGGCGCAGCCGGTCCCCCTCGGTGCGTTCAGCTCGGGCGCGCATTCCGCCCACTTGACGGCGGTGCCGGCAGCGGTCGCCGAGGCCGAGCCCAGCACGGTGGCGGCCACCGCGGCCACGGCCGCGATGCGCATTGCCCGCACAGTCATCAATGGGTCCTCTCCGGAACGGACTGTTCACTTTGGACGATCACCCGATCATGGATACCAGCTGCCTGCGCGGGCAGCCACCCGCAGCGGTGAACCGGCACCGATCCGGCCCGAATGCACCCGACCGGGCAACCCGCAGCGGTCCGGCGCGTCCGGGTCGCGCTCCGGATGGGGGAAGATGAGCCGGTGGTGGACACCCAGCAGCAGGCGGTACGGATTTCCGTGCTGGACACCTCGCCGATCGTGGCGGGATCGACCGCGCGGCAGGCGTTGCACAACACGGTGGATCTCGCCGTGCTCGCCGACGGACTCGGCTACCACCGGTACTGGTCGGCCGAGCACCACGGGATGGCCGGGGTGGCGAGTTCGGCGCCCGCGGTCGTCGCCGGACGGCTCGCCGACGCGACGCGCCGGTTGCGGGTCGGTTCGGGCGGTGTGCTGCTGGCGCACCACCCGCCGATCGTGGTGGCCGAGCAGTTCGGCACGCTGGCCGCGTTCCACCCCGGACGGATCGACCTCGGCCTCGGCCGTGCGCTCGGCGGTTCCCGGCGGGCCGCGGACGCCGTGCGCGAGGAACGCGAGCCGACCGCGACGAGTTTCGCGGACCGGATCGCGGAACTGCTCGGCTATTTCGACCAGGACCGGCCGGTGCGCGCGACCCCGGCAGCCGGGAACGTGCCCGCCTTCTGGCTGCTCGGATCGAGCACGGCGAGTGCCCGGCTGGCCGGCTCGCTGGGCCTGGCCTACGCATTCGCCCGGCACCTCAACCCCGACGAAGCGGGGCAAGCACTTCGGGCCTACCGCACGGCGTTCCGGCCGGTGCGGCTCAGCACGCCGACCACGTTGGTCAGCGTGGCCGTGATCGCGGCAGGCACCGACGAGCGCGCCGAATGGCTCGCCGGCCCCACCCGGCGGAAGACCTCGCTGCGCCTGCGTGGTGACCGGATCCTCCTGCCCCCGCCCGAAGAAGCCGCGGCCCGGCCCGAAGCCGATCGGGCCGCGGCCGCCGCACACACCCGCGGGCTCGTCGTGGGCTCCCCGCAGACCGTGCGGGAGCGGCTGCAGGCGGTGCTCGACGAAACCGGCACCGGGGAACTGATGATCACCACCCCGGTGCACGGCCATGCCGACCGGCGCACGTCCTTCGAACTGGTTGCCACCGTGGCGAAACAGCTCGTCGGCCGCTGATCATTCCGGTCCGGCGCCGCGGCGGTCCGGTGTGGACAGTTCGGGGATCTCCGGGTGGTCGCGCAAGGCCGCGACGACCGCGTTCACCGCTGCACGCTTCGTACCACCCCGCCGCACCACGACGGTGATATTGCGGTGCACCGGCGGGCTCAGCTCCCGGGTGAGCACCGCGTGGTCCGGGGTGACCGCCAGCGCGGGCAGCAACGCGATCGAGGCACCCGATTCGACGTGCCGCAGCTGCATCAGGCAGTTGCCGAACCGGCAGGCGACCCGGGGTTCGAAACCCGCCTCCCGGCACAGCCGGGTGGTCAGCTCCGCCATGTAGGACCGCGGCCGGTCGCACGCCCACATCTCCTCCGCGCAGGTCGCCAGGCTCACCGCCGTCCGGCGGGCGAGCCGGTGCCCCGGCGGCAGCACCAGCACGACCGGATCCGTGCCGAGCGGGATGATCTCGAGATCGGTGCCCCAGGAGAGCCCGGGATAGTCGGTGGTGGTGACGATGACGTCCACCTCGCCCGCGCGCAGCGCCGCACCGCTCTCGTGCGGCTCCGATTCGACCAGTTCGACGTGCAGGTGCGGATGCGTGGTGGCGAGCCGGGCCGCGGCAGGCACCGCGAGCGGGAACACCGCGCTCTGGAACGCACCGAGCCGGACGGTGCCGATCGGCTCGTCGTTCAGCGCCCGCAGCTCGTCCTCGGCCGCGGCCATCTGGTCGAGGATTTCGCGGCCGCGGCGGGCCAGCAGCAGCCCGGCCGGGGTCAGCCGCACCCGCCTGCCGCTGCGCTCCAGCAACCGGCAGCGGGTCTCGGTCTCCAGCACGGCCAGCTGCTGGGACACCGTGGACGCGCTCAGGTGCAGGGTTTCCGCGACCGCGCGCACGGTCCCGACCGTTTCCAGCTGGCTGAGCAGCCGCAACCGCCAGGAACTGAGCATGGCCGCGATTGTACGGTTTTCCCGAACAGCTCGGTAAGATCTGTGCGATAGACGCGTGCAGCGCGAGTACTTACCGTCGAGGACATGGATTTCGAGTCAGCCGGCCCCGAACGGCACCTCATCCGCTACTCCGGCCACGCCGGGTTCACCCCCGAGGTGATCGCCTCCGCGGCGGGCACCTCGGTGTTCACCGAGAGCGGCCGGGAACTGCTCGATTTCACCTCCGGCCAGATGAGCGCCATCCTCGGGCACTCGCACCCGGCGATCGTGGCGACCCTGCGCGAGCAGGTCGGCCACCTCGACCACCTGCACAGCAGCATGCTCAGCCGTCCGGTCGTGGAACTGGCCGAACGGCTCGCGGGCACGCTGCCGGAGCCGCTGTCGAAGGCACTGCTGCTGACCACCGGGGCGGAATCGAACGAGGCCGCGGTGCGGATGGCGAAGCTCGTCACCGGCAAGTACGAGGTCGTGTCGTTCGCCCGGTCCTGGCACGGTATGACGCTGGCCGCCGCGAACGCCACCTACAGCGCCGGACGGCGCGGCTACGGCCCGTCCGCGCCGGGCAACTTCGCGCTGCCGGTCCCGCACCGCCACCACCCCGACATCGTCGACGCGAACGGCGAACTCGACTGGCGCCGCCAGCTCGACCTCGGGTTCGAGCTGATCGACGCCCAGTCCGTCGGCAGCCTGGCCGCCTGCCTGGTCGAGCCGATCCTCAGCTCCGGCGGCATCATCGAGCTGCCGCCCGGGTACCTCGCCGCGCTCGCGGACAAGTGCCGGGAACGGGACATGCTGCTGATCGTCGACGAGGCACAGACCGGCCTGTGCCGCACCGGCGACTGGTACGCCTTCGAGCACGAGGGGGTCGTGCCGGACATCCTCACGCTGTCGAAGACGCTCGGGGCGGGGCTGCCGCTGGCCGCCGTGCTGACCAGCCCGGAAATCGAGCAGCGCGCGCACGAACGGGGATTCCTGTTCTTCACCACCCACGTGAACGACCCGCTGCCCGCTGCGGTCGGCAACACCGTGCTCGACGTGCTGTCCGGTGAACGGATGGCCGAACAGGCCCGGCAGCGCGGCGCGCACCTGCGCACCCATCTCGACAAACTGCTGGCCGACCACGAGGTCGTCGGGGACGTCCGCGGCCGCGGGCTGCTGCTCGGCGTGGAACTGGCCGGCGACGACGTACTCGGCACGGGCGGCGCCGACCGGCTCGGCGCGGCGGTCACCCAGCGCTGCTTCGAACTGGGCCTGCACATGAACATCGTGCAGCTGCCCGGCATGGGCGGGATCTTCCGGATCGCGCCCCCGCTGACCGCGACCGAGGACGAGCTGTCCCGCGGGGCCGCGATCCTCGACGAGGCGCTCACCGATGCGGCCCGCGCGCTCTGAGTTCCGGTTCAGCGCAGGTGCAGGCCGCCGTTCGCGTCCCAGCAGGCGCCGGTGACCGAGGCGGCCGCGGGCGAGGCGAGCAGGGCGACCGTCGAGGCGATGAACGCCGGGTCGCCGAGCCTGCCGACCGGGATGCCCCGGACGTAGTCCGCGAGGTTTTCCTCGCCGATGATCGCCCGCACCGCCGGACTGTCCTGTGGCCCCGGCGAAACCGCGTTCACGGTGACCCCGTGCGGCGCGAGCTCGCGGGCGAAGACCTTGGTCGCGGAAAGGATCGCGCCCTTCGACGACGCGTAGTGCCCGCCGGTGGCGGTCCCGCCGTTCTGTCCGGCCAGTGAGGCGAGGTTGACGATCCGGCCGTAACCCTGCTTCGCGAAGTACGCGCCGAAGAGCTGGCAGGCCTGGAAAGTACCGGTGAGGTTGACCGCCATGACCTCGTCGAGTTCCTCGCGGGTGATCTCCAGCAGTGACTTGGCCTGGGTGCGCGCGGCGTTGTTGACCAGGACGTGCACCTCGCCGAAGTCCGCGCACAGGCCGGACAGCAACCCTTCCAGCGCGGCGCGATCGCGTACGTCGACGCCGTAACCCCGTGCGGTGGCAGCGGTCGCGTCGAGTTCTCCGGCCAGCGCCGCGGCTGCCGCGGCGTCGACATCGGCGACTGCGACGCGGTAGCCGTCGGCGTGCAGGCGGCGTGCGATGAACTCGCCCAGCCCGTTCGCGCCACCGGTGACCACCGCGACCTGCCCGGTGGACTCGCCTTCCGCGCCAGGTGACCCAGCCATGCAACCCCTTTCGCCTGCCGGGCCCACAGTAGCCGCCGGGCCGGCGCGGCCGGGGAGCCCGTCACCGGACTCCCCGGCCCCGGGCTCAGCCGTTGGCCAGTGCCTTCAACCGGTCCGCACCGGCGCTGAAGTAGTCCTGGTCGAGCGGCGTCGAGGTGTACTGCCAGAACGTGTAGAAGCCCCAGTGGTACGGCAGGGTGCCCGCGGACGAGGCGTAGCGCGCGACCCAGAGCGGGTTCGTCGCGCTGAAGTCGCCCTTGTTGCCGGTGCACTCCGACCACCAGCTGGTCGCCGTGTAGATCACCGGCCAGCGGGTGGTCTTCTTGTGGTACTCGTCGCTGAACGCCTTGATCCACGACACCATCGCCGCCTGGCTCAGGCCGTAGCAGTCCGAACTCGGCCCCCACTCGATGTCCAGGGTGCCCGGCAGCGTCTTGCCGTCCTTGGACCAGCCGCCGCCGTGCGCGACGAAGTAATCCGCCTGCGCTGCGCCGCCGGAGGTGTCCGGCCGCGCGTAGTGGTAGGCGCCGCGGATCATGCCGACCTTGTACGAACCGTCGTACTGCTGGCTGAAGTCGGGGTTCTGGTAGCCGGTGCCCTCGGTCGCCTTGACGTAGGCGAACTTCTTGCCCTGCTTCCAGTACGACGCCCAGTCCACCGAGCCCTGGTAGCTGCTCACGTCGATCCCGGGCGTGGTCGCCTCGGCCGAGGCGGGGGCGGGCGCACCGGCGTCGCCCTCGTGCGCCCGGATGGACGCACCCATCTGGTGGTTGTCCGGGCTTTCACCCGGCGCGGCGGCGGCGGTCGTGGCAGTCGTCGCGGTCGCCACGAGCAGGGTGGCGGCAGCGGCGAGCACGGCGCCGGCCAGGCGCCTTCTCCCCCAGTGTGCTGCTGACATGACAGGTCCTTTCTGGTGCCCTCGCGAAGCACGCCACCCGGTCAGGTGACGCGCGGACCTGATTCTGTTACAGCAGGTACGACAATGTCACTGCTCCACGTGAACCAATCTCGCATGCTCTTGGTAGTTGGTGGGGCGTTTGCGTAGTTCCGGCGCTCCCGGCACCCGGCGCCGCCGGACGGGCCGGCTTTTTCCGGAGAACGCCCGGGTTACCGGGATCCCCCGGCTCGGCGTCCGGCGGATGTCGAGCCGGCGAAGAACCAGGAAAGCCGTCCGCGCGCTCACTGCCACACTGACCGCGATACTCGTCGCCGATCTCGGCGGGGGGGGCGAGCAGCGCACAAGCCATCCCGAGCATTCCGGCCCCGGAGCGCCACTGCTGCATTTCAACCGCGCCTACGGGGCGTTCGACCGCGAACAGCCGACGCCGTCGACCATTCCGCCGCCGGTAACCGTTTTCGCGGGCCGGGCCCGACCCGCCCTCCGCCAAGGGCGGGCCGGGGGTCTGGTGCGGCCTGCTGCACTCCCTGGCACTCGGCGAGAGCGCCGCTGCAGGAGCAGCCCGCCAGTCGCGGCGCGCGTGTTCCACCGACGGCCCGACTCTCAGCCCCCGACTCGGCGGAGGCAACAGTGCGCACGCAACAGTGCACGCAAGGACAGCGAAACAGAGACAAGCACGCCGGAATCAGACAAGACCAGACAACGCGCGACCCGGATGACACCCGACTGGCCACAGTGGACACTCACCGAACGCGATCATCGCCTTACCGGAATGGCGGTACCGTTCGGCTTCGGTATCTGCCGGGTGGAGTTTACCGGGACTGCTCGGCGATCCCGCGCCGCAGATAGTCGTCGGCGTCCACTCCGGACTCTTCGAGCAGCGCACGGGTGTGCGCCCCGAGTGCGGGTACATCGCCCATGCGTGCCTCGACATCGGCGAACGTCACCGGTGGCAGGAGCGCCTCGACGCGGGCGTGTTCGGTTCCGATGGTGCGCCAGCGGTCTCGGGCACGCAGCTGCGGATGCGCCACGACGTCGTCGACGTCCTTCAGCTGCGCCGCGGGAATCCCGGCGGCGGCCAGCCGTGCGTCGAGTTCGGCGGTGCTCCATCGGGACGTCGCGGCCGCCACCACCGCGTCGCACTCCGCACGGTGCCGGACCCGCTCGACATTGGTGGCGAACCGTGGATCGGCGGCGAGATCCGGCAGTTCGAGCACGGAGGTGACGAGCGTGCGCCAGCCGTGGTCGTTCTGCACGCCGATGAGCATCTGCCCGTCGCGCGTCGGGTAGGCGTCGTAGGGCGCGATCGAACTGTGGCTCAGCCCCATCCGCGCGGGCTGGATCCCGGTGTGCATCCCGCTGTAGAGCGCGTACCCCATCCACTCCACGGTCGCCTCGAACATGGAGATCTCGACCGCCGCGCCGACCCCGGTCCGCCACCGGCGCAGCAGTGCGGCCAGCACCGCCTGCACGCAGTACATGCCGGCCGCGATGTCGGAGGTGGGGATGCCGGTCTTCACCGGGGTCTGCGGGGTGCCGGTGATCGCGATCAGCCCCGCCTCGGCCTGCACCAGCATGTCGTAGGCCTTGCGCTGCGCCATCGGCCCGCCGGAGCCGTAACCGGACAGGTCGGCCACGACCAGTTCCGGCCGCGCCGCCCGCAGCTCCGCCGCACCGAACCCGAGCCGCGCGGCGGCACCCGGCGCGAGGTTCTGCACGACCACGTCGGCCCGGTCCACCAGGCGCCGCACGACCTCCCGCCCCTCGTCGGTCTTGAGGTCGACGGCAAGCGATTCCTTGCCCCGGTTGAGCCAGACGAAATGCGCGCCGCTGCCGTGCACGACGTGGTCGTAGTCGCGGGCGAAGTCGCCACGGCCGACGCGTTCCACCTTGATCACCCGCGCGCCGAGATCGGCCAGATGGCGGGTGGCCAGCGGGGCCGCGACGGCCTGTTCGATCGCCACGACCGTGATCCCGTCGAGCGGCCGGCCGGCATCCGGGGCGGCGGGAAGATCAGCAGCCATGCCCACCACTATGCCCCGATCGGCGCCGGCTCAGCCGTGCGGGACGCCCGGCGGGGACACGCCGGGCAGATCCGCGTGGCATGCGGATCCGACCGGTTCGGCGGGTTCGGCAGGCCACCGAGCCATCGGGCCATCGGGCCATCGGGCCAACGAGCCACCGGGCCACCGGGCCAACGAGCCAACGAGCCACCGGGTCAACGAGTCACCGAGCCAGCAGGCCATCGGGCCACCGAGTCAGCGGGTCAACGAGCCACCGAGCCAGCGGGTCAGCGGGTCAGCGAGCCACCGGACCACCGGACCACCGGACCACCGGACCACCGGGCCACCGGGCCACCGGGTCAACGAGTCACCGGGTCGGCGGCGAGCAGCTGCGCGCCGCCGCGGACCCGGCGCAGGTCGGCCAGTACGAGGTCGGCCAGCAGCCGGTCCTCCTCGTCGGCGGAGGGCGGCGGCTCGGGCGGATCCGCCCGTCCGGTCAGTGCCGCTGCGCTCGCCTCGGTGAACGCCGCCATCGCCGGGGACTGCGCACCGCGGCGTGCGAGGGCGCCTGCCGACGAAACGAGGCCACGCAACCCGTCCCCCACCTCGTCGAGCGCGTCGCGGTGGGACGGCTCGGGTTCCCGGCTGCCCGGTTCGGGGCTGAGCAGGTCCTGGGTCGTCCGCGCCGCGGCGCGGAACCGCAGGCCCACCTCGCGCTGTTCGGCCCCGCCGCGCAAGCGGGCCGCGACCACGGAAAGCAACGCCTCCCCCGCCTCGACCGCGGCCGAGAACCGCTGCGCCACCGAAGGTTTCGGCACGCCGGGCACCGCGGCGAAGCCGAACAGCAGGCCGATCACCACCGCCAGCGCGACCAGCAGCAGGTACTCCACGAGGGTGGACACCGCGTCCAGGTGGCGGGTGGTCGCGTTCACGCCCACCGCCATCAGCACCACGCAGCCGTTGAACACCATGGGTTTCACCTGCATGAACGGGAATCCGACGAGCAGCGCGACGATCCCCAGCGGCAGCAGCGCGGACTGCGGGAGCAGCCACAGCGCGAGCGCCAGCACCACCGCACCTGCCACCGCGCCCGCGCCGCGCTGCCAGGCCTTGGTCAGGGTGTCCCGCCATTCCGGCTGCATGATGGCGAACGTCGTCATCAGGAACGAGACGGTCAGCGGATCCCCCGGCCGGAACGCGGCGACCAGCACCGCGACCAGCATGCCGAGCGCGCAGCGCACGGCGTGGCGCAGCTGCACCGAGCGCCAGGACAGCGCGCCGCCCGCCTCCTGCCGCAGCGCCTGCCTGACCAGATGCCGTGGGAAGTCCACTGTGGACCTATCGCGGGTGGTCGCGGCGGTGCGGATCTCGGCCAACATGGTCCAGACCTCGTCCAGCAACGTCGTGGTGTCGCCGGGCAGCGCGACCTCCGGGTCCACCCGCTCGATCTCCGGTGGCTCGGCCGGGACCTGTTTGGCCCGCACCGTTTCGGCGAGTGCCACGAACTGCGCCTCCACCACGTCGAGCACCCGGGTCAGTTCGTCGGCCTGCGCCTGCTCGAACACGCGAAGTCGCTCTCGCAGCGTGATGACCGTGCCGTGGCCGCGGGCGGTCGCCGTGAGCACCCGCGCCTGCCAGGCGTGCGGCCGATCGGCCAGCCACAGCCGCAACGCACGCTCCGCGGCGTCGCGATCCGGTCCGGCCAGCGCGTCGGCGAGCGCGGTCCGGACCGGTTTGCCGGGATCGGCGATGCCCATCAGCAGCCGCAGCACGAAGACCACGCCGACGGCCAGCGCGGGCGCGCCGACGATCTGCGCCGTGCTCGCCGAGCCGCTGAGCTGGAAGCCGTAGCCGAACACCGACGCCATGCCCAGTCCGAGGCCCACGGTCACGAATCGCGGGCCGAGCGCGGGCAGCAGACCCGCCACGAACACGATGACCACGAGCAGCGCGATCGCTCCGGCAGACGACACCTGGCCGAGCAGCCGCGGTCCGGCGCCGCCCACCACGACCGCGGGGGCGAAGGCGGCCAGCAGCTTCAGGTCCGCGCGCAACGGACCGCCGGAAGCGGCGAGGAAACAGAACAGCGCGGTGAGCCCGGCCAGCACCGCGGTGCCGCCGAGCCCGAGCGCCGCACCGAGCCCGGCCGTACCGCCGACCACCAGCAGGATCACGACCATCATCCCGCCGCCGCGGGCCAGAGCGTTCATGCCTGCCCTTTCTCCTCGGTGATCATCTCCGGGCAGCTTTCCACGGGTGCCCGCACGGCACCTCCCGGGGCCGTTCAGATGCCGGCCGGCTCCGGGGGCAGGACCAGCATCGAGGTCGCCGCCCGGAGGTCCGCCCCGGACACCTCCCCGGCGGTCTGCAGAGCGGTGTTGCGGGCGGCGAGTTCCTCGTCGGTGCGCGGGGACAGCAGCAGCGGGCCGGCCGCGGCCAGCGCCTGGTTGCACGCGACGTACTCGCGGGTCTCGTTCTCCCAGGCGGCGAAGGCGTCCGGATGGTCCAGTCCGGACAGTTGGCGGGCGAGCAGATAAGCACCCACGAGCGCGATGCTGGAACCCTGGCCGGAGAAGAACGACGGCGCATAGGCGGCGTCGCCGACGAGCGCGACCCGCCCCTTGGACCACACCGGCAGGTGGATCTGGCTGACCACGTCGAAGAACAGATCGTCCGCCGAGCGCATCGCCTCGACCATCCGCGGGACCTGCCAGCCGGCACCGGCGAACCGGGCGGCGACCAGATCGCGTTGCGCCGCCGGGTCGGCAAAGGCGTGCAACGGCGGCGCTTCGGCGAGCGCGAAGTTCAGGAATCCGTGCACGCTGTCCCGCTCGCCCGTCGAGAAGAGGATCGCGCTGCGCCCCGGCACGTTCCACACCACCGCCTCATGCGAAAGGCCGAGGAAGTTCGGCATCGTGAAACCCGCGAAGCAGTAGCCGAGGTACCGGTGGAACTGCTCCTCCGGCCCGAACACCAGCGCACGTGTGCCGGAGTGGAGGCCGTCGGCGCCGAGCACGAGGTCGAACGTGCGCTGCAGGCCGCTGCGGAAGCTCACCTCGACCCCGCCCCGGCGATCGTCCAGCGAGGCGATCGCGTCGGAGAACCGGAACTCGACCCGGTCACGGACCGCGCCGTAGAGCAGCTCGGTGAGCTCGCCCCGGCGGATCTCGACGTCGCGGCCGGTCACGGAGCCGGTCGCGGTATCGGAATCGACCGCCCCGACCGGCGCCCCCGCGGCGTCGAGGAACGAGATCCGCCCGGTCGCCACGTGCCGGTCGCGCAGCTGCGGCAGCAGGCCCATCCGGTGCACCACCTCGATCGCGGTGCCCCGGACGTCGATCGGGTACCCGCCGCCGCGCACGGTCGCCGCCTTCTCCACCACGGTCACGTCGAAGCCGTGGCGGTCCAGCCAGTACGCCAGCGTCGGCCCGGCAATGCTCGCCCCCGAGATCAGCACGGACTTGGCCATCGTTCCCCGCTCTCCCCCTCGGCGGGCACTGAATGCCTACCTTAGGTATCCTTTTTCCGGGCGATCGCCACCGGTGAACGGCGATCGCGATGGGTTATATATATACCTAAGTTAGGTAACTAATCAAGGGTGGTCCGATGGATTCCGATCGCGCGCTGCTGGCCGAGCTGCTCCCCCGGCTGACCCAGCTGAGCCGGACGTTCAACCGCGGCAGGCTGGTCGAGCACGCGATCACGGCGAGCGGGCTCGGCCTCGACCAGCCGTCGGTGTCGATCCTGACCGCCCTGCAGCTGGCGGGCGAACCGCTGCGGATCGGCGAGATCGCGTCCCGGCTGCAGGTCGTCGGACCGCATGTCACCCGTCAGGTGCAGGCGCTGGAGAAACGCGGTCTGGTCCGGCGCGTGACCGATCCGGCCGACCAGCGCGCGCGGCTCATCGCACCCACCGACGCGGGAACGGCCGCGGCCGAGCAGTACTTCGGCACGATGCTGGGCTGGTTCACCGAAGCACTGGCCGGCTGGACCGCCGAGGACCGCTCCGCGCTGGGACGGTTGCTGGGCCGCTTTGTCGACGACCTGTCCGCCCGGATGGCCGCCCTCGACGACGAACCGCGCTGACCGTCGAGCGGCGAACCCCGATGCCCGGCCTGGGATCAAAAACCGTCCGGCTGGGTACCTGTGCCGCATGGAGGCCGACGAGGACCGGCACGACCGGGTCGACCAGGAAATCGGGGCGCTCGCCGGACCGTTGTGGGCATTCGCCCTCGACCGGTCCGGACCTCGCGCCGACGGCGATCTGGCCCGCGCCGGATTCACCGTGACCCGGGAATCCCGGGGCCTGCTCGCGAGATGCGGCGAAGGCAGGCCGTGCGTGGCGTTCCGGCTCCCCGGCGACACCCGTCCGGAGCTGGGGCACAACGTGCTCACCGCGGCCGTGCTCGGTGCCGCACTCGCCACCGCGCGGATCACCTCGGGGGAACCGGGTTCGGTGCTGGTGACCGAGGGCGTCCCGGTGCCCGGTGCGGACGAGGTGGACGCGGCGCTGACCTTCCGGGCCGGCGTGCACACCTGGTCGTGGGCACCGCTGGCCGCCCGCACCGAGCTGCGGGTGAGCGTGCAGGGACGGTCCGGGCCGGCCACCGACGCGCTGGCCGGGCTGGTCCAGACCTTCACCGCGGTCGCCGCGCTGCGGTCCCGGCTGGCGGCGGGCACGTCCGTGCAGGGCATCGTGACCCACGGCGGCGAATCCACCGACGCGGTGCCCGAGTTCGCCGAGGCGCGGTTCGGCCTGCGCGCACCCGCCACCGCGGCGCTGGACCGGCTGGTCGCCGACGTGACCGCGGCCGCCGAAGGTGCGGCGCTGGCCACCGGCACGAAGGCCGTGGTCGAGCGGATCGGCCCGGACCACTCGCACTTCCGCGAAAACCCGGTGCTCTCCGCGCGCTTCGCCACACATCTGGCGGCCTGCGGCATCCATTCGACACCACCCGAACCGGGCGGGTCCCCGGGCTGGTCGGAGGTCGGCGACGTGAGCGTCCGCGTGCCGACGCTGCACCCGTCGGTCGCGATCCTCGATCCGGACCACGCGGTGGGCACGCCGGAGTTCGCCGCCGCCGCGGTGTCCGCACGGGCCCGTTCGGTGCTGCTTGCGACCGGCGCCGCGCTGGCCCGCACGGCAGTGGACCTGCTCGCGCACCCGGCACTGGTCAGCCAGGCGTGGGACGGCTTCACCGCGCGGAGCAGGCAGGAATGACCCGTCAGGACGCGCGCAGTGCCGCCTCCAGGTCCTTCCGGGTCATCTTCGACCGGCCCTTGATGTCCCGTTTCCGCGCGAGTTCGCCGAGTTCCGACTTCGACAGCCCGGCCAGGTCCGGCGTCCGCTTCTGCTTGCTGTTCTTCGTGTTCTTCCCGCCACCGCCGCGGCGTTTCCCGTTGCCCCGTTCCAGGCTCCGCTCCAGGGCCTGGAACAGGTCGACCACCTTGGTCGACTCCGCAGGCTCCTGCTCCGGGGTCACCGTCTCGCCCGCCTTCTTCGCCTCGATCAGCTCGCGCACGCGGTCGGTGTAGGTGTCGCGGTATTCGTCCGGCCGCCACGGCTCGGTCATCGCGTCGATCAGCCGGACCGCCATGTCGAGTTCCTTGCCGCGTCCGGTGGCCGGTTTCGGCAGGTCCGGCAGATCCTTTTCCGGGTCCCGCAGGTCGGCGGCGAAGTGCAGGGTGTTGAGCACGAGCACGTCCTCGCCCGCACGGACCGCCGCGAGGTACTGCTTTCCGCGCAACACGAACTTCGCGATACCCGCCTTGGCCGTCTTCTGCATCGCGGCCAGCAGCAGGGCGTAGGGCTTGTCGAACTCGGCGGAGGCCGGCGCGAGCCAGTAGGTCTTGTCGAAGAACATCGGATCGATCTCGGAGAGGTCGGCGAAGGCCTCCACGTCCAGCGATGTGGACCGGCCGGGGGCGATCTCGTCCAGTTCCTCCGGTTCGATCAGCACGTACTCGGCACCGCCGAGTTCGTACCCCTTGACGATGTCGGAGTAGCCGACCTCCTTGCCGGTGCGCTCGTTCACCCGGCGGTAGCGGATGCGGTCACTGGTGCCGCGTTCGAACTGCCGGAAGTGCACGGTGTGGTCGGCCACCGCGGAGTAGAGCTGCACCGGCACGGTGACCAGGCCGAAGGTCAGTGAACCACGCCACACGGGCCGCATCGGGTACTCCTTTCCCGCGACTTCCACGGTGGAGTACCCCGTCCCGGGCGGCGGCTATCGTGGCAGGGAGGAAAACCCCGGGAGGGCCCAGTGAGCAACGTCGAGACCGAGCCCGCCGAACTCGCCTGCGGCGCCGGCCCTGCCGGACCGGGCCGGGTCGAGGTGCTCGAAGCCCGTTCGGTGCCGCTCGGCGGACCACGGGCGATGCCCGTGCGCCGGACGCTGCCGCAGCGCAAACGTTCCCTCATCGGCGCCTGGTGCTTCGCCGACCACTACGGCCCGGTCGATCCGGCGACCGGCGGCGGGATGTCGGTCGGGCCGCATCCGCACACCGGGCTGCAGACGGTCAGCTGGCTGTTCGCCGGCGAGATCGAGCACCGCGACAGCCTCGGCTCGCACGCGCTGGTCCGGCCGGGCGAGCTGAACCTGATGACCGGTGGCCACGGGATCTGCCACGAGGAGGTGTCCACACCGGAAACCAGCACGCTGCACGGGGTCCAGCTCTGGGTCGCGCTGCCGGAGGAGCATCGGCACACCCGGCGCGACTTCCGGCACTACGCTCCCCCGGTCACCGAACTCCCCGGTGCGACCGCGCGGGTCTTCCTCGGCACCCTCGCGGGCGAGACCTCGCCGGTCCGCACGTACTCCCCGCTGCTGGGTGCGGAACTGGTCCTCGAGCCCGGTGCGAACCTCGCTCTGGTGGCCGACCCGGCGTTCGAACACGGCGTGCTGGTGGACCTCGGCGAGGTCACCTTTGCCGGCACGCGGCTGGGCAGCACCCGGCTCGGCTACCTCGGCACCGGCGAGTCGACCCTGGACCTGCACAACCCCGGCCCGGAGCCGGCCCGCGTGCTGCTGCTGGGCGGTCCGCCGTTCGGCGAGGAAATCCTGATGTGGTGGAACTTCGTCGCCCGCAGCCACGAGGAAATCGTGCAGTTCCGCGAAGAATGGGAAGCCGGCGCGGCCCGATTCGGCGCGGTCGCCCCGCACCCGGGCGGCCCGGCCCGGCTGCCTGCGCCCGCGCTCCCGGCCGTGCGGATCAAGCCGCGCGGCAATCCGGCCTGAGACACCCGGCCCGGGGCGATCCGCGGTCGCGCGGTCCGGCGTTTCGGTCCGCCCCGGCTCAGCCAGGGCGTGTCCGGCAACGCCGGGGTCCAGCTGGGCACGGCGGGCAGGACGACCGCTGATCGGCAGCCGACGGCGAGCTTGTCGTGCGGGCCCGGCCGCGTCCGGCCCGGCGGATCCGCGGGCGCCGCATCAGGTGCCGGAACACCGGCGCGTCCCCGGCCGGCCGGCGATCCGGGTCCGGGCGCCGGACGGGTCGAAGTTCACCCGGCGCAGCGGGCCGGCGGCCAGCAGCAGCACTGCCGTCGTACCGAGTGCGGCCAGTACCAGTGCGGCGCCGAAGCGGGCCGCACCGGAGGTCGCCGACGACAGGATCGCGTAGCCGCCGAGCACCACGGCGGCCGGTCCGGCCAGCGCGATCGTGGTGGCCACCGGCGGGATCCGCCTGCCGTCCGGGCGGCGGGCCGAGACGACCGCCGCACCGGCGCACACCACCGCAGCCACCAGCAGTCCGCCGCCCAAGGTGTCCGACAGCCGGTGCCAGCCCAGTGCGACGGTCGCCGCGGCCACCCAGGCGACGCCGGGCGCGCCCAGTGCGAGCACCCAGGTCCGGAACCTCGCGGGCAGCACCACGGCCAGCGCGAAGACCACCGCGGTCGCCGCGGCCACGTGCCCGCTCGGGAAGCTGTTGTGGCCCGGCACGCCGGAGCCGTCCGTACCGGGTGGGCGTTCGAGCACGTAGAGCTTGAGCAGCTGAGCGGCGGCCAGCGGCGAGAGGAACAACACCAGCGTGGTCACGCCGAGTGCGAACCGCCCGCGCACCAGCGCCAGCAGCGCCACCACGAGCCCGGCCGCGCCCAGCACCACGACCAGGTCGACGTCCCGCAACGGTTGCGCCCAGTCCACAATGGACCTGTCGATAGCCTGGGCACTGTGCACGACCCCGTCCTCGGCCAGCTGGCCGCCCGCGGTGTGCACGAACAGCAGATAGGCCACGGCGAACGCGATCGTGCACCCGGCCGCCGCCGCGACGAGCACGGCGGTGCGCCACGTCCGCGGCCCGGCCAGCGGCGAACGGGCGGAGGCGCGCGGGAGCGGTAGGGGCGTCGTGCGGGAAGCCGGGCCGGGAGTCATCACTGCCATGTCCCCGACCATGGCTTCCGGATTTCGGCATCTCGTCCGGGCTGTGTCATGGTTGTGCAACAAGATCGGCCCGGTTCGCCGGTGCGCCGGGTTTTCCGAATAATGGCCGCGTGGCAGTGGTGCTGGTGGTGGAAGACGACGCGGCCGTGCGCGAGGGCCTTGAGCTGGCGTTGCGCAGGCAGCGGCACACCGTGCACACGGCGGCGTCCGGTGAGCACGGCGTGGCGCTGCTGCGCGAGCATCCCGCGGAGATCGTGGTGCTCGACCTGATGCTGCCGGGCATGGACGGGTTCGAGACCTGCCGCCGGATGCGCACGCTGGGCGAGGTGCCGATCATCATGCTCACCGCGCGCAGCGACGACTTCGACGTGGTCGCCGGGCTCGAAGCGGGGGCGGACGACTACGTGGTGAAACCGGTCGAGCCGCGGGTGCTGGACGCCCGGATCCGCGCGGTGCTGCGGCGCGCCGCCGTCGACCGCGACGCCCGCCCCGGCAGCACCGAACGGCACGGCGACCTGGAAATCGACCGGGCCGGGATGCTGGTGCACAAGAACGGCGATCCGGTCGCGCTCACCCCGACCGAACTGAAGCTGCTGCTGGAACTTTCGCGTTCGCCCGGCCAGGTGCACAGCCGCCGGCAGCTGCTCACCGCGGTGTGGGGGCACGACTACCTCGGCGATTCCCGGCTGGTCGACGCCTGTGTGCAGCGGCTGCGGGCGAAGATCGAGGAGGTGCCCGCACAGCCCGGCCACGTGCAGACCGTGCGCGGATTCGGGTACCGGTTCGGCCGCTCGTGACGCGGCTGCGGCTGTGGCGGGCCGGTCTGCGGCCACGGCTGGTCCTGTGGTTCGCGGCGATGACGCTCGTCGGCGCCGCGGCCGCGGCCGGCGCAAGCTACGTCTCGGCACGCACCACGATCCTGGCCGGCGTGCAGGACCCGGCGATGGTCCAGCTGCGCGACCAGGTCACCGCCTACCTGCCGCAGATGACGCTGCCGCCGGACCAGCAGCAGCTGGACAACCTGGCCGGCAACCTCAAGGGCGTCACCACGGCGGTGTACCGGCAGATGCACTCGCGCTCCGGCCTGGCCACTGCGAAGCTGCCCGGCGAGCTGCGCACGCAGGTCGCCGGGGGCGACACCATCCAGTTCCAGCGGGTGGTCACCGACGGCACCCCGGAGCTGCTGATCGGCATGCCGGTGCTGCAGACCGGCGGCGACGGCCGCAGGCAGCACACCGGTGTCGAGGTCTACCAGCTGGTGTCGCTGGCCGAGCAGCAGGCCTCGATCGAGCAGCTTGCGGTGCGGGCGTGGCAGATGGCTGCGCTGGCCCTGCCGATCGCGGTCGTGCTGGCGCTGGTGGCCGCCCGGCAGGTGCTGCGGCCGGTGCGCGCGCTGAGCGTCGCCGCGCGCAAGCTCGGCCACGGACAGCTCGACGTGCGATTGCCCGCCAAGGGCTCGGATGAGCTGGCCCAGCTGGTGACCACGTTCAACAGCACCGCTGCCGAGCTGGAGCGCACCGTCGGCTCACTGCGCGCGATGGAAGCCGACGCGCGGCGGTTCGTCGCCGACGTGTCGCACGAGCTGCGCACGCCACTGGCCGCGATGAACGCGGTCACCGACGTGCTCGACGAAGACGCCGGGCAGCTGCCTGCCGACACCGCGATCGCCGCCCGCCTGGTGTCGGCCGAGACGCACCGGCTCACCCGGCTCGTGCAGGACCTCGTCGAGATCTCCCGGTTCGACGCCGGCCGTGCCGAACTGCGGACCGAGGAGGCGGACGTGGCCGAGGTGGTGGCCGGCAGCCTGGCCGCACGGGGGTGGTCGGGCACCGACGGGATCGAGACCGACCTGCCGCCGGGCATCACCGCCGGTCTCGACGCGCGCCGCCTGGACCTCGTGGTGGCCAACCTCGTGGGCAACGCGCTCCGGCACGGCGCTGCGCCGGTCGGCATCCGGCTGACCGCGGACGAGGAAGCGGTGTCGCTGGCGGTCACCGATCACGGTCCCGGCATCCCGGAGGACGTGCTGCCGCACGTGTTCGACCGGTTCACCAAGGCGGACACGGCACGGGCCCGCTCCGAGGGCAGCGGCCTCGGCCTGTCCATCGCACGGGAGAACGCCCGGCTGCACGGCGGCGACATCGAAGCTGCGAACACCGGCACCGGCGCGCGGTTCACGCTCCGGCTGCCCCGCGTCGCCCCGGAGACCCGATGAAGCACACCGCGCACCGTTCGCGTGCCGTACTCGCCGTGCTGATCGCCGTGCTGGCGGGCGCGGCCGGGTGCGGGGTGCAGCCGACCGGCGTGATCCCGGCAGGCCCGGCGCCGGCCGGATTCGAAACCGGCCGCCGCGACAGCCAGCTGACGCTGTACTTCCGCTTCGACGGCCGGCTCTCCCCGGTCGAACGGCACCAGGCTGCCGCGGTCTCCCCGGAGGCCGCGGTGAAGGAGCTCTTCCGCGGCCCGACCGCGGCGGAATCCGCCAAGGGGTACACCTCGATGCTGCCGTACGGCACCGGCACCCCGTCCGTCGACACTACGAGCAACCCGGTCACGGTGACCGTGCCGTACCCGCTGAAGGCGCTCTATCCAGGTGGCCTTGACCAGGTCGTGTGCACCACGATGGCCGCACTGTCCGCGTCCGGGCAGGCGAACGCGGTGTACGGCGTCTCCGTGAAGACCTCGGACGCCCGGCTGGACAACGTGCGCTGCGGGACGTTCTGAACCCGGTCAGGCGCGCGGCAGGAAGCCGTGCACCGCACGGTCCACAATGTCCAGTACCAGTTCCGTCGTACTGCGGTCACCGGGAAGCCGGCGCAGCGCGGCCTCCAGCGCACCCAGCACGGCGCCGGTGAGTGCGGCCGCCTCCACGCGATCCAACTGCGGCGCACACGTTTCGCAGAGCTTTTCCGCCCAGCGGTCGCCCACCGCCGCGTTGCGCAGCAGGTAACCGGCACGCAGTGCGGGCACGGTGGCGAGCAGCCGGGTCCGCACCACGGTGAGCGGATGGTCCAGCGGGAAACTCCACGCGTCCGCACCTGCCAGCGCGTGCACGGTCCGCTTGACGAGGTCGGCGACGGGTTCGGCGGGCTCCGCGGTGGCGAACACCTCGTCCAGCACCTCGTCGTAGACGGGCTGGTCGGCGAACACCACCTCCTCCTTGGTCACGAAGTAGTTGAAGAACGTCGCGGGCGAGACCCCGGCCCGCGCAGCGATCCCGGCGACGGTGGTGGCGTCGTAGCCGTCCTCGTCGAACAGCGTCAGCGCGGCCTCGATCAGCGCCTGGCGCGTCCGCCGCTTCTTCTCTTCCCGCAACCCGGCCATGGCGGAAAGTCTACATCTGCTCTAATATTAGAGAGACTCTAAGATTGGGGAACGATGGAGCCGACGGGATGCGTGGTCGCCGGGGGCGGCCCGGCCGGGGTGCTGCTCGGGCTGCTGCTGGCCCGCGCCGGGATCGAGGTGGTGGTGCTGGAGAAGCACCGGGATTTCCTGCGGGATTTCCGCGGTGACACGGTGCACCCGTCGACCCTGCGGCTGCTCGACGAACTGGGCCTCGGCACCCGGTTCGCCGGGTTGTCGCGATCGGTGCTGGACCGGATGCGGATGCAGATCGCCGGCGAGACGCTGGTGGCCGCCGATTTCACCCGGCTGCGCGGACCGCACCGGCACCTCGCGATGGTTCCCCAGTCGGAGTTCCTCGGCCTGCTGGCCGAAGCCGGTGCCGCCGAACCGGCGTTCTCGCTGCGGATGAGCTCGGACGTACTGGGCCTGCGCCGGGAGAACGGCCGGGTCTGCGGGGTCCGCTACCGCGACGCGAGCGGGCAGATCCGGGAACTCGCCGCACCGCTCACGGTCGGCTGCGACGGACGGTGGTCCACAGTGGCCGGAGAACTCGGGCTGCGGATGCGCTCGTTCGCCGTGCCGATGGACGTGTGGCAGGTGCGGGTGCCGAAGGCCGGACCGGGCGAGAAGGGGGTGTTCGCCCGGTTCGGCCCCGGCTACGCGTCGGTGACCATGGACCGCGGCGACTACTACCAGACCTCCTACCTCATCCCCCGCGGACAGGACGCACGGCTACGCGCGGAGGGCATCGAGCGGTTCCGCGACCGGCTCGGCGCACTGTTCGGCTGGACGCCCGCACAACTGGCCGCGGTGCGCTCGTGGGACGACGTGAAACTGCTGGAGGTCACCATGGGCATGCGGGAACGCTGGCACGCGCCGGGAGCGCTGTGCATCGGCGACGCAGCCCACCCGATGTCCCCGGTCGGCGGCGTCGGGGTGAACCTCGCGGTGCAGGACGCCGTCGCGACCGCCACCCTGCTCGCCGGCCCGCTGCGCGCCGGCGAAGTCACCACCGCACAGCTGGCCGCGGTGCGCCGCCGCCGGCTGCTACCGACCGTCGCCGTGCAAGCGAACCAGCGAAGCGAACACGATCTGCTGCTGCGCCCGGCACTGGCCGGCACCCTCGACCGGCTACCGCTGCCGATGCGCGTGCTGCGGCGTTTTCCCGTGCTGTCCGGGATCACCGCCTACCTCGGCGGCGTCGGCGTGCGCCCGGAGCACGCGCCGGCGTTCGCTCGTCGATCCACAGTGGACGATCACGCCGGATAGGCACGCACCGTCCGTGCGTCCCGCAGCGCACGGGCCCACCACTCGACCTGGTCGAGCAGGACCTTCGCCGCGGTTTCGGTGGCCGCGGTGTCGACCGGTGCGCCGTCTTCGTCGAACCGGACGTGCGCACCGTGGAAACTCACGGTGTCGCGAATGGTCACCGCGTGCAGTTCGGCGAAAACCGCGCGCAGGTGCTCCACCGCGCGCAGACCGCCCGAGAGTCCGCCGTAGGAGACGAACGCAACCGGTTTCGCCTGCCACTGCGGGTGGAACCAGTCGACCACGTTCTTCAGCGCGGCCGGATAGCTGTGGTTGTACTCCGGCGTGATCACCACGAAGCCGTCCGCCTCCGAGAGGCGGGTGGCGAGCGGACCCGCGTGCGGGGCGGATCCGGACATCGCGAGCGGCAGATCGACGTCCGCGAGGTCGATCACGTCGGCCGCGAATCCGCCGTGCCGGTGCACCTCGCGGGCGAACCAGCGCGCGACCGTCGGCGCGAACCGTCCTTCCCGGACACTGCCGACGAGCACGGCGAGCCGGACGGGAGCTTCGGACACGGTGTTCTCCTTTCCCGGGCTGACACGGTTTGCCACCCGGGGACGAGTCTCGAACTTCAAGCTCCCTTGAAGTCAAGGGTATCCTTTCCGCATGGCGAAGACGGAACTGCCCGAGCTGACCGTGGGCGAACTTTCCCGGCGCAGCGGCGTACCCGCGTCGGCGCTGCGGTTCTACGAGGACGAGCGGCTGATCCGCAGCCGCCGCACGGCGGGCAACCAGCGCCGTTACCGCAGGGACACGCTGCGCCGGGTCACGTTCATCCGGATGTCGCAGCGGGTGGGCATGCCACTTGCGCAGATCCGCACGGTGCTCGGCCTGCTGCCCGACGACCGCACCCCGAACCGCACCGACTGGGCCCGGATCTCGCACTGCTGGCGCGCCGACCTGGACGAGCGGATCCGGCAGCTGGAACAACTACGGGACCAGCTGACCGGCTGCATCGGCTGCGGCTGCATGTCACTGACCACCTGCCGGCTGGCCAACCCCGGCGACGAGCTCGGCCGGCACGGCCCCGGCCCGCAACGCCTGCCCGACCACCGCGGCACGGAATACGCCTAGCGTCGCCCCGGTACGCAGGACGGCAGCAAGGGCTGGGTTCCGCCGATCGGGACCGGACGGTTCAGCGAGGTGCTCGCACCTGCTCTCTTGGACACCGAGCGTGCCGGTCCCGGTGCCCGGGAACGCCGCTCAGCAGACTGCCCGGGTGGGTTCCCGCCCGGCTTCGCGCGCCGGTAGCCCGGCGAGGCTCAGTGGGTCGCTCGCGTACGGGTGGGTTCCCGTCCGGATTTCCCTTGCCGGTATCCCTGGCTTCCGCAGGCTGCTCGTACGGCCTTGCTCAGCGTGGACGCGGTTGCGCAGCCCCGGAAACGCTCGCAGCTCAGCGGGTTTGCGCGCGTACGGGTGGGTTCCCGCCCGGTTCCGGCGGTGTGGAAGCCGTGCCGGGTGGGTTCCCGCCCGGTTCCGGCGGTGTGGAAGCCGTGCCGGGTGGATTCGCCGGTCCGCGTGAGGTCAGTCCTCCAGCAGGCCGCGCACGTAGGCGGCCTGCCCGGCGTGTTGCAGGTCGTCGGCGAGGACGCTGACCAGCCGTACCCCGAGTGTCACCGGCGGGTCCCAGTGTTCGTCGACCACACGGCCGAGGTCCGAGCCGGAGAGCCCGGCGATCCAGCCGAGGGTGTGCTCGTGCACCGCGTCGTAGTAGCCGGTCAGCAGATCCGGCTCGGTGATCCGGACTGCGGCGACGTCCTCGCTGCGGTGCCCGTACCCGATGTCCGCGGGCGGGAAGGGCAGGCCGAACCGCCGGTGCCAGTCCTGGCCGGTCCAGATCTGTTCGGTGCCCGCGACGCCCGCGACGTGGTCGTCCTGCACCCGGGCGAGGTGCCAGACCAGCCAGGAGATCGAGTTGGCGTCCGGTCCGGGCCGGGCGACGAGCAGATCGCCGGAGAGCCCGTCGACCGCCTGGTGCACGACTTCCCGGATCCGGCCGAAGCCGTCCACGACCAGATCGGCCACGTTCATCCGTGTTCCTCCTCGGGTTCGCCTCCGCGGATGACTACCCCGGCGCGGCAGCAGGCAAACCGGCCGGCACACCGTCTATTTCGGACCTGCGGGCGGGCGGCGGGATCGGGTATCGTCGGCAGTGCACGCCCGGCGAAGGGAGAAACCCTCGTGGCGACCGGCTCGCCCCGCTTGCTACCCGGCTTCGGTGACATCGCGGGCGTCCCGATTCCCGGCTGGGCGGGCACGCTCATCGCCGCGGTGTGCATCCTGTCGGCGATCGTGGTGCTGCTGGTCATCCTGCGCAACCGGCGCCGGTGAGCGGCCGGCTCTCGTCCCTGGTGAACCGGCTGGTGATCACGTGGTCCTTGGCCGGACCCCGCACGACCCACTCCTGCCGCCAGTTCCCCCGGTCGAGCACACGGTAGGACCCGCGGTAGAAATCGTCCCGGCAGGGATGCCCGGCGACCCATTCCCCGGTGGTGAGGTCGAGGTCGTGGAAGAACCCGCCGTGGTCGAAGTGCACCGCGGCCAGCCCGTCGCCGGCGATCCGGTAGTGCAGCGTCCGGGTGAACGGCCCGGTGTGCGTACCGAGCCGCATCTGCCCGTCCTCGCGGTAGACGAGCACCCCGTCCTCGAGCGTGAACACCGCCCGCCCGCCGGCCCGCCCCATCGCGGCCCCGTCGACCCCGGCGATCTCCCGCTCGAGCCGCCACCCCCCGGCGAAGTACCCGGCGAGATCGGTGATCGGAAAAGCCACCACCCCATTGTGCGCCCGCCCCGACCCGAAACCCACGCCGGCCCGCCCCGGCCCACATCCGAACTCACCGGTCACCAGCCACAGGGCGCGGGGCGCGGGTCGCCGGGCGCGGGGCGCGTGGGCGGTGGCGCGGGTCGCCGGTCGCCGGTCGCCGGTCGCCGGTCGCGGGTCACCGGGCGCGGGTCACGGGTCGTGTGGGCGGTGGCGCGGGGCGCGGGG
>NZ_BAAAZN010000013.1:0-277971 GCF_039536925.1 Amycolatopsis ultiminotia | reverse complement strand
ATGTCGTCGTCGATCAATCGCCGGGTCAATGGCCGGCCCAGGCCGTTGCTGGCCTCGATCGCCCAGCAGATGCCCGGAAACCGTCGTGCCAGACGACGCAGCTCACGATAGCCGCAGCGGCCTGCCGCCCCCCTGAGTTCTTCGAGCAGCCCATGACGACGCGATGGTCCATGCCGGTCAGATTTCCCTTCGCTCAACGGAAAAAGCGAGGAGTGCAGCCTGACGTCCCGCATCGCAGACCTCTCTTGAGCCACTCCACGCAGCCAGACCACGGCGGGCGCAAGCTATCAAGGAGCCAACCACCAGGCGGCAAGTAGTAGTCGAGCGAACCCAGCCGCGGTCTCTTGACCCCAGACTGCAGCACCGAGGCCCGCCCCACACCACCACGTCAGTTGTAGTGCACGTTCCACACCATCAATGCCTCGTTGCGGTGTTGTTCGCCGGTTCAGGTGCGGGCGTAGACGAATTCCTCGGCCAGGATGCGGTTATAGCGTTCGATTCTCCCATTGTGGCGCGGGGTGCAGGGCGTGATGTGTTGGTGGCGGGCGCCGCGCAGGACGGAGCCCGGCCAAACGCGTCGGCGCGGCAGCAGGCACCGTTGTCGGTGACGAGTTTCTCGATATGGGTGATTCCGTGCGCGGCGAACCAGGCGCGGGGTCGGTGCATGAACGCGACTGCTGTCGCAGCCTTCTCATCCGGCAATGCTCCGTCTTGGTTTGTGATCGTTCCGCGCCGCGGGCTTGTTCGGAGTCGCTGCCGTGGGCGCGCCAGCCGCCGCCGTCGGGGATGCGCCCGACCTTCTTCACATCGACGTGGACCAGGTGGCCGGGCCGTTTGGCGACGATCACGCGGGGAGCGCGGTTGGAGTCGCCGTCCGGGTCAATGAAGCGACGACGGTTCAAGCCTATTTGCGCCAACAATCGCGTGACCGTTCGACGGTCGATCATGGCTCCGGTTTCGTTGAGTTCGAACGCAATCCGTGATGTGGACCACTTGTGCTCGCGCCGCATCATCTCGATTTGCTGGACGATATCCAGTGGTGTCGCGGCCGGCTGACCGCGGGTCCGGCAACGTCCGACAAGGCGTCCCCGACCTTTGACGTTGAGCGGCGCGTTGCGGTGGGTCATCGCAAATCCGCTCGTTCGGCGGCCGTGGGCTTTGTACTGGGTCGTGCGGGGATCCCAAGACATGGAATGAGAGCCACCACGGTCAGACCGATGCTCCAGAAGAATGCAGCGTGGAAACCGTCTACGCCTGCTGCTCCGGCTGCAACACTCGCGAACAGCGCAGTGCCTGCGGCTCCGCCGAGCTGCTGGATGAGACGGATGATGGCTGAGCCAGCGGGGATCTGCTGATGGGTGAGATTCGCGAAGGCTCCGACGGTAATGGCGATGTTGACCGCGCTGAGCGCACCGCCACGCACGATCAGGGCCGCGCCTAAGAGAACCCAGTCGGTTCGCGTGGTCGCGAGTGCGAACGGAACGGTGGCTGCGGCACACACAACAACGCCGGTGACAGCGATCGAGCGGGCTCCGATGCGATCGACGACGCTGCCGACCCATCGCGTCAGCAACGAGCCGACGCCCTGCAAAGCGAGCACCGCACCCGCGGCCAAAGCGGTGAGGCCGCGTTGTTGCTGAAAGTAGAGCGGTATCAGAAACAGCGCCCCATAGAGGGCGAGGCCGGTAAGGAACAAGGTGGCGGTGGCTGAGCCGAACGTCTTCTGCGCAAGAAGCGCCACCGAGATCGCCGCATGCGTCTTGCGCGCCAGACTCCACGCTACGAATCCCGTCATAAGGGCTGCGCCACAGATCAGTGGCATCCAGATGTGCACGGCAGCGTTGCCATCCCGAATCGAGGCGTTACTGAGGGCGTACAGCCAGGCCGCGGTTCCGATTCCGAGTAGGAGTACGCCGGGGAGATCGAGGCGCTTCGCGATCTGTGGAGAGGTCCGGGGTACGAAGCGCGTGGCGAGAAGGATCGCGGCGGCGCAGATGGGGAGGTTGATCACGAAGACCCATCGCCAGCTGCCTGCGTCCACGATTGCGCCACCGACGAGCGGACCAGCGATCGGCGCAATAGTCGTGACCAGCATCACGACTGTGAGCACGCGACCGGTCCTGGCCGGCCCGGCCGCCCGAACAAGGATCGTCTGCAGGACCGGCAGCATGATCCCCGCCCCGGCCCCTTGCAGCGCACGGAACGTGACAAGCGATCCGAAGCCCCATGCCAGGGCGCACAGGCTAGAGCCGGTCAGGAACAGTGCGAGTCCGGCAATCCATAGACGCTTTGCTCCGAAACGGTCCGAGGCCCACGCAGTGATGGGCACCGTGACGGCCAAGGCGAGCAAATATGCGGTCGTCACCCACTGAATCGCCGCTGTCCCGGCATGGAGCTCGGTACTCATCCTGGGCAGTGCGACATTGATCACCGTGGTGTCCACTAAGGGGGCTACACCACCAACAACCATCACCAGGGCTAGCCGGATCAGTGGCCAGCCCAACGGCTCCAGCTTCCCTGTGTCCTTCAACCCGAACTCCTTAAGATACATGCGTCTCTTAAGGTAAGATACACGTGTACCCTCAGCGTATGGAAACGCAGAGTGAAGCCGGCCAGGATCACCCATCCCGGCGTCGCCGCGGAGCCGAGCTCGACGATGCTCTGCTCACGGCAGCATGGGAGCAGCTCCAGCGCGACGGCTATGCGGCTTTCACCATCGACGGCGTAGCCCGAGCTGCGGGAACCAGCCGAGCAGTGATATACCGCCGCTGGCCCGGCCGCGCCGCTCTCGTACATGCGGCCGTGCGTGCTCACACAGGCACGGTCATTGAGCACGTGCCCAACACTGGGAGTCTCGCCGGTGACGTGCTCGCTCTCATACACGACCTCGCCAACCGGATCGAGCAGATCGGCATCGACGTCGCGATCGGGTTGCTCGGCGAGCTCGACGACATCCCCGAGGACGCAAAAGCAATCGTCCCCACAGCCTTCCGGGAGGTGACCGACCACGCGCGAGCCCGTGGGGAGCTCGGCGACTCACCGATCCCGGACGCCGTGCTCTCGATGCCCGGCACACTGATCCGATACAACATGATCACCGAGCGGATAGCACCCTCCGACCAGATGCTCGACGACATCACCAATCAGCTGTTCCTACCCCTCGTTCGCTACCACGCGTCGCGCTGACCGGTGGACTCGACGAGACTCCACACTGTCAGCAACGTCCTTACCCGCAACAGCAGCAGCCTTGGGGGACCAACGGTCGCGACTCGGTCGCACTGCCCTGGAATGTCCAGCGTTGGCTCCCGTGGACCACCACAAGCCTCAGTGGTCGCTACAGCAGGAACCGCATCCAAGTCGGCAACCTCACCACGTCACCAACCCTCCGGTGATCCGAGGACTTCCTCACCACAGAAGGACGCGCAGTTGCGCTGTCGCCAAACAGTGCACGAGCCCTGCAAAGCTGACAACAAGACCCTACGTGGAAGCATCTTCGTTCAGTGCAGGTATTACCCTGCGAAGCTCAGATGCAATATATTTGATACCTTGCCTCGTGTTTCGGTAGTCAAACCGCATATATTGCAACCTGGAAATCCTGGCAACGTCGACTGGCAAGTTGCCCGAATCCATGCGCGATACCCCCGACAGCAAGATCGGTACCACTGCGATTTTTTTTATCTAGCGCCTTGACTATCTCAGCGTGCCGACGGCTTTGCCGTCGACCTCGGCCACGAACGTCGCCCGGCGTGGCGCTTCCATGGCGTACCACTGAGCAAACTGTTCCTCGAAGACGTCGTCCTCGAGTGGATGTCCCGCCTGCTCTTCTGACCACGCTCGCCGCAAGGTCGGCAGTCCCGTGACGTCGTGCTCGTCAGCCCGCCGTATCGACACCGTGCATGGAGATGTCATGGTCGGCTCCTCCTCGTTGTCTTGGTGCTGATGGCTGTTTCAGCGGCGGTGCGGACGCCGAGGTTACGGGCGAGGATCACGGCGGGAACTTCGAGGGCCAGTTGGAGGAGCGCGGTGCTGCGGGCCTGGCCGGACCGGATTCCGAGGTTGTTCTGCCGGTGGGTCAGTTGTGTGGTGCTGATCGGCCGTCCGGGTCGGCCGCCGGGAAGCAGCAAGGTCGAGGGCGCCGAGGCGCCAATGTAGAGCAGAAGAAGCAGTCCGGCGACGCAGTCCTCGGGTTTGACGCCGTCGTCGTGGAGGAGTCGGTGCTCGTGCTGGCGAGTGCCGACAGATTGTTGCGGTGTGGCGGGTCGGCTGTTGGTGCGGGTGCGCCAGGGGCTGAGCTTGGGGCAGTTCGTCGAGGCCTTCGTGGGTGAGCGGCAGGCGGCCGGTAGTCAGGACGGGGCTCCCGGGAGCACAGGTGGCATCCGACGGATCAAGCTGAATCTGGGCGCGGCCCACCGTGCCGAGCTCATCGTCACCGGTGTCGAAAAGCTTCGCGCGGTTCCAGAAACGATCAGGTGGCCGGTACTCAGGACACCGAACCGAGTGGCTGCACCGGAGGACAGCGGCGTGGACTAGGTTCCGGTTCACCGGTGCCGCCTGTCGCTCAAGTCCCGTCGTCTCGCCCTGCCACGGGATCGAGCGGCCTTTCGCGCCGACGATCTCCAGCGGCCGGTCGGGATGGCGCCCGACCCGCGGGCCACCTGCTGACCTCCCACGTGTGGCGCCAGGATCACTGGTCGTCGACGGGAACTGAGCACATGCGTGGCGTGGGGACGGGAGCTCGCCGGCAGAAGCACGGTTTCCGGCAGCTCGGTGGCCGTTACCCGGGGCGGACCCGGTCAGTTCGCGGGCCGCGTTTCTCGACGGCCATTGGACTCGCTCACCGGCATCGTGTACCGGCTGATGGGCGTGCAGGCGAAGGTGAAGTGAGCCAGCTGCACGATCTGACCGCGGTGGAACAGCGCCGGGCGGTGCAGCGCCGGGAGACAACCCAGCCGTGCTGTGCACAGGGCCGGCCGAGCCGGTAGCCGTCGCAGGCAACGGCTACCGGCTCGCTGAAGCAGGCGCGTTTCCCGCGTCCGTCCAGGACGTCCGGGCGGCGGTGCGCCGGCTGCGCGCAAGAGCGGCAGCCGCGGGCCGCACCTGCTGGTGCTCGGCCCCGGCGGGCAGACGGCGGTTGTCACCGACAACGTGCTGCTGATCCGCCGGGGCGGAGGCCGGCGCGCCGCGGGCTACTGCGCTGCCGGGAAATGCAAGGTCGCGAACTTCGGGAAATCGTTGATGGTCTTGCCGATCAGCCGGTCCGGTGCGTAGTCCGCCAGCAGCGGGGAACGGGTTCCCGCCAGCAGTTCCCCGCTGACCAGCTTGCCCAGCAGCGGAGCCAGCGTGATCCCGCTGTGGGTGGCCACCAGGTACACGCGAGCCGGGTCGGTGACGAACCCGACGGCGGGCAGGCCGTCGGCGGGCCGTGCGCGCTGGCCGACCTTGATCTTCTCCATCTTCGCGCCCGCGGTGTTGTCGAACAGGCGATTGAGCCTGCGCAGCATCTCCTCGCCGATCAGCGCGGTGGTGTCCGCGTGGTAGGCGGGGTCGGCCCGGTGGTCGAGATCCGGGGTTTGCAGCAGGAGCCTGCCGCCGCCGTCCGGGCGCACGTTCATCTCCGGCGTGATGAGGTTCGAGCTCACCTGGACGTACTGCGGGTCGGTATAGCCGAGGAAGCCGCACGCGAACTTGTTCGGCTGGTCCGGATCGATCATCGCGAACTGTTTGCCCAGCACCTTCATGACCGATTCGCTCCAGCGGCCGACGGCGCTGACGACGTAATCACCACGCCAGCTCTCGCCGGTGCTCAGCTCGAGCGTGACCCCGCTGCCGTCTTCAGTGATGTCGAGGACGTCCACCGGCACCCGCAACCGCGCACCGTTGGCGGCGGCCTCCGACCACAGCCGGGCGAGCAGCACGCTGGGCACGACGTAGCCCTCGCTCGGGAAGTGGACGATCTCCGAGGAACGCGGGTGCACGCGCAGCTCCGGGATCCGCGTCCGCAGCTCCTCGGCCGTCACCTTGCGGACCGGGTAGCCGAGGTCGGTCAGCCGCTGGACCCGCGCCTGCAGCCGTTCCTCCACCGCCGGATTCGTGGTCCATTCGTAGGTGCCGGTCTGCTGGTACCAGTGCGCCTCGCCGGCCGAGGTCCGTTGCAGCTGCTCGTGTTCCCGCATCCCGGCCAGGTTCAGCTCGTAGTAGGAGTCCGGCGACTTGCCGTTCGAGTTGACCCACGCGAACGTGCCGGAGCTGGTGCCGGCTCCGATCCGGTCGCGTTCGAAGATCGTGACCTCGGCGCCTGCCGCCGACAGGGAGCGGGCGACGGACAGGCCCACGACCCCGGCCCCGATGACGGCGATCGACGGTCGGCTCATGGTGGTACTCGCTTTCTCGTTGGTAGTGGTGCTGCGGGCTCAGGAAAGTGCCCACGCCTTGCCCATTGCGACGAGCAGGGTTTCGAGAATGTGCGCCGGCGTCGCGAAGTTGAGGCGCACGAAGCCTTCGCCCGCCGCGCCGCAGAGCGCGCCTTCGGCGACCGAGACCCCCGCTTGTTCGAGGAAGTACTCCCCCGGCGGAGTTCTCCGGCCGAGTTCCCGGCAGTCGAGCCACGCCAGATACGTGCCTTCGGGCGGGCCGAAGCGCACTCCGGGCAGGTGCTCGTCGACGAGCTTTCCGAGCAGGCGGCGGTTGCTTTCCAGGTACCGCAGTACTTCCGCCAGCCACGGTCCGCCTTCGCGATACGCTGCGATCGTCGCCTCCGCACCGAGGTTCGAGGCGCCTCGGGACGCGCTGTGCCGGACCTGCTGCCAGGTCCGGTGATCCTCGCTGCCGAGGATCAGCTGAGCGCATTTCAGACCGGGGATGTTCCACGCTTTCGACGCCGAAGTGGCCGTGATCGCGTGCCGGTCGGTGTCCTCGCCGAGTGCCGCATAACACTGATGCCGGGCACCGGGGTAGATCAGCGGTGCGTGGATCTCGTCCGCGAAAACCCTGGCCCCGTACCGTTCCACGACCTCGGCGAGCGCGCGCAGCTCCGAGTGCCGGTACACTTTCCCGACGGGGTTGTGCGGGTTGCACAGCACCACGAGACCGGCCCCGGCGGCGAGAGCTTCGCCGATCCCGTCCAGGTCGAGCTGCCAGCCGTCGGCTTCTTCCCGCATCGCCACCTCGATCACGCGACGGCCCAGCCGGACGGGTGCGGTCAAGAACGGCATGTACGCGGGAGTCGGCACGACGATCGGCGAGCCGGCGGCGGTGAACCGCTCGATCACCGTCTCCAGCCCCACGATGACGTCGCCGACCGCCTCGACCCGCTCCGGGGAGACCGGCCAGCCGTAGTGTTCGGCCTGGTAGTCCGCACAGGCCTGGCCGAGGCGCCGCACGAGACCGGGCGGGTGATAGCCGAACTCGGCCTCCCGGACCGCAGCGGCCAGCCGGTCGGTGATCACCGGCGCCAGGCCGAAGTCCATTTCCGCGACCGAAGCGCCGAGCGCGCCGGGCACCCGGCACCACTTCGCGCTGCCGCGCCGGGTCAGTTCGGCCGGTGTGAGGCCACTGAGCCTTTCCTTGTCCAGCAAGGCAATCCCGTTCCCCCGCATCAGCGGCTCACGCTCGCGAAGAACTTCTGGGCCCGCTCCGTCGCGGGGTGGAGCAGGATCCGCTCCGGCGGGCCCGACTCGATGATCCTGCCGTTGTCCATCATCACCACCTCGTCCGCGATGTCGCGGGCGAAGGCCAGCTCGTGAGTCACGATCAGCATCGTGTAGCCCTCGCGCGCCAGCTCCTGGATGACGGCGAGCACTTCGGCAACCAGCTCCGCGTCGAGCGCACTGGTGGGCTCGTCGAACAACAGGACACTCGGCTTCATCGCCAGCGCCCTGGCAATCGCGACCCGCTGCTGCTGCCCGCCGGAAAGCTCGGCGGGATAGTGGTCGAACCGGTCGGCGAGCCCGACCCTGGTCAGCAGCTCGTGCGCCTGTTCGCCGGCTGCGGTCCGGTCCGCGCCGAGCACCTGGACCGGCCCGAGCATCACGTTCTCGGTCGCGGTCAGGTGCGGAATCAGGTTGAAGCTCTGGAACACCATGCCGAAGTTCGCTGCCTGGCGGCGCGCCGCCTTCTTCCGGACCGGTCGGCGATGGTCGCCGTTGACGGTGAAGCCGAGCATCTCACCGCGCAGGTAGATCCCGCCGCCGTCGATCGGCTCGAGCAGGTTGACCGTGCGCAGCAGGGTGCTCTTGCCGGAGCCGGAGGGACCGACGAGACAGGTCACGCTTCCGGCCCGCAGGGTCAGGCTGACACCGTTCAGCGCGACGAACTCCCCGAAGCGCTTCTCGACCTCCTGCAGCCGCAGCAGTGGTTCCTCAGACATGCCGCGCCTCCTGTTCCGGGATTTCGCCGGCATCCGGGACCTGGACGACGCGGCGGGCGAACCCGCGGCCGAACCGCTTCTCCAGTTTCGACTGCCCGAACATCGCCAGGCTGGTCAGCACCAGGTACCACACCACCGCGACGGTCAGCATCGGGATCGTCTTGAAGTTCTGCGAGTAGACGAGCTGTACGGTGGTCAGCAGTTCCACGTAACCGATGACCGACACCAGCGAGGTGTTCTTGAACATCGTCACGACCTCGTTGGCCAGCGACGGGGTGATCACGCGGACGATCTGCGGACCCACGACTTTCGTGTAGGTCCGCCAGGTCGACATGCCGAGCGAGTGGCACGCCTCGAACTGTCCGGGGTGGATGGACAGCACGCCACCGCGGAAGATCTCCGCGGAGTAGGCGCCGAGATAGGCGGAGAGTCCGATGACGGCCGCCGAGAATTGCGAGATGACGTGGTTGGTCGGCACTTCCACGAAGGGGTCCGCGAACGGCAGGCCGAGGCTCAGCGTCGGGACGAGAGCGGCGAAGAAGTAGACGAACAGGATGAGCACGAGTCCTGGCGTGGCGCGGATGACCCACACGTACGCGGCCGCCATCGTGCGCAGCACCTTCAGCTGGGAGAGCCGGAAGGCAGCGACGACCAGTCCCAGCAGCAGACCGGCCACAGTGGACACGATGGTGATCAGGACGGTGTTCAGCAGTCCGGAAAGGACACGCCGGCTGAAGAGCCACGCCCCGACCGTCGACCACTCCCAGTGCGGGTTGAAGACGAAGAACCGCACCGCAACCGCGAGCACGACCAGCCCGAGAACGTAGCTGGCCCAATGGGCGAATCTCTTCGGATTCCGGATCGGCTTCTCGTGCGGCGCGCCGCCGGCCGGCGCGCCGGTCACGGGACGGACAGCGTCATTCAGAGTCATCGGCAGGCCCCGTGTTCAACGGCATTTCCGCGAGTGTGTAGTCGGTGAGCCCGTAGTCCTCCAGCAGCCGCCGGTAGATGCCCTCCCGCACGCACTTGACCAGAGCGGCGCGCAGGGCGTCCCGCAATGCGTGCTGCTGTTTGTTGACGCCGACCCCGTAGGGTCCGGAGATCTCCCGGTACAGCACCTTGTAGCCGGTGGGGTTCTTCTCGGCGTTGTACGAGATCGACGGCGCGTCTCCCCACGCGGTGTCCATCTGTCCGCTTTGGACAGCCAGGATGGCCGCGTTGATGTCCTGGAAGGCCGATCCGGACACCGGCTTGCCACCGGCTTTGACACAGGTGCGGCTGGCGGCGGCGACGAGGTTCTGCTGCACGTTGCCCCGGACGTAACCGACCGAGAGCCCGCACAGCGTCTCCGGGGTGAGCTTGTCCTGCGGCAGCTTGGCGGAACCGAGGATGGCAGTACCAGTCTGGAGGTAGTCGATGAAGTCGGTCTTCTCCCGGCGCGAGGCGAGGTCGTTGATGGACAGGATGACGTCGAAACGGCCGGCTTCGAGGCCGGGGATCAGCGCGTCGAACGACGTCTGCTGCATCGTGACGTCCAGTCCCATCATCTTGCCCGCGGCCGACACCAGCTGAGGCGTGAACCCGGTGATCCGGCCGTTGCCGTCGATGAACTTCACCGGGGGCGAGGACGGGTTCACCGCCGCCGTGATCGAACCCCGCCGCGCGAGGTCGGCAGGGACCATCGCGGCGATCGCCGGGTCGCGGACCACCCCGGAAAGGAGGTCCTGGGTGTGCTGGCCGACGGAGCCTTCGGCACCGTCGTCCGGGTTGGCGCACGCGGTGACCAAGCACGCGCACACCACGCCGACGGCCAGTGTTCGCCGTGCCGGCGCGGGTCGCAGCGGTGTTCTCATCGAAATGCCTCCTGCCTGGTGAAGAGGAACTCGGGTCAGCCGTTGTCCTTTCGGGATGTCTCGATCGGCGGCTCGGTCCGCCTGGTGTCCCCACAGCTTCGGCGAGCGACGAGCATTTCGGTAGGCCGAATCCTGCTACCGCTGGCGTTAGCCTGTAGCTATGCCTACGTCGCAGCTGGAGACAATGGACCTCGAGGTGTTCGCCGCGATCGCCCGGCTCGGCAGCTTCAGCGCCGCAGCCGCTGAGCTGCGGCTCGCCGCCCCGTCGGTGAGCAACCGGATAGCCGGGCTGGAACGCCGGCTGGGCACGACGCTGTTCGTGCGCGGTGCGCGCGGCAGCAAGCTCACCCCCGCGGGACAGCGACTGGCGGGTTACGCACGACGATGCCTCGACCTCCTGGACGAGGCCGTGCGCGGGCTCGACACCGGCACCCCGGAAAGGCTCGTGCTCGCCGCGCCGAACAGCTTCGCCGCGACCGTCTTCCCCCTGGCCTTCAGCGCACTCGCCGGACTGCCGGTCGCTGCGCACGGGCGGGTCGCGCACAGTCGGGAGGTGGTCGAGCAGGTGCGCGACGGCAGCGCCCACGGCGGATTCCTGCTGACGCAAGTCGCGACGGGCTCGCTGCGCTCGGAACGGCTCGGCGCCTCCCCGATGGTCGCCGTCTGCCGCACCGGCCACCAACTGTGCGGTGAAACAGAACTGCAGCCCGACGATCTGGTCCGCACCACGCTCGTGGTGTACCACTGGGACGCCGAGGGCGAGCCGCTGGCCGCTGCTTTCGACCATCCCGAGAGACGGCGAGACGAGCCCGTGCACACGACCGGCTCGCCCGAAACGGCCATCTCGCTCGCGCTGCGCTCCGACCACGTCGCCGTGGTCCCGCGGTTCGCCGTACGGAGCTTCCTGCGCTCCGGGCAGGTCCAGCTGCTGCCAGTCCGGCTGCCACGGTGGAGCGTCGAGCTGAGGTTCGTCTACCTCGCGGCCAACGCGGACCGCCCGGGGATCACCGCACTGCTCAACGCACTGCCCCGGCTGCGCGAAGAACTGGGCAGCTGATCCCCGCCGGCCGCACGGCACCGAGCTCTCTGCAGGCACCCCGGGCCCGGCGGGCAACGTGGCCGGCCGACTCGCCGCGATCCGGCTGGGCTGATCCGCACCGGGTGTGTGTGAGGCGTCAGTCCCGGGTGGCCGGAGTGCGGTTGCTTTCGGTGGCGAACCCTGTGTCTGCCGAGGTTTCCGCGAGAACGTCGGACCACCAGCGTTCGGCTACCTTGGGGTGTGAGCGCAGCCAGCCGACCAGTGCGTTCTCCCCGTAGGCTGCGTGCAGTGGGTTGTGTTCCTCTTCGCTGATTCCGCGTGCCCCGGCGGCCAGTTCGGCCGGGAGTTCCAATGGCTCCACCACTGCGTCCAGGCGGGGGGCGAGGAAGAACGGGACCGAGAAGCGCTCGACGCCTGCCGGTGGGCTGACCACGCGGTGGCGGGTTGCGACCAGGTATCCCTGCGTCGCGATCTCCAGCATCTCGCCGATGTTGACCACGAAGCTGCCCGGCACCGGCACCGCGTCGATCCAGCTGCCGTCCGACGCCTGCACCTGGAGACCGCCGATCTCGTCCTGTTGCAGCAGCGCGAGGTAACCGTAGTCCTTGTGTGCGCCCACGCCCTGCTCGACGTCGTCCGACGGGCGGCCGGGGTAGCGGATGATCTTCAGGTGGGTCGCAGCCTCCTCGTCGAACCAGGTGTCGAAGTAACCTTCGTCCTGTCCCAGTGCGGCGGCGAGCGCCCGCAGCACCTCCCGGCTGACGCGCAACGCTTCCCGCTGCCATTCGAGGGTCGTGTTCCGCAGCTCGGGCAGCTCCGCGGGCCACTGGTTCGGGCCGATCAGCCGCTGCCACGCCGGGGCGCCCGGCACCGGCTCGACGGCGTCGCGCTCCGGGCCGACGTCGATCTGCTCGCGCCAGTCCGGCGAGCCGAGCGTGTACTCGTGGCCGGTGCGGGTGTAGCCGCGGAACTGCGGCGAGTGCACGTTCTCGATCGCCAGCCGCTGCTCGATCGGCGAGGCGAAGAACCGCCGGGAGACCTCGAAGATCCCGCTCGTCAGCTCCGGTGCCACGCCGTGTCCGACGACGTAGAAGAAGCCCACCTCGTGTGCCGCGCGGCGCAGCTCGGCGAGGAACGTCTCCCGGTCCGCCGCGGGATCCCGGAAGCGCGAAATGTCGATCACGGGCAGTGCGATCGACCCGGAGGCTTGGTCGAGCGTCGTCACGGACTCCAGCGTAGGCCCGTTTTCCGGCCACCGGATCGTTGTCCCACATCGCGGACACCAGAGTCCACAATGGACTGCCGACGGGCGTTCGGAACCCGCCGTTCGTCGCCGTGGCACCAGCGGATTGGTCCCGCCCGGGTGACTTCCACGTCGTGGGCAAAGTTGCGCATGACTGCATGCAACGGTGTGCTCAGCCGGGTGGAAGACCGATCGAGAGGACCCACCGATGAGCGTCACCGATGAACTGCTGGCCAACAACGACCGTTACGCCGCGAACTTCACCGGCCCGCTGCCGCTGCCGCCGGCCAAGCACGTCGCCGTCGTCGCGTGCATGGACGCGCGGATCAACGTCTACGGCGTGCTCGGCCTGAACGAGGGCGAGGCGCACGTGATCCGCAATGCGGGCGGGGTGATCACCGAGGACGAGATCCGCTCGCTCGCGATCAGCCAGCGGCTGCTCGGGACCGAGGAGATCATCCTCATCCACCACACCGACTGCGGCATGCTGACCTTCACCGACGACGAGTTCAAGAAGTCCATCCAGGAGGATGTCGGCATCAAGCCCGGGTGGGCCGCGGAAGCGTTCGCCGACCTCGACGCGGACGTGCGGCAGTCGCTCACCCGGATCCGTACCAACCCCTTCATCCCGAAGAAGGACTCCGTGCGCGGGTTCGTCTTCGACGTCGCGACCGGGAAGCTGAACGAAGTCAGCTGACCCGCCGGGACTCCTGGCTGGCTGCCCGCCGTCCGGCCCGGTTCGTCATCTGCCGGCGTCCGGCCGGCGGCAGTGACCTGCCGCCTGCCCGCGAAGACGCGCCTACCGCGTGGTCATCCCGCGTACCGCGAGTGCCAGCAGCCGTTCCGCTTGACCGGGCGAGGTCTGCTCCCCCGTCCACGACACCGCGCTGATCACCGCGGTCACATCCGCGCCGGTGACGTGCGCTCCGAGGGCGCCGGCCTCGCGTGCCTGCCCGGCCAGGCGCTCGGTGATGCCGGCCAGCCGGGTGCAGTCGGCGTGCAGCTCGGAATTCTCGTCTTCGAGGCCACGGCCGAGGAACTCCGCCAGCCCGTGGTAGGCCGCCGCGTGCGCTGCAACCAGCCGCATCCACTCGGTGAGCGCGTCCAGCGCGACCCTCTCCCCCGGTAGCGAGTCGCCGCGGGCGAACAGCTCGTCGTGGCGCTCGCGCAGCAGAGCCGCGGCGAGCGCCGCACGGCTGGGAAAGTGCCCGTACAACGTGCCGATCGCCACGCCGGCGCTCCGCGCGATCTGCTCCAGCGAGGCTTCCACACCGTGCTCACCGAACGCCGCATCCGCGGTCTGCAGCAACCGCTCGCGGTTGCGCCGGGCGTCCGCGCGCAGCGGCCGGGCGGAACCGGTGGTGGACACTTCGAGGCCCCCTCACTATATTATCCCGAGTCACCCTCGATTTCCGGGAGCAGTGTGCCATGATCGTGGTCACCGGCGCCACCGGCACCATCGGACGGCCGCTCGTGGACCTGCTGTCGCGAGCGGGCACCCCGTTCACCGCACTCGTCCGGAACGAACGCCACGGCCGGGAGCTGGGCTGCCGCTACGTGCTCGGCGACTTCGCCGAACCGGACTCGCTGGCCGCGGCGTTCTCCGGTGCCGACCGGGTCTTCCTGACCAGCGCCGGGGCGGTGCCCACGGACGGCGAACAACCCATGATCGCCCAGCAGCTCGCCGCCATCACGGCCGCGCGGCGAGCCGGCGCGGAGGCCATCGTGAAGGTGTCGGTGTGGCGGGCTCGCGAAGGGGCGCTGCTGGCGGAAGGGGCCCATGCCCGGATCGAGCGGGCGCTCGCGGAGTCCGGGCTGAACTGGGCGTCGCTCCAGCCGAGTGGGTTCATGCAGAACTTCCGCACCGGTGCCGGCGCGTTCACCGACAACGGCGATCTCATCGGCGCCTACGGCTCCGGCCGGGTGTCCTACATCGGCACGCGTGACATCGCCGCCTGCGCCGCGGCCCTGCTCGCCGCCGCCGAACCGCCTGCCGGCACCCACGTCCTCACCGGGCCGGTCGCGCTCGACCACACCGAAATCGCCGCGAAGCTCAGTGCCTGGTCCGGCCGCACGGTGCGCTACATCGACCTCCCGCCGGACGAGTTCGCGGCGAAGCTGACCGGGCAGGGACTGCCTGCCGGCTTCGCCGCCGACGTCGCCGCGCTCTACGCCGAGGTCGCAGCAGGTGCGCTGGAAGCAACGACCGATACCGTCGAGCGCCTCACCGGACGCCCGCCGCGCAGCTTCGACGAGTTCCTGGCCGATCTCGTCCCGGCAGGCTGAGCACGCCGCGTCCGCGAGCCGGAACGACGCGCAGGAGCGGGCCGCGCGCAGCACACTGGCGGACATGGCATCCCGACCCGACCGGCAGGTCCCGGCCACCCTCTCCTTTCCGTCGCAAGCCGTGCACGCGGGCAACGAATCCGCAGACACCGGCCCGCTCCGCACACCGATCGTGATGGCCAACTCCTACCGTCTGCCCGCCGATCCGTCCGGACTGAGCTGGTCCGGCACCGATGTGCCGCTCTACACCCGCAATTCGGGCACCAACCAGCTCGGCCTGCAGCGCAAGCTCGCCGCGCTGGAAGGCGGCGAGGACGCCGTCGTGCTCGCCTCCGGGGTCGCCGCACTGCACGCGGTCTTCTTCGCCCACCTCCGCACCGGGGACCACATCGTGGTGTCCGACGTGACCTACGAAGCGACCTGGCGGCTGTTCGCCGAAGTCCTGCCGGAGCGCTATGGCATCGACGCCACGTTCGTCGACGTCAGCGACCTCGACGCGGTCCGCGCCGCACTGCGGCCGAACACCCGGCTGGTGCACGTCGAGACGATCGCGAACCCCACCACCAAGGTCACCGACGTCGGCGCGGTGGCCTCGATCGCGCACGACGCGGGCGCCTTGCTGGTCGTCGATGCCACGTTCACCCCGCCGCCGCTGTACCGGCCGCTCGCCGACGGAGCCGACCTCGTGGTGCATTCCCTGACCAAGTACATCAACGGCCACGGCGACGCGATGGGCGGTGCGGTGATCGGTTCCCGCGAGCTGCTGGCACCGGTGCGCTCGGATGCGATGGTCGACGTCGGCGGGGTCATCTCCCCGTTCAACGCCTGGCTGATCACCCGCGGTTCGGTCACGCTTCCGCTGCGGCTGCGGCAGCAGACCGCGTCCGCGGAGGTGGTCGCCGCCGCATTGGAGCGCGATCACCGGGTGGCCTACGTGGCCTATCCCGGACTCGTCTCCCATCCCCAGCATTCACTCGCCACCAGGCAGTTCGGCGGTCGCGGGTACGGCGCGATGCTGGCCTTCGCGGTACGCGGCGACTCCGACACGCAGAACGCCTTCGTCGCGAACCTGCGGGTGATCACGTCCGCCGTCTCGCTCGGGCACGACGAGTCCCTCATCGTGCACGTCGGAACCGAGGGCCCCCGCGTCGCGCGCTACCCGGAGGAGTTCCGCACCTGGGGGCACCTTCGGTTCTCGGTCGGGCTCGAGGATCCGGAAGACCTCGTCGCCGACCTGACCGCGGCTCTCGACGAGACCTTCGGCTGATCCCCTGGCCGCCGGGCGGGCGGCCAGGGGATCAGCTCAGCCGGCGGGCTCGGCCAGCAGTTCGTTCAGCCACGGCAGCACCGCGGCCCGCGGATCGGCCGCCCGGGGCAGCAGGCCGTTGGCCGCCAGCAGTTCGGCCGCCCTCCGCTGCTCGTCGAGGAAGTCTTCGCCGACCGGGTGCAGGCCGAACGGACGGTTCCGCAGCGCGTGTTCCCATCGGTCCACATCGGACTCCGAGGCGGCGCCCTCGTCCTCGGCGAAGTAGCGGGCCGCTTCGCGCGGATGTGCCACGATCCACGCGTCGGATTCCTGCAGCGACGCGACGATCGCGGTCAGCTCGTCGCGGTGGTGCTCGGCGAAGTCACGCCGGGTGAACCACAACGACGGATGGCTGAACAGCCCGTCGGTCTCGATCAGCGTGCGGACCGCGGTTTCCCGCTCCACCCCGCCCAGCGCCGGATAGGCACCGACCCAGGCGTCCAGCTCGCCGCCGAGGAAGGCGGCCGGCCCGTCGTGCACCGCGGTGTCCACCGGCTCGATGTCCGACCAGGACAGCCCGGCCTTGTCGAGCGCGAACAGCAGCAGCGTGGTCTGCCACGAGCCGTGCGCGATGCCGACCCGCCGGCCCCGCAGGTCGGCGACCGTCTCGATCGGCGAGCCGTCGCGGACCACCAGCCTGCCGTTTTCCACCCTCGGCCCGGAAATGCCGACGTAGACCAGGTCTCGGCCGTGCGCCAGCCCGGTGACCGGCGGGGTGAACCCGGTGCCGACGAAGTCGTAGCCGCCGGGCTCGAACAGCCAGTCCGAGTGCAGCGTGGGCAGCGCCGTCTTCACCTCGACCGGTGCGGCGGCCGGCAGGCTGCGCAGGTCGACCCATTCGACCCCGGGCAGCCGCCGTTCGAGCAAGCCGCGGTGGCGCAGGACGAACAGGGAGTTGTTGTTCGGGAAGTACCCGACACGAGTGGTCATCGGAAACGCTCCTCAGTGCTGCGGGATCAGGCCACGGCGGCGGGCCTCGTCGACGAGCCCGGACCGGCTCCACTGTGCGACGAGGTTGGTCGGGTCGAATTCCACCGAACCGCCGAGGGTTTCGGCGATGGCCTGGAACTGCGCCCCCTCTTCGAGCAGCACCACGAACTTCGCGGTCGCAAGCAGACCGTCGCGCCCGATCACGTTGACCCCGCCGTTGGCCTCGAAGATCGCGGCCAGGTCGGGATCCTGCTGCAGCCGCTCCAGGATGAAGTCGCCGGCCGGACGGCTGCGGTCGATGTGCGGTGGGATCTCGCGCGAGAGCGTCAACCGCTGCGACGCGGCGTAGCGGATGGGCAGTGTGCGGTGCGTCTGCGCCCAGCCACCGAGCCACGGCGTGTGGATGTGCACCACGGTGGTGATCTCCGGGTGTTCCAGGAACACCTTGCGGTAGTTGCCGACGAACCTGGCCGCCCCCTCGCCGGAGAGCACAGTGCCGTCGAAGGCCGCTACGACCGGGCGCACCGACCTGTCGTCGGCCCAGGGGCCGGGTTCGTTGAGTGCCACCGCGATCTCCTCGCCGGGGATGCGCTCGACGAAGTTGACGGTTCCGTTCGCGGACGTGGTGCCGGTTTCCCGGAACACCCGGAACGCCTTTTCGGCGTCCCTTCGGGCGTTCGCCACGAAGTCGGTGACGGATGGGGACAAGGTACTGGTCATGGATCCTCCGGGATCAACGGGTGGAGACGGTTTCACGGGCGGGGACGGGACGGGTGAAGCGGGCACGACCGAGCAGCGGGAGCACCTCCTCGCCGACCCGGTAGGCCTCTTCCAGATGCGGGTTGCCGGCCAGGATGAACGCGTCCACCCCGAGGTCGAGCAGTTCGTCCAGCCGCTGCGCGACCTGCTCGTAACTCCCGACGAGGCCGAACGCCGGACCGCCGCGCAGCAGGCTGAACCCGGCCCACACGTTGGGCTGCACCTCGACGTCGCGGTAACCGGTGATGGTGGCAGGCACCCAGCCCTTGATCCGGCCCGCGCCGACCGAGTCGCCCTGCGCCTGCCGGGTGGCGACCGCCGGATCGACGTACTGCCAGCCCTTTTCGATCTCCGCCCAGGCGGCTTCCTCGGTGTGCCTGGCGAGCACGTCGATGCGCACCGCGAACTTGGGCACGCGGCCGAGTTTCGCGGCGTGCTCGCGCACCCCGGCGAACTTCCGCTCGAGGTCGGCGAAGGGCTCCAGCCACGACAGGTAGTAGTCGGCGTGCAGACCGGCCGCGTTCACCGCGGCCGCCGACGAGCCGGAGAAGTAGATCTCCGGGAACGGTTCCCCGGCGAGCCGGGGCGGCAGTGCCGCACCCCCGGTGCGGAAGAACCGGCCGTCGAAGTCGTAGGGCTCGCCCTGCCAGACGCCCTTGAGCACCTCCAGGAACTCCGAGGTGCGGGCGTAGCGGTCGTCGTGCGCGACCTGGTCTCCCCACCACAGCTGCGCCGGACCGCCGCCACCGGAGATGATGTTGTACACCAGCCTGCCGCCGGTCGCCCGCTGCAGGCTGGCCGACATGCGCGCGGCCTGCAGCGGGTTCAGGAATCCCGGCTGGAAGGCGACCATGAACCGGTAGCTGGTCGTCTCCCGCGCGAGCGCCGCGGACAGCGCCCACGGGTCCTCGGTGCCGGGGAACGACGGCAACAGCCCACCGAGGAAGCCCGCGGCCTCGGACGCACGTGCCACTGCCGCCGCGTGGTCGATGTAGGCGTAGCCGTCGGACTGTCCATTGCGGACCGCGGGAGCGAGGTTGCCGGGGCCGACCCCACCCCAGTCACCGCGGTTGCGGACCTTCGGGGTGCGCAGCGAAGCGTGGTCGCCGCCCATTCCGATGCGCCAGTAGACGTCGACTGTCATGCTCGTGCTCCCGTCAGTGTGCGGCCCGCCGGATCGGCCAGGTGCAGCAGGTGTTCGCCGGCCCGGTGCACCTCTTCGATCGCCGGATGTCCGCTTAGGACGAACGTGTCGATGCCGCCTGCGACGTAGTCCGCGAGCCGCCGGGCGACCTGCCGGTAGCTGCCGACCAGCCCGATCGGGGTGCGATACCCGATCCGGTCGAACCCGTCGAACCGAAGGTCGCCGAGCCCCCTCGACCGGACTTCGTCCTCGGTGGCCGCCGGGTCGGTCTCCCGCCACAGCCGCAGCACCCTTGCCCATGCCTCGTCCTCGTCCTCGCGGGCGATCACCGGCAGTGCCAGTCCCGCGCGCACGGTGCGGCCGCGGGCCGCCGCGAGTTCGCCGAGTGCTCGCACCTGCGGCCACAGGCCGTGCTCGGATTCGGTGAACAGGTGCACGTCCCCGTGTGCGGCCGAAAGCGCGAGGGCTTCCGGCGACGTACCGGTCAGGTGCACGGTCGGGAACGGGTGGCCGTCGACAGCCTCGTCGAATCCTCCGGCGGCGACGTGGAAGTAGTCGCCGTCGTGGTCGAACTCGCCCCCGTCGAAGCCACCGGGCAGCGCTCCCCTGCCCGACCACACTCCCCTGGCGACGGTGAGGAACTCCGCAGCCCGCTCGTACCTCGCCGCGCCGATGAGGTGGTCACCGCGCCGCACCTCGTCCTCGGCGCCGGCCTCGACGTGCACCAGCCAGTCGAGCCGGTCGGCACCGAGCCGTTGCAGGGTCAGCGACATCTTCGCCGCGTACACCGGTGTGCCGAAGGCCGGGTGGAACCCCACGACCACCCTGGTGTGCCGGGTGTCGCGCAGTGCGCCGCCGGCCACGATCCACGGCTCGTCGCCGTCCGGGTCGTAGGGCACGACGACCCCGTCCAGCCCGGCCAGCTCGGCCGCACCGATTACCTGGTGCAGATGGCCGAATCCGTCGCGGTCCCACCGGTTCCGATCCGCCCGGCGGCCGTCGCCGGAGGTCGGGGTGTCCCACAGGTACCGCGTCATGCCGCCCGCTCCCCCGCGACCAATGCCCTTGCCTGCGCGAGCGGTTCACCGGCCACCCACGACTCCAGGTCGAAGTCGGCGTCGAGGAACCCGTGGGTGTAGAGGAACTGCTTCTGCACCCCGATCAGCTCGACCCGTTCGTCGGAGAGGTCCGGGTGCAGACCGCGGTGGAAGTCGGCGCCGTAGGCGGCGGCGACCCCTTCCGGCCCGGAGAACGTCTCGCGTGCCAGTACGGCACGGACTTCGTCGAGGTGCCCGGCGGCCCAGTCCGCCGCGCGCAGGCTGGCGGCGAGGAACCCGACCACCAGTTCCGGCCGGTGTTCGAGGAGGTCCGCGTGCACGGTCAGCGGCCGCGGGGTGCCGTTGTTGACCCGGTCTCCGCGCTTCGCGGTGGCGTCGAGGTCGACCAGGACCCGCAATCCCTTTTCCCGCGCCACTTCCGCGGCACGCGCGCCCTTGACGTAGATCGCGTCGACCTCTCCCGCGAGCAGTTCGGCCACTCCCCACGTGGTGCGCCGCGCTCCCTCGGCGCGCACCTCGGGATTGCGGTTGACGCCGATCTCGGCCGCGGTCACGTCGGCCAGGGTCAGGCCCGCGGTCCGCAACGCGGCGGCGAAGCCGTGCAACGCCATCGCCCGTGGGAAGCTGCGGGGCCGGTCGGCCGCCCACGCCGGGATCCCGATCCGCCGTCCGGCCAGCTCGCGCGCGTCGGCGATCGGCGAATCCCCGGCGACGAGCACCGCCTGCGCCTCGTCGATCCAGGTCAGCCCGATCAACCGGGTCGGCGAGCCCTGTGCCCTCGCCGCGATGGCCGGGACGTTGCCGCCCTCGCGGATCAGGCCGGGCAGCAGGTGGTCGAAATGGTGCACCGCGATCTCCGGTCCGGCGTCCTGCAGGACTTCCAGGGACAGTCCGTGACCGGTGGCGTCCTCGGCCAGCCACCCGAGGCTGTGCGCCAGCCCGCTGGCGGTGGGCACCGGGCAGCGGGTGTACCACAGCGTGTCGAGAGCCGGTTCAGTCGTGCCGGACATGGGATTCCTCCGAAGGGTTCGAGCGGACGCCGAGTTCGGCGAGGAGTGTCGTGCGGTGGCGCAGCGTGGCCGGGTCGGTGCGATCGCGCGGGCGGGGCAGGTCGATGCCGAGGTCGCGGGTGAACCGCCCGTCGCGCAGGACCAGCACGCGATCGGCCAGCCGGACCGCCTCGTCCACGTCGTGCGTCACGAGCAGCACGGCCGGGCGGTGCCGTGCGACGAGCTCGCCGACCAGGTCCTGCATGCGCAGCCGGGTCAGCGCGTCGAGCGCGGCGAACGGCTCGTCGAGCAGGAGCAGCTCCGGTTCGCGGACCAGGGCACGGGCGAGCGCGACCCGCTGCGCCTCCCCGCCGGACAGCGTCGCAGGCCAGGCCCGGTGTTTGTCGGCGAGGTCCACTTCGTCGAGCGCCCGGCGGCCGTCCTCGGTGACCTGCCGGGTCCGCGGCTGTCCGAGGACCACATTGGACAGTGCCCGCTTCGACGGGACCAGCCGCGGCTCCTGGTAGACGACGGTGCGCTGCCGGGGCACCAGGATTTCGCCGTCGTCCGGCCGTTCCTGCCCGAGCAGCAGCCGCAGCAGGGTGGTCTTGCCGGTGCCGCTCGGTCCGAGCAGGACCACGAATTCGCCGCGGCGGATCTCCAGGTCGACGCGGTCGAGCACGGTCTTGTCACCGAAACTCTTGCGCACGCCGGAAAGCGAGACCGCGAGCAGGGAATCGGTGGCGGTCATCGGGCCGCCACCCCCGCCCGCCACGGCATCGCGAACCGTTCCAGCACGCGCACCGCGGCATCGAACAGCAGCCCCAGCACGGCGTAGAGGACCACGCACAGCACCATGTAGTCGGTGCGGTTGTACTCCTGCGCGAGGCTCACCAGATACCCGATGCCTTCCCGTGTGCCGACCTGCTCGGCCGCGATCAGCCCGGTGATGCTGATCGACAGGCAGATCCGCAGCGCCATCAGCAACGACGGCAACGCGGTCGGCAGCACTGTGCCGAAGACCAGCCGGGCCCCGCGGAGGCCGAAACTGCGGGCGGCCTCCAGCAGCTTCCGGTCCACGTTGCGGACCCCGAGGTAGGTGTAGGCGTACATCGGCGCGACGGTGGCGACCGCGATCAGCAGCACCTTGAACTTCTCGTCGATGCCGAACCACGCGATGAACAGCGGCACCAGCGCGAGGAACGGGATCGCGCGGTTGATCTGCATGGTCGCGTCGATCAGTTCCTCGCCGAGCGCGGTCAGCCCGGACAGCACGCCGAAGACCAGCCCGACCGCCACGCCGAGCGCGACCCCGGCTGCCGCGCGCTGCAGCGAGACGAGCGTGTAGTCCGCGAGCTGGCCGGTCTGCAGGAGCTCGGTGAAGGCGGACCACACCTTCGGCGGTCCGGGCAGTACCTGTGCGGAGAACCAGCCCGTCGCCGAACCCAGCCACCACACCGCGATCAGCAGCAGCGGCACGGAAAACCGCAGCGGAACCGATCGCCGGCGGGATCTGCGCCCGGTGCCCCGGTAGACCGGGCGCACGAGGTCCGAGCCGGCCGTGCGGGCCGGGCCGGGCACTGCCACGCGGCGCACTTCGGTGCTCGTTTCGGTGCTCATTTACCGGCCTTCCGGTACTCGGCGAGCTTGGCCGGAAGGTCGTAGAACACGTCCGCGGCGGTGATCTTGTGCTGGATCACGTGGTACTGCGAGAACAGTTCCGCGACCGACTCCAGGTCACGCGCGTCCTGCGGGGTCGGGTACCGCGGAACAGCGGCCTGCGCGTCCAGTGCGACCGCGCGGTCCAGCCGGGCGCCGGACAGCGCCCGTGGACCGGCCTTGTCGAAGACGTTCTCGAAATCCGCCGGATGCGCCCGCTGCTGCCGGGTGAGCTCCTGCACCGTCTCCAGGTACTTCGCGGCCACGTCCGGCCTGGCGTCGAGCACCTCGGTGCGGAAGGCGGTGATCGTGTTGTCCACCGAGCCGATGCTCTGCTCGGTCGCGATCTCCACCCCGCCGGCCGCCTTGGCTTCCTGGTAGGGATCGTTGAACGACGCCCACGCGTCGACCTTGCCGGTGGAAAACGCCGAGGTCGCGTCGGCCTGCTGCAGCGGTACCCGTTCCACCCGGTCCACCGGGACACCGGCCTGGGTGAGCGCCTTGAGCGTGATGTACTCGCCCTTGCCCGCCGGGTTGACCGCGATCCGCTTGCCTGCCAGGTCCCGTACCGAGTGGATGCCCGACTGCGGCGTGGCGAGGATGCCGTTCTGGTCCTTGCCCACCGGGTCGGCCACCGAGACGATCCGCACCCCCACGTCCTTCGACAACGCGCCGACCACCGGGCTGTAGGCACCGTCGGAAACGTCGAGCTGCTTGGTGTTGAACAGCTTCAGGTTGGAGCTGAAGCCGGGCGTGCTCTCCACCCACTCGATGCGGGCGCCCAGCGGCGCGAGCGCCTTGTCGAACGTGCCGTCGCGCTTGCCGACCGCGAGCGGGCCCGCGTTGCCGGGATCGGTGACTTTCAGGACGAACGACGCGTCGCTGTCCGCCTCGGTGGCGGCGCCGGTGCCGCCGCACGCGGCGGCCAGTGCGAGCAGGGGGACCACGGCGAGCGCGTGGCTGAGTTTCGGGGTCCGGGGCATGGAGCTGACTCCTGACGAAGAGGATCCGGCGCGACGGCGCGGTGATGCTGCGGGCCGACGATAACCAGGCGGTTCCCGGAGGCCCAGAAGTTCCAGATAATGGAAGATTTTCGCGGCTGCGCGCTACAAAGTTCCGATATAGCTGGGCCTGATCCGCGACTGGCTTCCGATATTCGGAATGGGTTAGGCTCCCTCGTCATGACCGGAAGAACCGGCGAGGGCACCAAGACCGTCGCGAAGGCGCTCGCCGTACTGGGCTGTTTCCGCGGCGGTGGCGAGCTCGGCGTCACCGAGGTCGCCCGGCGGATGGAGCTCGCGGTGAGCACCACCCACCGGCTGGTGACCGCGCTGGTCGACGCCGGCTTCCTGGAGAAGAGCCCGGTCTCCAGCCGCTACCGGCTCGGCGGGGCGCTCGCCGAGTACGGCCAGATCGCTTACCGCCAGCACAAGATCTACCTCGTGGAACCGCATCTCGAACAGCTCGCGACCACCACCGGCGCATCCGCCTCGGTGGCCGTCCGGCACGGCAACGACGCGGTACTGCTCGGCACCAGCCGGTGGCGCGAGGCCGACGGCCACCAGCTCCAGGGCGTGCGGCTTCCGTTGCACGCCAGCGCTCTCGGCAAGGCACTGCTCGCGTGGTCGGAGCCGTCCGAGGACGAGCTGGCACGTCTGCCCTTCACCGACGGCACCGACCGCGCGCCCACCGACCCGGCCGAACTGGCCAAGGAACTGGCCCGCACCCGCGAGCGCGGCTGGGCGTTCAACGACGAGGAACTCGCCGCGGGATTCCGCACGATCGGCATCCCGATCCGCACCGCGGAGGGCACCGCCCGGTTCGCACTCGGCCTCCGCGGCACGACCGGCCTGATGATCCCGGAGCGGGTGCCGTTCTTCGCCGACCTGGCCAAGGTCACCGCCACGGAGATCGCCGCCGTGCTGTTCGCGCACGAGTGACCGCAACGGTGTGGTATCGCGGCCCACGGCCCGCATCGTCGTGCGGCCGCCGGGTCAGCCGAGACCGTGGCTCGGCGAACCGGCCCGGAAGTGGCCGCGCAACGTGTCGGTCTCGTACTCGTGCCGGTACAGCCCGCGCCGCCGCAGGATCGGCACCAGCTCGTCGGTGATCACCTCCAGTCCGTCGGCGAGCACGTCGGGCTGGAGGTTGAAGCCGTCGACGGCTCCCGCCTGGAACCAGTCCTCGATGTGGTCGGCCAGTTGTTCCGGCGTGCCCACGAACCCGGAGTGCCCGGAGCCGGTGTAGCGGGTCTGCTTCAGGTATTCGCGCACGGTCGGGCCGGTGCGGCGGATCTGCGCCACGATCGATTCGCGGAACCCCATGCTGCCCTGGAACGTCTGCGGGTCCGCCGGTGCGGCCAGCACCTCCTCCGGGAACGGTTCGTCCAGCTCCAGTTTCGAGGCGTCGTACCCGATCGACTGGGAAAGCCACTGGACCGAGTAGGACGCGGGACCGGCGTCGTGGAGTTCGTCGCTGCGCCGTCGTGCCTCCTGCTCGGTGCTGCCCAGGCTCAGCAGCAGACCGGGCAGGATCTTGACGTCGTCGGGCGAGCGGCCGTGCTCGCGCGCCAGCCGTTTGACCAGACGGTAGTGCTCGACCGCACCGTCCCGGGTCAGCTCGGCGGAGAAGACGCCCTCGGCCACCCGGCCGGCCAGTGCGCGGCCCTTCGGTGAGCCGCCCGCCTGCAGCAGCACCGGTCTCCCCTGCTTCGACGGCGGCACCCGCAGCCGGCCCTGCATCCGGAACAGCTCGCCGTGGTGGCGGACCTCCCGCCCGGTCTCCGCCGAATCCCACAGCGCACGCACCACGTCGGCGAACTCCGCCGCGCGGTCGTACCGGTCGTCCCGCAGCGGCACGTCGGGCAGCCCGAAGTTCCGCGCCGCCGCGGCACCGCGGGTGGTCACGATGTTCCAGCCCGCGCGGCCGCCGGACAGGTGGTCCCAGGACAGCAGCCGCTCGGCCAGTTCGAAGGGATCGTTGAAGGTGGTGGACGCGGTGGCCACCAGCCCGATCCGCTCGGTGACGGCGGCGACGTGCCCCCAGTTCACCGTGGGCTCGAGGCGGATCGGGTTCGCGTCGTACGCCGGATCGCCCAGCACCGGCCCGTCGGCGAGGAAGATCGCGTCCAGCGTTCCCCTTTCGGCGGTCCGCCCGATGGCCTCCCAGTACCGGGGGTCCACAAAGGAATCCTTCGCCAGCAGCGGTGACTGCCAGGCGGCCGGAAGGTAGCCCAGTACGAGCACGTTGACGCCGAGGAGCACGTGCCCGGTGCGCCGGTCGGTCATCGGATTTTCCTCCTGGCAGGCTTCACAGCGACGGATACGGCTGAGGCTCGGGAAAGGCCGCGCGACCGGCCACCGCGCGGGAGGCCGGCGCCAGGCCGAGCGCCGTCCGCAGTGGCCCGGCCGGAACCGGGCGGAAACCGGCTGCCAGCAACCCTTCCGCAGCGCCGAGCAGCTCGCCGAGGGACTGTTCCGCGGCGGCCTGCAGCAGCACGCCGGTGACGTCCCGGGGCGGCTGCGCACCCAACGGCGTGACCACCACGGACGCACCGCCGAGCACCAGATCGACCGGTCCCGAACCAGGGCCCCACCCGGCCAGCACCGACGCGCCGGTGGGCGGTTCCGGCGCGGTGAGCGGACCCGCGATCGGGAACGCCCCGCCGATGTCGGCGTGCACGATCTCGTGCGAACGCACCAGGATCCCGGTCTCGCGGTCACCGATGATCGACTCATGGGGCCAGCTCTGTTCCAGCTTCCGCACTGCATCGGCGACCGCGGCAGCCGTCTCCGCGGTGAGCGGCGGTCCCCACGCGCTCGCACCGTCGGGGGTGCGCGCCGAGTAGCCGTCCCGGGCGCCGATCAGCAGGCCGCTGCGGCCGCGTGACAGATGCCCGAGCGAGACGGTCCGGCGGGCGAGGTTGTACGGGTGATCGCGTTGCGGGCTCGCGACGACCAGGAACCGCCCGTTGTCCGTGCGGGCGGCCAGCACGGCGCCGACCGCGCTGCTGTCCAAGGTCTGCGACGCCGGTGCACTGCCGTCGATCCGGTCCAGGCCGAGCACGGTGAACGCAACCGGCAGCCGGTCCCACCGGGCGAGCAGTCCGGGGTCACCGGTCAGCTCGACGAGCTGGGGCCCGGCAAGGCCGAGCGCGAGGTACGGGGCGGTCATTTCGCTCCTTCTCGGTCAGTCGCCCTGGCCGCCGCGGCCGAGTGCCGCCAGGTTCGGCACCGGATCCGTCCCGTTGACCAGCCAGTCCCCGAGAATTCGTGCCTTGTAGACGCGGGGGTTGTGCGAGGCCAGCGTGCGCGCGTTCCGCCAGTGCCGGTCCAGCAGCACCTTCTCGGACACACCCGAGGCGCCGAGCGCGTCGAAGACGGTCGTGGTGGCCTGCAACGCCGCCTCGATGATCACCAGCTGTGCCTGTGCCGTGGCCACTTCGGCCTCCAGCACCCGCTGCTTCCGTTGCGCCTCATCGCCTGCCGCGTGCGCCGCGGCAACCAGGTCGAGGGTGCTCGACGACGCGCGCAGCGCCGCCCCTGCCGAGAAGGCGTGCGCCGAGACCTGGCCGACGACCTGGAGCAGCTGCGCGTCGGAAGCCGGTTCCGGGTCCAGCGCCTGCGGGTAGTTGCGACCGCGCGCCTTGAGCGCGGCCACCCCGTCCCGCAGCACCGCACGGGTGATCCCGGCCAGTACCGAAAGCATTGCGGTCTGGTAGAAGTGCCCCTGGTAGACGAACCGCTCCGCGGCGGGAAACACGTCCCCCTGCACGGCCGGTACGTCGCGGTAGTTCGCACTGCCGCTCGCCGTGGTGCGCTGTCCGAAACCGGTCCAGTCGTCGATCAGCTCCACCCCCGGATCGTCGCGGCGCACCAGCGCGGTCACCACACTGCCGTCCTCGCCCTTGCCGATGACGTCGAGCCAGTCGGCGTACAGGCTGCCGGTGCCGTAGAACTTGGCGCCGTTCACCAGCCACCGGTCGCCGTCCTTGCGCACCACGGTCTTGAGGTTGGCGAACGTGCCGTTGTTGGCCTCGGTCCACCCGCCGCCCACGAACTCGCCGTCGAGGAACCGCCGGATCCACCGGTCGTTGGACTCCGCGGGTGCGGCGTTGAGCCGGTCTTCCACGAACGCCAGGTGGTTGCGCCAGATGTGCGCGACGTTGGCGTCCGCCTCGGCCAGGTCGGCCAGCAATCCGAAGGTCTGCTCCAGCGAAGCGCCGAATCCGCCGTGCTCGACCGGGATCCGGACGCGGCCGAGTCCCGCCTCCTTGAGCCATCGGACCTGTTCGTGCGGGAAGATCCGGTTCTTCTCGCGCTCCAGGTTGCCCTCCGCGACCCGGTCGAACACCGGGTGGAAACGGTCGGACAGTTCGGCGCCGGACGCGGTCGCGGGGCGCAGGTAGGTCAGTGCGGTCTGCTCGTCGGTGACGGTCATGAGGCCTCTCTTTCTCTTCCGGAGCTGTCTCGCCCGGTACCGGCTCGTCCGGAGTGGATCGGGAGCACCGCGTCGAGCAGCGCCCTGGTCTGCGGGTGCCGCTGCGGCGAGAACAGCTCGTCCGTCTCGAAGGTCTCCACCAGCGAGCCCCGGCTCAGCACGCCGATGCGGTCGGACAGGGATTCGATGATCGCCAGGTCGTGCCCGATCACCACGTACGTCAGATCCAGCTCCGCCTTGAGCTCCAGCAGCAGCCGGAGCACGGCCGCCTGCGTCGACACGTCGAGTGCGGAGGTCGGCTCGTCCAGGATCAGCAGGTCCGGTTCCAGTGCGATCGCCCGCGCGATCCCGACCCGCTGGCGCTGCCCGCCGGAAAACTCGCGGGGATAACGGCCGGCGTGGCCTGCGTCGAGCCCGACCAGCTCGAGTGCCCGCAGTGCCCGCTCCCGGGCGTCCTTCCGGCCGGCCGCCTTGCCCAGCCGGGACAGCGGACGGGCGATCTGCTCCCCCGCGGTCAGCCGTGGGTTGAGCGCGGTGGCCGCGTCCTGGAACACGTACTGGAACCGCCGGCGCAGTTCTCGCGTGCCGGATTCGCCGATCTCGGTGCCGTCGAAGGCCACCGTCCCCGCGGTGCGCGGGATCAGCCCGCCGGCCAGCCGCGCGAGGGTCGACTTCCCGGATCCGGATTCGCCGATCAGCCCGAAGATCTCGCCACGGTGCACGCTCAGCGAGACGTCCTGCACCGCCCGGACCACCGACTTCTGCCGTCCGGTGCCGAACCCGCCGAGGTCGAAGTCCTTGCCCACGTGCCGCAGTTCGAGGATCGGCTCGTCCACCGGCGCCGGCCGCGGCGACGCGCGGGCGGAGCGGCCGCCGATCTCCGGGACCGAGTCGATCAAAGTGCGCGTGTACGGGTGCTCCGGCGCGGTGAGGACCTGCGCGGTGCTCCCTTCCTCCACGATCGTGCCTTCTCGCATCACCGCGACACGTGAGCTGGTGTGGGAGACCACGCCGAAGTCGTGGGTGATGAGCAGTACCGCCGTGCCGGTCTCGGCGGCCAGTCCCAGCAGCAGATCCAGCACCTGCCGCTGCACGGTGGCGTCGAGCGCCGTGGTCGGCTCGTCGGCGATCAGCAGTTCGGGCCCGGACAGGCTCGCCAGCGCGATCATCACCCGCTGGCGCATCCCGCCGCTCAGCTCGTGCGGATAAGCACGCAGCACCCGGTCCGCGTCCTGGATGCCGACCCGCGCCAGCCACGTGCGCGCGACCCCGCGGGCCTGCGCCCGCGACACCCGCAGGTGCAGCCGGGCGGTGTCGCCGAGCTGGCTGCCGATCGGGAACGAGGGGTCCAGCGACGTGACCGGATTCTGGAAGATCATCCCGATCCCGGCGCCGCGGTACACGTTGAGCTGCCGGTCCTGCAGGCCGACCAGCTCGGTGCCGCCGAACCGGATGCTGCCGCCGGTGATCCGCGCCGCACGCGGCAGCAGGCCGAGGACGGCCGCGGCGGTCACGCTCTTGCCGGACCCGGATTCGCCCACGAGCGCGACGACTTCCCCTTGTCCCACCGAGAGTTCCGCGCCGCGCACGGCGTGCACCACCGCACCGGGCAGCGCGAATTCGACGCTCAGGCCGGAAATGCCGAGTACCGCTGTCATCTCATCACCTGCCACACTCACGGATCGAGGACGTCGCGCAGCCCGTCGCCCAGCCAGTTGAACGACAACGCGACGAGAAGGACGGCGACCGCGGGGAACGTCGCGACCCCCGGATTTCCGGTCACCAGCACCGCGGCGCCCTCGGAGATCATCCGGCCCCAGTCCGCCGCCGGAGGCTGGATACCGAGCCCGAGCGCACTGAGGCTCGCGGTGAACACGATGTTGACGCCGACGAGGCTGGTTCCGTAGATCACCACGGACGAGACCAGGTTCGGCAGCACTTCGCCGAACAGGATGCCGGTGCCCGAAGCACCCAGCGCCCGCGCGGCTTCCACGTACTCCTTCTCCCGCTCGATCTTCGCCTCGGCGAACACGACGCGCGTCACGTACGGCACCGCACCGAACACCACGGTCCCGATCAGCACCCACACCCCGGGCTGGACGATCGCCGCGAGCGACAACGCGACCAGGATCACCGGGAACGCGAACAGCAGGTCCACCACCCGCATCAGCAGTCCGGACACACGCCTGCCGGCAAACGCACCGAACAAGCCGAGCGCCGTGCCGAGCACCACCGCGACCGCCACCGAGGAAACCGAGACCGCCAGTGCGCCCCGGCCGCCGTGGAGCACCCGGCTGAGCACGTCCCGACCCTGCGCGTCCGTGCCGAGCAGGTGCCCCGGTGCGCCGATCGGGGCCAGTACGTCGGCCGGGTCGCCGGTGGTCGGGTCGGCCGGCGCCAGCAACGGTGCCGCCAGCGAAACGAGGACGACCACCGCCAGCACCAGCAGCCCGAGCATCGCCTCGCGGTTGCGCACGAACCGGGCGACCGCGGACCTGCGCAGCCGCGGCGGGTTCGCCGTTGCCGTGGTCATGCGCCACCTCGGCGAAGCCGGGGGTTCAGCAGATCCAGCAGCACGTCGGTGATCAGGTTGACCAGCACGAACGTGGTGGCCACCAGCAGGATGCCGGACTGGATCACCGGGTAGTCCGATCCGGCGATCGCGTTCAGCAGCACACTGCCGATACCCGGCCAGGAGAAGATCGTCTCCACGAACACCACCCCGGTGAGCACCGAGCCGACGGTGAGCCCGGTGATGTTCACGATCGGCGAGAGGATGTTGCGCCCGATGTGCTTGCCGAGGATCGCCGCCCGGCCGAATCCCTGCGACCGGTAGGTCCTGAGGTAGTCCGACTGCGCGCTTTCGATCACTGCCGCGCGCACGAACCTGGCGATGATCAGCATGGACACCAAAGACGCCGCGAACGCCGGCGCGATCAGGTGCAGCAGCAGGTCACCGGCCCCGCCCTCGCCGCGCAGGTCGTGCATTCCGCCCGGCGGCAGCCATTTCCACTGCACCGCGGTGAGCCAGATGACGACCAGCCCGAACCAGTAGACCGGCAGGTTGCTGCCGATCTGGACACCCAGCATGACGATCCGGTCGGTCAGCTTCCCGTGCCGGATGCCCGACAGGTAGCCGATCCCGGCACCGAGCACGACCGTCGCCGCGGTCGCCCCTGCGATCAGGATCAGCGTGTTGCCGAATGCGGGGAGCACAATTTCCGAGACCGGGCTGCGGACGCTGAGCGAAAGCCCGCCACCGTGGGTGAACACGTCCTTGAGCCAGTTCAGGTACTGCGCCCAAGCCGGCCGGTCGAGCCCGTAGGCCGCGCGGATCTGCTCGATCTGTTCCGGGGACATCTTCTGGCTCAGCGCGTCCTTGATCGGGTCCGCCGGACCCGCCTGCGCGATGAAGAACACCAGCAGGCTGATCACGAACAGCAGCGGGACGAGCCCGGCCAGCCGCCACAGGATCCGTTGCAGCACGTCAGTTCGCCACCCAGACTCGCGAGAGGTCGTAGTGGTCCTGCTGCGGCCACACGAACCCGCCGACCCGCGGTGCGATCGCGTAGTAGCGGTTGAACGACAGCAGCGGGAAGATCGTCGCGTCCTTCGCCCAGGTCCTGGCCGCCGTCTGCCAGAGCGAGGCGGACTTCGCCTGGTCGGAGTTGTGTGCCGCGGCATCGATCGCCTGCACGGTCGCGGCGCTGGTGTCGGAGTACTTGTCCCCGTCGTGGGCCACCACGCTGTTCTGGTGCGCGATCCGGACCCAGTCGGGTGCCACGTATCCCCACTCGCCGAGGTACAGGCCGTCGTCCGGCTTGAGGTTCGCGGTACGGGTCCCGTAGGTGATCCATTCGAACGACTGCACCGCGGCGTCGATCCCGATCGCCTTCAGCGACTGCTGCAGGTATTCCGCCGTCGGCTGCCCGGTCGTGTCGGACAGGATGGTGAACTTCACCTCGCCCGGCCGGTAACCCGCCTCGGCGAGCAGCTTCTTCGCCGCCGCCGGATCGTAGGGGTAGTCCACCGCCGATCCGTCGTACGCCTCGTTGCCCTGGTTGACGATCGAAGTGGCGGCTTCGGCGTGGCCCCGGTAAATGCTTGCGGCCAGCTGTGTGCGGTCCACGGCCTCGATGATCGCCTGCCGCACGCGCTTGTCCTGCAGGTACCGGTTGGCGAAGTTGTAACTGTAGTAGACGATCTGCGGCACACCCTTGTTCTCCGGCACCGAGAATCCGCCGTTTTCCAGCGTGGCCACGGAATCCGGCGGCACCCGGCTGATCAGGTCGACCGCACCGGTCTGCAGCGCGGCGACCCGGCTCTGGTCGTCGCCGATCGGTTTGAAGATCACCTTGTCCAGATGCGGGCGCTGTCCCCAGTAGCCCGGGTTGCGCACCAGCGTGGTGTGGTCGCCGCGGACGCGTTCGGCGAAGGTGAACGGCCCGGTGCCGACCGGGTGGTCGGCCAGCCCGTCCTGGCCGTACTTCTCCAGCGCCGCCGGGCTGAAGATGCCCGACGCCGCGTTCCCGCTGTTCGGGATCTGGCGGAGGAAATCGAGGAACGGGTGCTTGAAGGTGTAGCGCACGGTGTGGTCGCCGAGCACGGTGAACGAGGCCAGGTCCTGGTAGACCAGCGACATCGTCGCCGCGCTCACCTGGTCGTAGTAGCGGAATCCCGGATCGGTGAAGCGGCGGACGTTGAACTGCACGGCCTTGGCGTCGAACGGCGTGCCGTCGCTGAACTTGACCCCCTTGCGCAGCTGGAAGGTGTAGGTCGTCGCGTCCGGGCTGACCGTCCACGACGTGGCGAGCTTGGGCACGATCTTCGGTGTCCCCGAAGGGGCCGACAGGTCCTCGTCCACGAGGGTTTCGTAGATGTTGCGGTCGACCCGCCAGGTCTCCCACGAGTACTGCCGGTTCGGGTCGAACTGCGTCACTTCCTGGTACTGGCCGATGATCAGGCCGCCGCCGTCGCGTGGCTGCGAACCGGCGACCGCATCGGTGCCGCCGCGGCACCCGGCGAGCAGCAGCACGAGGCCCGCGGCCACCGCGTACGGTCTGCGCTTCGGTGAAGTCATGGCTGGTGGGGTTCCTTCTCGAGGAGAAGCCGGTGGCACGGTCCACAACGGACGCAGCATCCGATACCGCCCGGCCGGCCACGCGGGCCCGGTCCTGTCTGCGAAATCTAGCCGCTCGCACCGTTTTCCCGGAATCCGTTCACCCCGTGGGAAAATCCGGTGCCGGAAGACCGAGATTCGCGCGCAGGGTCTGCCCCGGGTACGCGCGGCGGAACAGCCCGCGACGGCGCAGGATCGGCACCACGTGGTCGACGAACCCTTCCAGCTGCCCGGGAATCCCGGACGGGCCGAGGATGAACCCGTCCGCGGCGCCACCGCGGAACCAGCGTTCGATCTCGTCCGCGATCGCTTCCGGGGAGCCCACCACCCGGGCTCCGAACGCGGTCACCGTGCGGAAGAGGAACTCACGCAGTGTCGGATTCCCGCGAGTGGCGAGAACCCGGTACCCGGCGAGCGCGGTCCGGTGGGTCTCCGTCGATTCGGCGAACGCGGCGATCGGCACCGGCGCATCGAGATCGGCGCCGGTCAGGTCGATGTCGACCTCCTGGAGCCAGCCGATCTGGTACTCCGGGATGAAGTGCTCGAAGAGGGTCTGCTCGTGTGCTTTCGCCTCCGCGTCGGTGGACCCGAGGACGAACCCGAGCGACGGCGTCACCAGCGGCGGTCGCGCACGGCCGGCCGAACGGGCCTGTCCGCGGATCGACTCCGCGAACTCCCGTCCGCGGTCGAAGTCGCCCTGCCCGGTGAAGACCACTTCGGCGTGCCGCGCCGCGAAGGCCCGTCCCGCGGTGGACGATCCCGCTTGGAAGAGCACCGGGCGCCGCTGCGGCGAGGGTGCCGCGCCCAGCGGGCCCCGCACGCGGAAGAACTCGCCGTCGTGCCCGGGAACGCGGATCCTGCCGGGATCGTTGTAGATCCCGGCGGCATGGTCTTCGACGATCGTGTCCGGACCCCAGGAATCCCAGAGCTTCAGCACGACTTCCAGCGCTTCGGCGGCCACCCGGTACCGCTCGTCGTGTGCGCGCACCCCGGCACCGCCGAAGTTGTCCGCGGCAGCCCGCGCGAAACTCGTGACGACGTTCCACCCCGCACGGCCACCGCTGAGGTGGTCGAGGGAGATCAGTTGCCGGGCCAGGTGGTAGGGCGCCTGGAACGTCGCCGACCCGGTCACGACGAGTCCCAGCCGTTCGGTCTCCCGGGACAGCGCCGCCACCGTGGTGAACGGCTCGAAGTCCTCGGTGGACTTGTGCGGCCAGGCCGCGTCCGGACCATAGTTCAGGGTGTCGGCGAAGAAGATCGCGTCGAAAGTGCCCCGTTCGGCCGTCTTCGCGGCCTCGATCACCGACCGCAGCACGGCAGCGGGCCCGTTCACCACCCCCGGATAGCGCCAGGAACTGCCGGAGCGGGGATTGCCCAGCAGCAACAGGTGCAGCTCACGGCTCATCGATGCTCTCCTGTCGTTCAGAACACGGTTCCGGCGAACGGCAGTGCCGTGGTGGCGAACAGTTCGTCGGCACGCCGCACCGCATCCGGATCGTGGACGGTGACCCGCCCGGCCGCGGCCAGGTGCCGCCACCGGGTGCCGCCGAGGTAGGCGGCGGCCAGTGTCGCGACGTCGACGCCGAGGTCCGCCGCAGCGTCCGTGCGCCGCACGGTTTTCGGTCCCAGTTCGAAGGTGCCGTTGTTGCCGTCCAGGATCGGATCGCGCACCTCCAGCACGACCGGATCCGCGTCGCCCCAGGCGCGTTCGCGCAACGCCGCCTCGACGTCGACGAGGCGGAGCCAGGTCTCGTCGCGAGCGGAGCCGAGGTGCACCGCCCTGCGGTCGGTGACCGCGAGCGGCAGCGGATCGTCGAGCGCCAGCGCGTCGAATGCGAGCACGTCGACCAGGTCCAGCGACAGCAGGTGCCGCCACAACCCGGCTTGCGCGGAATCGGTGAGCGAGACGAAATCGGTCACGGTCACGGTCTTGTCTCTGCTGGTGAACCAGTCGTCGGCCGGTACCGGGTGGTACACCGCGTAGCCGTCGTCGACGCCGTCGGTGCTGTGCACGACGACGTAGTGCGGAACGGAACCGGCCGCGCGTGTGATCTCCTGCAGCCGCCACCACCCTGCCGGGCGGCCGATCGCGCCCGTCCGCCGCACCCGGTCGTAGATCTCGGCGAGCGCCCCGGTGGTCACCGCCCGATCGACCAGCCGGACCGTGCCGCCCGCCGGAACCTCCGGACGGAGCCCCGCACGGTGCAGATCCACTCGCACCGGCCGCGCCGAACTCGCGACCCCGTATCCGAAGCGTTCGTAGATGACCGCCTCCGAAGCACGCAACGACGCGACTGCCTCGCCGCGCCCGGCGACGTCCCGCAACTGGTGGGTCAGGAGCCTGGTGACGATGCCGCGCCGCCGATGCGTCGGCAGCACGCCGACGTGGGTGACCGCGGCGTGCGGCACCCGCGCGCCACCGGGCACGGCCAGCCAGCTGCGGTAGGAGTCCGCGCTGCCGACGACCTGCGCACCTTCCAGCGCGCCGAGGAAGCGGCCCGGATCGGTCACCTCGGTGGCGTCCACGTCCCGCAACGGCAGCCCGATCATCGCGCGGAGGAACACCCGGAACCCCGCGCCGACCTCGTCCCGGGTGGTCAGTGTGCGGATCTCGATCGGGTCCGCTCCGGTCATCGCTGCGCTCCGTCCTCGACCGGGGTGGTGAGGCCGCGGCGGCGCAGTTCGGCCCCTGCGCCCTCGGCGAAGTAGTACGCCTCTTCCAGATGCGGCTGCCCGGAGAGGATGAAGTGGTCGACGCCGAGCCGGTGGTACTCCTCGATCCGGTCGGCGACCTCGTCGTGGCTGCCCACGAGCGCCGTCCCGGCACCACCGCGCACGAGGCCGTAGCCTGCCCACACGTTGGGGTACACCTCCAGATTCCGCCGATCCCCGCCGTGCAGCGCCACCATCCGCTGCTGCCCGACCGATTCGCTGGCCGCGAGCACCCGCTGCGCCTCGGCGATCCGGTCGTCGCCGATCCGGTCGAGCAGCCGGTCCGCCTCCGCCCAGGCCGCGGCCGCAGTGTCCCGGCCCAGCACGTGGAAGCGGACACCGAACGACACCGTCCGTCCGGCCGCCGCGGCCAGTGCACGGACCCGGGCGATCCGCTCCTCGATCTGCGGTGGTGTTTCGCCCCAGGCGAGGTAGGTGTCGACCGTCCGCGCGGCCACCTGCTGCGCGGCCGGGCTGGCTCCGCCGAAGAAGATCTCCGGCGGCGCATACGGGGTGAACGGGATGGCCGCCTGTTCGATGTCGTAGTACTGCCCGTGGAAGTCGTACGGCGTCGTCGCGTCGCTGACGCCGCGCAGCACAGTGAGGAATTCCTCGGTCCGCGCGTACCGCTCGTCGTGGCCGAGGCGGTCGCCGAACCGCCGTTGCTCGACGGGATCTCCCCCGGTGACGATATTGAGCAGCAGCCGCCCCCGTGAAACCCGCTGGAACGTCGCGGCCTGGTGGGCCGCCAATGTCGGCGAGAGGAAACCGGGACGGAAGGCGACCAGGAACTTCAGCCGGGTCGTGACCGCGGACAGCGCGGCCGTGGTGACCCAGGCGTCCTCGCACCAGGTTCCGGTGGGGGTGAGCACGGCCTCGAACCCCAGCTGCTCGGCGGCGCGCGCGATGCCGCCGAGGTAGTCGACGGTGGGTGCGCGAAATCCCGAGCGCACTGCGGCGAGGCCTTTCTGCGAACCGTCTCCCGACCCGACGACGTCGCGGTTGTCGCCATTGGTCGGCAGGTACCAGTGCAGGTGAATCGGCATGGTGCGGGTTCTCCGATGTCCTCAGTGGACCGACGGGCGGCGGATCGTGTCGAGCAGGCCGAGTTCGGCGAGCCGGTGTTGTTCGGCGTCCGAGAGGGTCTGGATCGATCCCACCCGCGCGGCGACGGCAGGCCGGGTGACCCGCAACCACAGGAAACGCGCGAGACCGGCCAGCACCAGTACCGCGAAAACGTAGGGCAGGTAGCGGTAGGCGCCGTCCGGGGCCGGAATGAGGTTCTGGTAGATCACGTAACCGATCCCGGCGACGGCGAGCACCGAGACCAGCAGGCTGCCCGTGGACAGCGCCTTGATCCGGCGCAGCCACAACGGGGTCGCGATCGCCACCAGCAGGTAGGCGAACAGGTAGGCGTAGCTGGACACGATGCCGACGTAGACGTCCCACTGGAACCGCCCCACCGAGTTCACCGTGCCGATCAGCCCGACCACGAACCCGGCGAGCCCGACGAACGCGATCGCCACGTACGGGGTGCGGAAGCGCGGGTGCACCCGCGCGAGCGGCCGTGGCAGCGCGCCTTCCCTGGCAAGGGTGAACAGGCTGCGGGCGCCGGAGTTGACGACGGCCGAAGAGAACACGATCATCGCGGTGCCGAGTGAGAGGTCGACCAGGTAGGTCACCCAGCCGACGCCGGCGTTGCGCGCCACCACCGGCAGCGGGGTGCTGTCCGTGCCGAGCTGTTCGGCCCCCTGGAATCCGAGCACTTCGGGGTAGGTCGCCAGCAGGTACAGCACGGCCAGCCCGAGCACCAGCCGCAGGATCGCCCGCGGCACTGTGCGGTGCGCGTCGCGCGCCTCGTGGCCCAGCGAGGCAGCGCTTTCGAACCCGGCGTACGAGCCGACCGCGGTCACTGCGGCGATCAGCGTGCCGTTCTGCCCCAAGTGGCCAAGGTCGAGCTGGGCGCTGTCGAAGTGCGCGCCGTAGGTGACATACGACGCCACCAGGATCACCGCGATCGCCAGCAGTGACACCACTTCGAAGCCCAGGCCCAGTTTCACCGAGACGTTCACGCCGCGGAACGGGATGGCCAGTGCAGCGGCGGTGGCCAGCACCAGCAGCACGATCTTGATCGCCAGGTGGTCGGTGTGCAGGCCGATCTGCTGGAGGAAGGAATTGAAGTACAGCACCGCACCGAGCACCCCGCCCGCGGCGAAGCCGAGGTAACCGATCACCAACGCCCACCCGGTCACGAACGCCGCGACCGGTCCCAGCCCGTTGCCCGCGTACGTCCCGAGCGACCCCGAAGACACCGTTCGCCGGGCCTGCAACGCGATCACGGTGGCGACGAAGGCCACCAGCACCGCACCGATGATCGCCGCCCAGAGGGAGCCCGTGCCCGCGACGAGGAACAGCGAACCCGGCACACTCGCGATCGCCACGCTGGGTGCCGCCGCGGCCAGCCCTTGGGCGAAGACACCGAGACCGGACACCGCACCGGCCCGCAGCGTCGCGTCCGGCCCGGCTTGTGCCGCCGGTTGTTCGCGCACCGGAACGGATCGTTCTGCAGTCATGACGGTTTCGCTGGACCTTTCGGTGCCCGGGGACGGGGAAACGACCCGGCGGTGGTCGTCGGGTACGGCCGGATGCCCCGGCGAAATCCGCTCGGGGCCCACGAGAATCGGCGGAACGTGCTCCGGGGAGCGGGCGCCCGGCCGCCGGTCGTTCAGCGACAGAGGGCGCCGAAGAGCCGGCACAGATCGAGGTACCGCCTGCCGGCGAAGGCAAGTGCCTGGGACATGCCGGCGACCCTAGTTCACCGCACCACGGCTCGACCAGCGTTCGCCGCCGGTGACCACCTGCTGAAACGCGGCCCATTGTTCGGGTGCTGCTCCCACGCGCTGGACGTGGTGGACTTTTCCTTCGCTGCGCCGGCTTCCCGGAATCCGGCGCGGCAGGCGAGTTCGGGGTTCGTGGCGCCGACCACCCGGATTTCGCGCCATGGCAAGCCACAGCTGCCCGGTGAAGTGGCCGCCGGTCCGGTCGCCGGCCCGGGAGGATGCCCTCTCCCCTGTGCTCGGGCGGGGAATGCAGCACTGGAAGGGTCGCTCTGCGCCGTGGCACCTTCCGGCAACGTACGCCGGGACAGTCCCTTCTGTCCCGGCGTACGCCCGTCCGGTCCGCATCAACGTCATCGGCAGTCAGCTGATGTCCCTTCGCCGCAGCAGCCAGCCGCCCGCGGCGGCGAATGCCACCAGGTACCCGGTGACCACGAGTGCGGCCTGTCCGGAGCCCACCAGCGCGGTGACCCCCGGAGCGCTCTCCAGCCCGCCCAGTCCGGCGACCAGCGAGCCGGCGTTCGGGCCGGGCAGTCCCCGCTGCGCTGTCGCGACCCAGTCCAGCAGCGGTGCGGCGACCGATGCGAGCAGGTTCTGCACGGCGAGCATCCACACCAGCCCGAGCCCGATCGGCAACGCCACCGAACGGAACACGATCGCCAGCGCGACCCCCAGCGTTGCCCACATCATCGTGATGAGCCAGCCCGCGCCCAGTCCGCGCACGATCGTGGCGAAGCCCGGCCAGTGCGCCGGTTGGTCCAGCAGTGCCGCGACCAATGCACTCGCCCCGGCCGCCATCGCGAACAACGCCAGCACCAGCACCAGTGCCCCGGTCGCGACGGCCACCAGCTTCGCGCCGTACACGGTGGCCCGCGAAGGCCCCTGTGCGAACACGGTTTTCCAGGTCTCCCAACCGTATTCGCTGCCGGCCACGAGAACCCCGTAGATCAGGGCCAGCGCGCCGACGAACACCGGCAGCCCGCCGAGCGCACTGCCGGCAAACTGCTCCGGCAGCATCGCGGCCGGCCCGCGGCCGCCGGCCGGACCGGTCCCGGACAGCCCGGCGTACGGCACGATGTAGCCGAACGTCAGGCTCAGCACCACGCCGACCGCCAGCAGCAGCCAGCTCGCCGGGCGGCGCGCCTGCTTGGCCAGTTCCGCTCTGAGCTCACCCGGCACTTCGATCACCTCCGGTCAGTTCGAGGAAGGTCTCCTCCAGCCCGCGCTCCGGCCGGCTCAGTTCACTCACCGCGATCCCGGCGGCCACCAGTTCGGCATTGACCCGGCTCGCCGGCTCGTCCGCCACATCGACCTCGAGCGCGGCCCCGTCGATCCGCACCGCGTCCGCGCCGAACCGCGCGCCGAGCCGGGCCGCGGCCTGCTCGATCGGCGTGGCGACGATACGCAGCGCCCGGCCGGTGCGCAGCTCGGCGACGGTGGTCTCCACGACGAGCCTGCCGCCGGCGATCATGCCGACGCGATCGCAGATCTGTTCCACTTCGGACAGCACGTGGCTGGAAAGCAGCACCGTGACCCCACGGTCGGCGAGCTCGCGGATCAGCACCCGCAGGTCCGCCATCCCGGCCGGGTCCAGCCCGTTGGCGGGCTCGTCCAGGATCAACAGCCGCGGGTCCTTGACCAGCGCCGCGGCGAGGCCGAGCCGCTGCTTCATCCCGAGCGAATAGGTCCGGTAGCGGTCCTTCGCCCTGGCGGTCAGGTCCACGGTCTCCAGCACGGCGTCCACCCGGGAGCGCAAGACACCCGCGTGCCCTGCCATCACCAGCAGGTTCTGCCGTCCGGACAGGTACGGGTAGAAGGCGGGGCCCTCGATCAGCGCGCCGACCCGGGCCAGCGACCCGGCACCGGGTGGGCGGCCGAACAACCGCAGGCTGCCCGCGCTCGGCCGGGTGAGCCCGAGCAGCATCCGCAGGGTCGTGGTCTTGCCCGCACCGTTCGGGCCGAGGAATCCGTACACCTCGCCGGGCAGCACGGTCAGGTCCAGTCCGTCGACCGCGGCGATCCGGCCGTAGCGCTTCGTCAGCCGTTCGGTCTCCACCGGAGCGCTCATGCCTTCTTCACCCGCCCCCACGGCTTGTACACCGACAGCAGCACTGCGGCCAGCAGGCAGGCAGGCGAGACGATCGGTGGCACGGTCAGGTCCGGCAACGCGGGCAGCGGGCCGCCGGCCGCCAGCGCACGGCCGTAGTCCACGGCCTCGTTGGCCACCAGCCGCAGCGCGAGCACACCGAGCACGACCAGCACGATGTTCAGCACCAGCTTGACCGCGACCCACCAGTACCGGACCACGCCGTACTTGCTGCCCAGGCCCAGTACGATCCCGCTCGCCAGGCAGACCAGCCCGGTGATCAGCAACGGCCAGACGGCAAACAGCTGCAGTGCTTGGTAACAGGTCGCGGCCACGATCCGGTCGTCGGTCAGCGTCGCGGTGAACACCAGCACGGCCAGCACCACGTCGATGCCGATCCACGCGGCCGACGACACGATGTGCGTCACCAGCCACGCCTTGCGCGCCCGCCCGCCCAGCCGTCGCCTGCGTGGTGACGCCGGTTCGGCGGCGCGGGACGGCGGTGGCAGAACACTCGGCGTCTCTGTCATTGCTCCGCTCCTTTCGGTACCGGCTCATCGTCGGCAATCGGGCCGGCCGCGTCGTCCGTTCAAACGCGGGAATCCACGTACGAAAATCTGCGTACGCCGCCGCCAACGGCACACTGGCGAGATGACGAAGTTGACTGCCGAACTGATCGTCGATGGCCGGATACCGCAGACCCCGGCGCTCGCACCCGACGGACGTACGGTCTGTTACGTACTCACCCCGGCCAGCCGCAGCGGTGCGCACCTCGACACCGAACTGTGGCTCGTCGGCGACGACGGCTCCCGGCGGCTGACCGAGGGCACTGCTACGGAGTCCCAGCCGCACTGGTCCCCGGACGGGGCCACGCTGTTCTTCCTGTCCGACCGGAGTGATCGCGGTACCCCGCAACTGCAGCGCTGCACGCCGACCGACGGCGTGGTGAGCACGCTGACGTCCTGGCCCGCGGGCATCGCGGACCACCTCCCGCTCGCCGATTCCACAACCGCCGTTCTCCTCGCCGAGGACGCCGTCGTCCGCGATCCCGTCGTGGTGGGCGAGGACGAACCGGCGGCCCGCATCCGGCTGCTGGACCTGCGCTCCGGACACCTCTCCACGCCGGATGTGTTCGCCGGGCGGCACGTCACCGAGGTACGGCAACGGCCGGACGGCGGCCCGCTCGCCGTGCTGACCCAGGCCCGCGCCGATCAGGATTGCGGTCCCTGCACTGTCCACTTGCACCTCTTCGATCCGAAGACCGGTGCGGTGGGCGATCTCGGCCCGGTCGAACCGGACGCGCACGCGCTGACCTGGTGGCTGGCACCCGACGGCTGGCACCTCGGCTACCTCGCTCTGACCCCGCCGTTGCTGCAAGCCGGCCTGGCGGTGTTCGATCTCGCGCTGAGTACCGGGCTCCGGACCAACCGCACTGCCGGGTTCTCGCGGTGCCCGGTCGAGCTGCAGGAGACCGACGGTGCTCCGCTGGTGCTGTTCGCCGAGGGTTTGCGCACCACCGTGGCCCGGCTCGATCCCACCGGGCCCACTACGCTCGTCGAGCACCCGGGGCTGCTCTCCGGACTGAGCGTGTCCGGCGCGCAGCTCGCCGTCGTCGCAGGCACCCGGTACGAGGGCGCGAACGTCCACATCGGACCGATCGGCGGGCCGCTGCGCCGGGTCACCGACACCCGCCCGGAACTACGCGACGTCACTTTCGGGCAGCAGCGGCCACTTTCCCACCGCGGCGCAGACGGTCTCGAGCTGGACGGACTTCTCGTCCTGCCGACCGGGAAACGCGCCGCCGAGGGGCCGTTCCCGACCGTCGTCGCCCCGCACGGCGGGCCGTACGGGCGGTACGCCGACAACTGCCAGCTGTTCTGGTATCCCAGTGCGCAGTGGCTCGCGGCGGGCGGCTACGCGGTTTTTCTGCCCAATCCGCGCGGCGGGCAGGGCCACGGGCACGAGTTCGCGGCCTGCGTCGCGGGCCGGGTGGGCCAGGAGGAGTGGACCGACATTCTCACCGGAGTCGACCGGCTCGTCGCCGAGGGGATCGCCGATCCGGACCGGCTCGGCATCGCAGGCTGGAGCCACGGCGGGTTCCTGGCGGAGTGGGCGGTCGGGCACACGGGCCGGTTCCGCGCGGCGCTGGCGGGCGCGGGGGTCGCCGACTGGGGCATGCTCGCCGCGACCGGCGAGAACGGCCGGTTCGAGTCCGCGCTCGGCGGCAGCACCGGCTGGTCCGGCATCGGCCCGCACCCGCATGACGCGCTCAGCCCGGTCTCCTACGCGAGCCGCATCCGCACCCCGATGCTGCTCCTGCACGGCGCCGACGACACCAACGTCCCGCTCGGACAGTCCGACTACTTTCACCGCGCGCTGCAGCACTTCGGCGTGGAGCACGAGTACGTGATCTATCCGGGTGAAGGCCACTCGATCCGGGAACGCGGGCACCAGCTCGACGTGCTCCGCCGCACCCGGGCGTGGTTCGACCGGTGGCTGGGCTGATCCGGGCGTCCCGGCACGACTGGCCGATCACCACGATCTCGTACAGCGCAGGCTCGACGGAGACCTCGGTCGCCGGACCCGCTCCCGGAATCCCGGAACGGCGGTCGCTGCGTGCCAGTCTTGCCCGCAGCACCCGCGTCTCGCGCACGCCCGCGCGGTGGCGAAGGGCTACGTGGCGATCCGGGCGGCACCCCGCGCGGGTGCTCGACAGTCTCTCACCGCGCGGTCAATCCAGGGCGCGCCCGGCTCGGAGGCAACCCGGGAGCCGCCGGTGGCGTGTTCCCGTCGAAGAGAGGGAGGCACGCAGATGACCGGAACACTCACGACGGCGGTGGCAGTGGCCGCGCTCGGGATCGCGTTCGCGCCGGCGGCCCGCGCCGAGGACGCGCCGTCCTTGACGGTCTACCCCGATTCGCTCCGGCCCGGCTCGGTGCTCGGCACGGGCATCACCGGCGGATGCGACAGCTATTCGGCCGTCACCTCGCCCGGTTTCGCCGCGCCGGTCGACCTGGTCCCGGTCGGCGGCGACCGGGAGAATCTCCGGGGCAACGGCACTGCCGTCTCCGTTCCGGGCACCTACACCGCGACCGCGACCTGCGACGGCACGACACTCACCAGCACCTTCACCGTGCTGCCGCACCAGCCCCCGTCGTGGTCGCTGAGCCCGGTCGAGGTCCGGCCGGGCGGCGAGATCACCGGCGGTTCCGACACCATCACCGGCTGCCCCGGCGGTCCGGCCGGGCCCGCCACCTCACCCGGTTTCGCGGCACCGCTGCAGTTCACCGAAGGCGGCAACTTCGGCCGGTTCAGCGGGCACACCACGGTGATCGCCACCCCGGGGAAGTACACCGCGACCCTCCGGTGTGCCGGGACTCCCCTCGCGGGCACGCTCGGGTTCACCATCCTCGGCACCCCACCGGGAACCGGGACACCGCCGTCGGACAACCGTCCGCCGAGCACGACCGGCCACCACCGGAGCACCGTGATTCCGTTCGGAGCACCGGAAACCGGCGGCGGTGCCACCGCGGGCTGACCCCGCTCAGGTGAGCTTCGCCGGGCAGTTGTAGGCCTCCACCGACAAGCGGGGACTCCGCACTGTCCGCCGCGGGGACACGCTCACCGTCCGGGATTCCCCTGGCAGCAGCCACAAGTAGTTGTCGCCATACAGGGTCGGCAGGACCCTGGTGGCACCGTCGTGCTCGCGCAGGGACAGCCGGACCATGGCGGCCACCGTCTTCCCGGTGTTCTGGATGGTCGCGGTGTAGCCGTCCTTTCCGGACTCTTGCCACCGGACCGAAAGTGAGGTCCTGGCCAGCTGGTTGAGCCCCCGCATGGCCGTATCGCCGGAATAGCGCCAGTAGGTGTTCTCCGAAACCACCGTGCCCCGGTCATTGCTCAGCGTCAGCCGGAGCAGATGCAGTGCAGGCAGGTCGGCACCGAACGGGACGGTGAACGCCGCGGTGGCCGAGGACGCCGCCACGTCGATCTTCTGCTGTTTCGGCGAGCCGATCTTCTTACCGTCCACATCGTAGAGTTGCGCGAGCACCGTGCCGGACAACGGCGCGGGCGTGTGGTTGATCGCGCGCACCTGCCAGTCCGTCAGATCCGCCTGCACGTGCTGCGCTTCGCAGCCCTTGCGCGCGCCGTAGTAGCTGCCGTTCACGTCGAAGTCGTAGTCGTAGGTCTGCCACACCGTGCTGTGCCACGCGGGGTGGGACATCCACAGCAGCACCCCGGTCGCGTCGTTCCACAGCTTCGCGTTCCACGCCTCGAAGATCGCGCGCATGCTCTCGTAGTTCACGAACTGGGCCTTGCGGCAGAACTCGGCGAGACTCGACGACGGGGCGAGCCGGGCGTCGATCGCCGCCATATAGGTCTGCGGTGCCTGGTTTCCCTGGGTCGACCAGTCGTGCAGGAACCACGGTGCGCCGATCGGCCAGCCCGGATCACCGTCCCCGACGAGCGTGCGCATGCTTTCCTCGACCGAGACGGTCGGGATGCCGATCTCACTCCAGAAGCCGGATTTGCCCTTGGTCGCCTCGCCGGTGAAGTACTGTTTCGGGTCCAGCCAGAAGTACGGGCCGTCGCCGGTGATCGGGCCGCCGATCGAATTGCTCTGGTACAGCAGGTCGGTGTTGTCCGTGACGATCTTGCGCAGTCCCTCGTCGAGCTCGGCCGGCGGGGCTCCCTCGTTGCAGCCGAACCACACCGCCACACTCGGGTGCGCGCGGTAGCGAAGCACGGTGTCCTGCGCCTGCGCGAGGAAGATGTCGTGGTTTGCCGGATCGTTGGAAAAGCCGTCCCAGAACTCCGTCCACACCAGAATGCCGTACCGGTCGCAGGCGGCGAAGAGTTCCTCCCGGTAGCAGGAGCCGATCCAGTTGCGCAGCATGGTGAAGTTCATGTCGCGGTGCATCGCGACCGCCGCGTCCATCCGTTCCGGCGGCATCCGGCGCAGCAGCTCGTCCCAGCCCCAGCTGCCGCCGCGGCAGAACACCTTCACCCCGTTGACCAGGAACGTCAGCGGCTTGGCCGAGTTGTCCACCGACGCCGCGTCCGTCCAGTTCTGCCCGTCCGGGGAGACCTGGACGCGGAACTTCTGCGCGAACGCGGTTTCCCACGAGATCACCACTCGGTCGAATCCCACGGTCGAGCCCAGATCCACCTGCAGCCACTGGTCGTCGGCGTAGGCAGAGGTCCACCGGGTCTTCGGATCGCCGTCCACCGCGTTCTCCGGCGAATTGCCGTCGGCCACCGAAGAACTGGTCGCCGTTTTCCCGCGCGCCAGGTCGGTGTCCGGTGCGGCACTGTCCAGCACGGACAGTGTCCAGAGCGAAAAGCCCCAGCTGGTGGCCCGTTGGTCGCCCTGCATTCGGACGTAGCGGGCCTGCTGTGGCGGCAGGTCGACCTGCTGCTCGGCCACCCCGTTCACCGGCGAGACCGGAATGTCGTAGTGGTAGGTGAGCTGCCGGATGCCGAACTGCACGGTACGGCGGTCGCTCACCGCGGAGCCGATCGCCGCGGTGAGGGTGAGCTCGTGCAGTGCCGGCTCACCGTATCCGTTGGGCCACCAGAGCTTCGGGTTCTTCACCGGCACCTTCGGGAAGACCGCCGACGCCTGTTCGCCGGGGGCGACGGTGACCGTGCCGGAAACGCTGATCCCGTCGAACGCAGCGGTCACCTTGACCCGCTGGGCCACGTTCCCCGCGTTGCGCACCGGCACGGTGATGGCGACTTCGGCGAGATCGAGCGCAGGCAGGTTCGGCAGTTTCGTGTCCACCCGCGCATCGCCGAGCACGACCGCGCCGGTGGACCGCAGCCGGACGTGGTTCCAGATCCCGGAAACGCGGTCACGCACCGCGGGCATCCAGTCCCATCCGGTCACCGCGACATAAGTGGGCGAATTGGCGAACACCGTCCCACCGGCATCCACATAGGACTTTCCGTCCGGTCCCTTGTCGCCGGGACTGCCCGGCAACGGCATCGGCGAGATCTTCACCGCCACCGTCTGCGCACCGGACCCCCGCAACGCCGTGGTCACGTCCAGTGCGGCCCGGCCGAACGGATGTGCGAGCGATCCGACGTGCTTGCCGTTGAGCCAGATGTCCGCCTCGTGGTTGACCCCGTCGAACTCCAGCCACACCCGACGGCCCGGCGAGGTGTCCAGCCCCCGCGGCAGCGAGAAGGCCCGGCGGTACCACCACTCGTGCCGCGACAGCGCTTCGGGGATGTGCATGTTGTTCATCCCGGACACCGGATCCGGCAGCTGTCCCTGCTCGACCAGTGAACCGAGCACGGTGCCCGGCACGGTCGCGGGCAGCCAGCCCCGGGTGTCCACATCGGACCCGGAAAGCACCTCGCCGTCGTCACTGGGCGACCAGTCCGCCATCGTGAGCACCCAGCCGGATTCGAGCGGCACCGTGCCGTCGGCGGCCACCTGCAGCGCAGGCGGACGGGAGTGCTCGCGCACCGGGAACGACGTCCAGCCCCGCACTGCGGGACGGTGCTCGCGGCTCGTGCCGTAGACCTGGAACCCGTTCAACCCCAGCGGATTCGTCGTCGACCGGGCGGAACTGCGCAGCCGCACCCAGCGCGCGTTCACCACCGGCGAAAGCGGGATGGACACCACCGCACCGGTGCCGTCGGTGGTGTGGTGGACGGTGCGCCACTGCTCGCCGTCCGCCGAGACGTCGAGGTCGAAGGCCGTCGCGTAGCTGGACTGCACCTCGTCGCCTCGGGTGTTGCTGCGCGAGGCGCCCGCATCGAACGCGGGATCCCCCGGCTTGGCTTCGAAGGTCAGCACCACGGAGCTGATCTCGCAGGATCCCTGGAGATCCACGACGATCCACTGCGCATCGCCCGCTGCGGCCCGCCAGCCCGAGCCGCCCACACCGACCTGCGCGAGGCCGTCGACCGCGAACTCCGCGGGCGTCGCGGCGTATGCCGTGGACGACACGCGGACCGGGCGGAACAACGCGAGGTCCGGCTGCCCGGCAACGGGGCCGGGCTGCCCGGCCGCGGTATCCGCCCACGCCGTCCCCGGCAGGACCCCGGCCAGCCCGAACCCCGCCAGCAGCCCGGTTCCGGCGGTGAGCGCCTGCCGCCGGGACCAGCCCGGCGCCTGCCGCTCGGTGGACGCTCCGCCGTTGCGATCGTGGGTCATCGAAGCTCCCGTCGAGACATGCCCGTCGCCTGCTGACCCGGCGGTCAGCCGTCGACGTTGACAACGTTGCCAATCCCAGCGTCCCGTCAGCCGCGTCCGAGCGTCAAGAAGACAAGGGAGACAAGAACTCCCCGCCGGTGCTGCCGAGCACTGCGCCGCTGGTCGGAACCGCGGACGGTCAGCGTGCGGTGAATCGCGCCGAGGCCTCGCGCAAGGCGTCCAGTGCGGCCCGGACCCCGCCGTGGGATTCCTCGCCCGCCCGGCACGCCGCGATGATCGTGCGGTTCAGCGCCGGACGGGTGGCGACAATGCGGACGCCGTCCGGGACCGGGCCGCGGGCGAGCCGCGGCACCAGCGCGGCGCCCGCGTTGCCTGCCACGAGCGCCAGCTGGGTCGGGTATCCGCCGACGGTGCAGCTGATCCGCGGCTCCACCTCTTGTGCGCGCAGCACCTGCACGAGCCATTCGTGACATCCGGTACCGGCCGTCCACGCGATCCACGGCAGGTCGCCGACCTCGGCGAGGTCGACCACCCGCCGATGCGCGAGCCGGTGCCCGGCAGGCAGCGCCAGGTCCGCCACGTCGGAGAACAGCGTGACGTGCGTGGTCGCGGACGGCAGCGCGACCGGCCGGTCCGCCCAGTTCTCCACCACGACCACGTCGAGATCGCCGGCGACCACCTGCGGCAGCGTGTCCTCGGCCTCGCCCTCGCGCAGGGTCACCTCGAGCCGCGGGTGCTGCTCGCCGAGCACGGCCAGCGCCGGCGGCAGCAACGCGTGCACACAGGTGGGGATCGCGCCGATCCGCAACGGGCCCAGCACGTCCTCGCGCAGCAGCTCCAGATCGGTTCGGGCCTGCGCCAGCTGCGCGAGCACCCGTTCGGCGTGCCTGGCCAGCAGCTGCCCGGCCCGCGTCAGCCGCACCCCCCGTCCGCGCGGCACCAGCAGCTCGTGGCCCGCCTCGCGTTCGAGCTTGGCCAGCTGCTGCGAGACGCCCGACGGGGTGACGTGCAGTGCCGCGGCCGCGGCGGCCACCGAGCCGTGCTGCGCCACGGCGTTCAGCGCACGCAGGCGATCCAGGGTGAACACAGTAGTGATGCTACCGAATTCTGCGCACGAACATTCGCTTGTCCTTGACAGTCCGGACGACCAGGCTGGTGCTCGTGACCGCCACCGAACTCCCCTCCGCCCCTCCGGCCGGGCCGATCGCCGCCTTCACCGCACGGTTCAACCCGCGGCTGCTCGCCGCGGCAGGCGGGCTGTGCATCGCGTTGTCGTCGGTGTTCATCAAGGTGTCCGGCGCCAGTGGGGCGACGAGCTCGTTCTGGCGCTGTCTTTTCGCGCTCCCGGTGCTGGCCGTGCTGGCGCGCACCGAAGCACGGCGCACCGGCGTGCGGACGAAGGTCGTGCCACCGCTGCTGGCCGGTCTCGGTCTCGGCCTTGACTTCGTGCTGTGGGGCGAAGCGATCCCGCGGGTCGGGGCGGGCATCGCCACTGTGCTGCTCGCGGTTCAGGTGGTGATCGTGCCGGTGCTCGCGTTCCTGTTCCTGACCGAACGGCCGGACCGCCGGTTCCTGGTCACCGCACCGGTGCTGATCGCCGGCATCGTGCTGGCGGGCGGCTTCATCGGCGCCACGATGACCGGGCCGGACCCGCTGCTGGGCGCACTCGCCGCGCTCGCCGCCGGCGCCGGCTATTCGGTCTACCTGCTGCTGATCCGGCTCAGCAGCGGTCCCTCGACGCAGGTGCGTTCGCTGCTGCTGGCGACGCTGTCCGCGGGTGCCGTGGCGGTGGCGCTCGGCGTGCCGTTCGGCCGGCTCGACTTCGCGCCGGGCTGGCCCGCGCTCGGCTGGCTCGTGGCGCTGAGCCTGATCGGCCAGGTCGCCGGCTGGCTGCTGATCGCCGGGGCGCTGCCGCGCATGCCGTCCGCGACCGGCGCGGCGCTCATGCTGCTGCAGCCGGTCGGCGCGGTGGTGTTCGGGATCGTCCTGCTCGGCGAGCAGCCGAGCGTGCTGCAGCTGGTGGGCTGTGCGGTGGTGCTCGCCGCGGTGTGCTTCGCCGGACGGGGTGCGCGGCGCTGATCGGCACTGCTCGCACAGGCGTTCACGAACTCCGGCGCCGCAAGCGAGCGGATCGCGCCCGTCTCTTCACACCGCGGAACCGGGCGGGCGGCGGCTCAGCTCTCCGGGAGGCTCAGCCCGGCTCGGCGCAGGATTCCGCTTGCCAGGTCCCGGAATTCGTCGCGCCGGTGCTCGACCAGGTCGGCGGTACCCAGCAGTTCCGCGGCCAGCTCGTCCACCGGCCAGCACACCAGGGTGCCGTGCCGCGCGAGCAGCAGCCCCACGTCCCGGATGCGGTAGAGGTCCCCGGTGTCGAGCCAGGCGTAGAGCAGGATCTGCCACAGCCATCGCGCGACGCGTCCCGGATCGCGCACGGTGACCACGGTCTTCACGTCGACGAGCGTGGCCGTGCCGTCACCGATGCCTGCTTCCGGGTCGATCCGGCCGAGCAGCAGGTCACCGTCGGCCCAGCCGGGGACGATCGTCGGGCCCGCGATGCCCAGCTGGGTGCCCTCCGGTGGCACACCCGCGAGCCGGCGCAGCTCCCACAGCACACCACGTTCGTGCAGGCGCCGGGCCAGGCCGGTCAGCTCGGTCACCACCTCGTCGCCGGGGAGCGCGCGCAACTGGTCGATCGTGCCGCCGCCGTCGACGACCCGGCCGAGCCGCGGATCCGTCTCGCCGGAGCGGTAGATGTCCTCGCACGCCGAAAGCACCCACGCGGTCCGGGCGAGCCCGGCCTCCGCGCCGGGCTCGCCGAGCAGCCCCGGCGGGGCGTGCCGGGCCTGGTAGCGGCGGGCACGGGCGAGGAAATCCGCCCACAGCAGCGGCGCGCCGGGGACCGGGTCGATGTCCGGGAATCCGTCCCCGAGGTCCAACCAGGTGGTGGCGGCCGGCCGGATGTTCAGCGCCCGTGCCCGGTATTCCCCGGGAAGCCCGGCGTGGGTCGGGTAGGCCGCGGCTTGATCGTGCGCCCAGGCAGCGCCGCCCCACTGCGCCCGCAGCATGCCCAGCAGCGCGTAGTACGGCGGGGCGGCCTGGACGAGGTCCGCGACTCGCTGCCCGAACGCTCCGCCGACCTGGGCCCAATGCTGCCGCGGCGGTCGCGCGAGCGCCGGGCGGACCGGATGCACGCCGTGGACGGCTTCTTCCACCCGTCGCGCGGCCAGCGGCGTGCCGGTGAACACGCGCGCGCACCACCGCGAAAGGAGGCCCGCAGGGTCGGCCAGCTCGGACGTCAGCGACATGCCTGTTCCCGCTTCACTCCGGCAGTATGGCTCTTGGCCGCCAGAGCGCGAGCGTCAGCCGTTTCCGGACTCGAGGAACGGCAGCAACAGGCTGACCAGCTCGCGCGGGCGGTCCAGCGGAATGAGGTGACCGCAGTCCGGCAGCAGGTGCGTGGTCAGGTCGTCGGCAAGCGGGCGCAGTTGCCGTTCCAGCGCGTCGCCGACCGGATGCGCGCCGACCGTCATCGCCGGTACGGTCAGCCGGGTCCTCGCCGCCTCCTCGGTGAGCTGCCTGGCGTTTTCCGGGAACGCGCGGTAATAGCCGAATGCGCACCGCAACGCCTCCGGACCGGTGTAGGCCTCGGCGAAGGCCGCGCGCAAGTGCGGTGCGATACCGCGGCCGTGCGTGCCCTGGTCCACGAACCAGCCGACGTACTCCGCCTCGTGTCCGGAAAGGACGGTCTCGGCGAGACCGGGTACCGCGTGGAAGCCGAACCACCACGGCGGCCCGCCGGCGAGGAAGTCCTCGGCGCCCGGCAACGGGCCTGCCAGCGACTCCATCAGGACCAGCCGGCGGACCCGCTCCGGACGGCGCAGCGCGAACAGCAACGCTGCCGGCACGGACAGGTCGATCGCGACCACCGCGGCGTCCGGTTCGGACAGTGCGTCGAGCAGCGCTTCGAGATCACCGCCGATCGTGGCGGCGTCGAATCCACCTTCCGGACGGCTGCTCGCACCAAGGCCGCGCAGGTCCGGTGCGACCACGCGGTACCGCTCCGCCAGCGGGCCGAACACCTCGCTCCAGAGCTCGCGGGTGTGCGGAAACCCGTGCAACAGGACGACAACGGGGCCGGTTCCGGCGAGCGCCACGCTGAGCCGCACCCCGTGCACCGCGATCTCGCGCACCTCGACCGGCGCAGCGCCGGCGGGAACGAGGGTGTCCATGACTGCCTCCCGTGGTTACCATTGGTTACCAGCACACGTTAGGCAACCAGCGCCGTGCCGCCAAGAACGCACTTTCCGATCAGGTGGTGAACCCGAGGTGACCTCCCCCGCCCGCCGAGCTCCCGGTGCCCGCGGCGACCTGTTCGATCCGGCCTGCCCGACCCGGCAGCTGCTGGACCGGATCGGCACCAAGTGGACGTCGATGACGGTCAAGGTGCTCGCCGAGGCCGCACCGGACGAGGTCCGGTTCGCCGACCTGCGGCGCCGGATTCCCGGCGTGTCACAGAAAATGCTCTCGGTCACGCTGCGCAGCCTGACCCGCGACGGGCTCGTCGACCGCCGCGTCGAGGAGTCCGTGCCACCGCGGGTGCACTACCGGCTGACCGCGCTGGGCACGTCGCTGGAGGCGGCATTGGCGGTGCTGCGCACCTGGGCGGAGGACCACATGGCCGAGATCGACCGGACCAACCTCTCGGCCGACCGCCCCGGTTGAACGGCCCCGGTGCGGCGAGGCGCGTCCGCGGCAGCGGAACTGTCCACCCGGTACAGTCCGAGCGTGCTCAAGAAGACACTCTCCGCAAGTTTCGTGCTCGTCGCCGCCGCCGGACTCGCGGCCTGCTCCAACCCGACCGGGAAGTCCTGGGCGATCAGCTACGAGGTGACCGCCGACCACACCGCTACCGCGACCAGGATCAGCTACGGGCAGTCCGCCGACCGCTATCAGGACGACGTCGCCCAGCACGAGCTGACCGGCCCGCTCGGACTGCCGTGGAAGCAGGACGTGGTGGTCAGCGCCGGCCGTGACGCCTCGGTGACCGCGACCCCGTCCGGCGCCGTCACGCTCAGCTGCCGGATCCTGCTCGACAAGGAGAAGGAACTCGCGAAGTCCACCTCGCCCTCCCCCGGCAAGCCGGTGACCTGCACCCACACCACGGATTCCTGACCGCGGCACGACACCCGGCCGTCGACCGGGTGTTTCCGGCGCCCGGCCCACCCTGCCGGAGTCCGAAATGGAGGGACGGACCTGCTCGCCGGCGCACCCGGACGGCCACCGCTGCCCCGGGCATCTGCGGCCCCCGGATCGCCACGACGAACGGCGAGCTCGCGGCACAATCTCGGGCAGCCACCGGAAAGCGTGCGCATCCTGTCCACCGAACCCGCTGCGGTGGAGGACGGTCTGACCATCCAGTCGCCGTCCTCCCGACCCTCGCGCCCGCCAACGCCGGCCGCAAACGCGAACCGGTCGCGCCCGGCCGTCCAACCCTGCAGCGCTCCGCCACCGCTACGCAGACGCGCTCAGCACCAACCCCAGCACCCCGCCGACGCGCTGAACCGGGCACTTCCCGGGCAACCGCGCACCGGCCGGTGCCTAGGGGTGCCGGACAGACGTTTGTGGGTGGTGGCTCGGATGTTGCCGGGCGTGTCGGGGGTTTCAGTTGTTGCCAGATCAGCAGTGTGTGTTGATCGAGGATCTGCTGCCGGTGGGTACTGGTGAGCGAGTGCGTCCGTTGTCGGATGGCCGGTGACGGCATGGAGGGCACGGTGCTGCAGCGGTTATTGGCGGCAGCGGATGCGGCCGGGGAGATCGGCTGGGCGGTGTCGGTGGATTCCACGATCGCGCGGGCGCATCAGCGCGCCACCACCATCAGGCGTGTCACCGGGGACTGAGCCGAACTACACGGATCTGCTCACCGAGTCGCCTGACCACGCGAAGTGTCGCTCCCGCATCGGCTGGAGCACAAAGGCCCACCGTGATATGGCCGACGGCAACGGCCGGCCGCTGGTCACCGTGATCGAGCCCGGCCAGGCCGGATACGCAGCAAATGTTCCCGCACCCTCATGCGGCGGCTGCACGTCACTGGCGCGGTCGGGCCCGCACCCGGCCCGACCACGCCCCGGGCCGACAAGGCCTGCTCCCCACCAGCGATCCGCCGGCATGCACACCGTGATCACCCAGACCAACGCCTAGCCCGGCAGATCGCCCGTTGCGGCGAAGTCCAGGCGTCGCGAGACCGATACGGCCTGGTCGGCGAAACGCTCGTAGAACCGGGTGACCAGGGTCAGCGCCACTGCGACCCGCTGGTCGTGCGGCCACTGCGGTGCGGTGATCGTGGCCAGGACGCGGGCGTGCAGGGCGTCGACCGTCTCGTCGGTGCGGCGCAGTTCGGCGTAGCCGCCCTGTCCGCCACCGCGGATCAGCTCCGCCACGCGGTCGGCCATCCCTGCGGTTTCCGCGCCCAGTTCGGTGAACACCGATTCCAGCTCGGACGGCACCACCCGGTCCGGGTGCATCCGGCGGGCGGTGCCGGCGATGTGTGCGGCCAGGTCACCCATCCGCTCGACCTTCTCCGCGCAGTAGACCACCGCGAGCACGCCGCGCAGATCCCCGGCGACCGGGGCCTGCAGCGCCAGCAGGGCGTATGCGTCCTCCTCGCAGGCCGCGCGCCGCGCGTCGAGCTCGTCGTCGGCACCGAGGACTTGTTCGGCCACCGGCAGATCCGCGGTCAGCAACGCCCGGCTGGCACGCCGCATCGCCTCGGCCGCGGCGTCGGCCATCTCCGCCAGTTGCCGGTTCAGCCGGTGCAGATCGTCCTGATAGCCGTCGCGCATGTCGCGACTTTACTGACGCTCGCCGACCAAGTCGGCTTCGGCCGGCTCGAACCGGTGCCCGCCTTCGTGCCCGCCCGGCACGCGGCAGGCCACGCCGTCGTCCGACCGCGCCGCACACCCGGCCGCTGACTCGAGCACCCGGCGGCCCGGCCACCAGCGCAGCCACCACTGGCCCACTGCGACCGGCGCGGCATGTTCGTGCCCGTGCCCGGCTTCGAGCTCGCAGTACAGCTCCGGGTCCGTGCCGCGGACCGCCATGCTCCGCAGCACCGACCGTTCCCGTCCGGAAAGCTCCACCGATTCCCGGCACAGCACACCATCGGCCATGGCACCAAGCCTAAGCGCTGTGCGCCGTCCGGGCGCACCGGACGCCACCACCGGCGCGTCGCCGCAGGTCCCGGCCGGTCACCCGGCCACGAGCAGCTCGATCGCGGTGCCGACGGAGGCCAGCGCGGACTCGTCCCGGGCGGCCAGCGCGACCACGAACGCACCCTGGATCAGCGCGAGCACCGCGTCCGCCAGCAGCTCCACCGGAGCCTCGCCGCGGACCTCCCCACGTTCCCGGCCGAGGCGCAGCAGCTCCGCGATCCGTTCCCGCCAGCCGGCCAGGTCCCCGGCCAGCTGCTCGCGGAAAGCGTCGTGTTCCGCGGCCATCTCGGTGGCGAGCTTGCCGGTCAGGCAGGCCCGCCGGTGCCCGGAGGCGACGAACCGGTCGGCCATCGCGCGGAAGTACCCGGCCAGCAACGCGGGCACCGGCAGATCGGCACGCCCGCTCCATTCGGTCAGCTGGTCGAACTGGAACTGCATGTACCGCGTGAGCACCTGGCGGGCGAACGTCTCCTTCGACCCGAAATGGTGGTAGAAGGACCCCTTCGGCACACCGGAACCTTCGAGGATCCGGTCGATCGTCGTGCCGTGGAACCCGTGTGCGTACAGCTGCCGCAAGCCCTCACGCAGCAGCTTCTCGCGGTGCGGAACGGTGGTCGGCGTGCTCATCGGCGGCCTTCTTCGCGGTCCGGTGTCGGCGCCCGAGAGTGTAGCGTCGGTGATCTTCGGCAGCAGCCCTCCGGCGACGCCGCGAAGCCGGACCACCGGACGCCAACCGTCCACCCGGTCCTCGACGGCCGCCGGTACGCGGCTTCGCCCGGCCGTCCACACCGGAGCCGGCACCGGCCCGGAAGCGCGGGCGGAAGCGGATTTCCGTTGCCGGGAAACACTTCCCCCGCAGCCCGGACCGGCAGACGGCAGTGGATCAGCCGTTGACCCGCGCCAGGAGCGCGAACAGGTTCTCCCAGTGCCGCTTCTCGCCTTCTTCGTGATAGGCCGCGGTGTCGGTCATCGTGTAGCCGTGCTCGGCGCCCTCGTAGACCTCGGAGCGGTAGGTGACCCCGGCATCGTCCAGCGCCTGTTCGAGGGTCTTGATCTGCTCGGCGCTCATCGAGTGGTCCTGGTCGGCGTGGCCGAAGTAGACCTCGCCGGTGATCGCGCCGACCCGCCGGTGCGGGCTGTCCGGTTCGTCGGTGGCCAGCCGCCCGCCGTGGAAGCTCGCGATCGCCTTGACCCGGTCCGGCAGCGCCTCGATCACCTTCAGCGCGTTCAGCCCGCCCATGCAGTACCCGGTGATCACGACCGGGTCCGCGGCGACGCCGTCCTGCGCGTGGAAGTAGTCCAGGTACTTCTCCGCGTCCCTGGTGATCGCGTCGGTGTCCAGCTGCCCGATCAGCGGCATGATCTTGCCGAAGATCGCCTCGCGCTTGCTCGCGTCGGCCAGGTCCGCCATGTCCGGCACCAACGGCGACCGTGCGCCGCGGTAGAGCAGGTTCGGTACGAGCACCGCGTAGCCCGCTTCGGCGATCCGGTCCGCCATCTCCTCGAGCCGCGGGCGGACTCCGAACGCGTCCATGAAGAGCAGCACTCCCGGGTGCGGCCCGCCGTCCGGGACGACCAGGTACGAGTCGGCGACCCCGTCACCGGCCGGAACGTCCACGTTTTCCTTGCGCATGCGCTGTCACTCCTGACACTCGTCACTCGTGTGCGCGATCAATCTATCCCCGCTCGGCGCAGCGGCGTTCTGCGGGGATTGGTGCCGCTCCCGGTGCTGCGAGGCGGAAAAGATCAGCGCCCGAAGAGTCCGGAGGAAGTGGTGAAGTCCGCTTTACCCGGCTGTGGACCGGGCCGCCGCCAGCTCCCGCACCCGGCCCCGTGCCGCGGCCAGTGACGCGGCGGCGAGATCTGCCAGCCCGGCCAGCGCCGGAAGGTCACCGACCCTCGTCAGCTCCGCGTGCACGAACTCCAGCCGCCCCGGCGACACCCCCAGGTTGGTCAGGTAGGCCCGCAGATACGGCTCCTGGAAGTCGAAACCCTCCCGCGGGGTGCCCGGACCGTAACCGCCTCCCCGCGCGCTGACCACGACGAAGTCCTTGTCCGCCAAGAGCTTCCGGCCGGTCTCCGGATCGGTGAACACGCCGGGGAAGGAGATCCGGTCGATCCACAGCTTCAGCGCGGCGGGCACGCCGAAGTTGTACATCGGCACACCCAGCAGCACGGTGCCCGCATCGCGCAGTTCGGTGACCAGCGGCCGGGTCAGCTCCCATTCGCGCCGTTCGGCTTCGTCGGCGACCAGACCGGCGATGGCGGCCAGGGACAGCACGCCACGGCGTTCGGTGCGGCGGCCGAGACGGGCGTAAGCAGCACTGATCAGCGCTACCGGATCGGCCGAAAGGTCGCGGTGGCACACCTTCCCGCCGCCCCGCCGCCATTCCCCGGCGAACTGCGCGGTCAGCCGCCTGCTCACGGATTCCGCGCGGTCCGCACTCGAATCCAGGTACAGCAGGGGCGCTAACATCTCGGGCATCCGGCTCCTCTCCTCGGCACGGCCATCCGGGGTTCCCACCTGCACGACGGATCAGGACGGGGAAAGGTGACCGATGAGTGATCACGACCGGCTCGCACGCGGGTTCGAGGCACAGCGCCCACGGCTGCACGCGCTGGCCTACCGCATGCTGGGCTCCGCGGCCGAAGCCGAGGACGCCGTACAGGAGGCCTGGCTGCGGCTCGGCCGTGCGCCCGAGCCGGGCAACCTCGCCGGATGGCTCACCACCGTGGTCTCCCGGCTGTGCCTCGACATCCTGCGTGCCCGCCGGGAGACGCCGGTCGAGCAGATCCCGGAAACCGCCGCACGGAACGCGCCGGAGGACGAGATCGTGCTCGCCGGAGAGGTCGGGCGCGCACTGCTGGTGGTGCTCGACCGGCTGGCCCCGGCCGAACGGATCGCGTTCGTGCTGCACGACCTCTTCGCGGTGCCGTTCGACGCGATCGGCCCGATCCTCGACCGCACGCCGGCCACCGCGAAGAAACTCGCCAGCCGGGCGCGCGGGCGCGTCCGCGGCACGCCGGCGGTGCCCGCCGCGGACCTCGCCCGGCATCAAGAGGTGGTGACAGCGTTCCTCGCCGCCGCCCGCGGCGGGGACCTCGGGACCCTGCTCGATGTGCTCGCGCCGGAGGTGGTCCGGCACGCCGATCCGGCCGCCCTGCCGCCCGGCGTCCCGGCGGTGCTGCGCGGCAGGGCCGACGTCGCCCGCGGGACCAGGACTTTCGCCGGCCGGGCCGCATTCGCCGAACCGGCGCTGATCGACGGGGACGCCGGCCTGGTCCTCGCTCCGGCGGGCCGGCTCGTCGGCCTGCTGAAAATCGAGGTAAGGGCGCATCGCGTCGTTGCGTATGAAGTGGTTGCGGAGCCGGCACGGCTGGCTGCCAGCACAATTGCGCTGCTTACCGGCAACGCGGTATAGGTCGTTTTCTGTCCGCCCCCCGATCTACGGGTGAACAATCCGCAGGTCAGAGTGCAGTTTTCGGCCAGTCGGCGGGGTGTGAGGGAAACCGGGTTTTTCCCACAACTCCGCCGAAGGGGTAGCCTCCCCGTCTGTATGGGGTGGCCGCCCCGGTCCTGCCTGGTTTCGCGACCGGGAAGGACCCACTCGCATGACCAAGCACGACCTGCCGTACGGAGTCGAACGCTCCGGACGCGGCGCACTCCCGTTCAAAGCCCGCCTGAAAGACCCGATCACCGGCGAGCGATGGCGCGGCGGCGACGGTTTCCCCGGTTCCAAGAACTTCGCCGACGAGTGGGAAGCCGACGCGTGGCGGCGCGGCAAGCAACGCGAACTCGACGCCCTGTACAGCCGGTACCAGCCGCTCGACACGACCACCGCCGCCGGACGCCGCCGGGACATCCGCCTGTCGGCTCTGGCCGACGCGGCGCAGAAGTCCTATCCGAAGGGCAAGACCACCGGCGAGCTGTACAACCGGCGCGTCAAGTTCTGCGCAAAGCACCTGGGCGACCCGTTGATCCGCGCCGTGACCGAGGCCGACGCGCACCGGGCGATCATGTCCGGCGCAGCCTCGACCCGGCCCTACACGCTCTCTGCCCTGCGCACAGCGTTCAAGCACGCGGTGCGCGAAGGTTGGATCGACACCGACCCCACGGCCGAACTGGAGTACGTGCAGCCGCCGCGCAAACGGCAGCCGGTGCACCTGACCGACGCGCAGACGCTGGAGCTGGCCGAGCATCTCCCGCCGTCGCTGGCGATCGCCGCGAAGATCAGCCATTGGGCGGGTCTGCGCGTCGGGGAGATCCTGGGCTTGCGCGCGGACCAGCTACGCCTTGACGAGAGGGGTCTGTTCGTCAGCCGAGTGATGCTCGACAACGGGGAACTCCAGGACTTCCCGAAAGGCAGGGAGGTCACGTGGCGCGGCCTCACCGCGAAGCTGGCCGACGCGCTCGCCGAGCACATCGACGTCCACGGGGTCGCCGCCACCGGCGAACTGGTGCACCTGGACGGACGGCGGATGAAGAACCAGCGGGAGTTCCGCACGCTGTTTTACGCGGCGCGCGACGCGGCGGGAATGCCCTCCGATCTCCAGTTCCGTGACGGCAGGCCCGCGCTGGTGACCCGCCTCGCCCGTTCCGGCGCGCCGGTGCTGGCGGTCATGGACGCGGTCGGGCACAAGAACGTCGCCACGACCCAGCGCTACTACCGGGCCACCCCTCGCCGGGATCAGCTGGACATCCTCGACAAGGCTTTCGGCTGATCCCGGCAACACTTCGGCAGGCCCCGGTTCCCTCCACTCCGGAGCCGGGGCCTGCGACCGTTGGCGGACCCTCGCCTGCTGCCCGGTTGCCGCGACGCTTTCCGCGCCTGCCTCTCGACTGGACGCCGAGTGACCGCCGCTGCTACGGTCAGTATGCAAGTTGTTACGGCAATTGAGCGCCGCCCCTCACTGGGCGGCTAGAGCCCTAGGCGTCCCGAATGGACGGACGCACAAATCGGAATCGCTGTCCGAGGCTCGAATCTCGCTTTCGCGAGGAGCGCGCGGCTCCCGGCGGTGAGGCTGGCCCCCTGCACCGCACCATCCGGCAGGACGGTGCGGCCACCCCCTGCCCGAAGTGCGAAAGACAACACCCTCATGGACGACACCACTGTCGGCACCTACGCCGACCATTCCGAACGCACTGGCGTACCGGAAAACTCGCTCCGCTACGCAGTGTCCAAAGGCGACATTGCCGTGTTCCGCCAAGGACGCTACGGCCAGCCCACCCTGCTGACCAAGGCTGCGGTCGACGACTGGATCAACGCGAAAATCGTGGCCAGCAAACGCGAAGCCGCCCGTAAACGCAAACTCGCCACCGCCCGCGCCGCCCGCCGGGCCAAGACCCGCGCCGCCGCATGAACCCGACAGAACGAACCCGCCCGGCAGCAGATGACCGGGCGGGCACGTGCGACGCGATCGACACCGACGAAAGTTCGATCACAGTGGACGATACCGAAGTTGACGCGGTTGTGCGTCAACCGGAACAGACCTACGACCCCCGCGAACTGGCCACAGTCATCGAGAAGAAGCTGACACGGCGCGGCCTCGATCCGGTCGGCTACGACGACGGCACGTGGATCGCTAAATGCCCCGTCCACCGCGACGACGCCGAATTCGAATGGGCGATCGACGCCTACGGCGTGTACCTCGGCCGGTGTACCCGCGAATGCCTGCCGGGCGAGCTGATCGACGTTCTCGGCCTCGATCGTGGGCCCGCCTTCCCGTTCGTCACGCCGGAGAAGCGGGCAGCGCTGCGGCACGCCCGGCATGACGAAGCCGTCGAACTCGCCCGACGCGCAGCATCCGGCGAACCCGGCCGGTTCGGCGACGACACCGCCACGATCATGAAAAAGCTGCGCGTGGCGCTGAAAGACGGCGGCCTGTGGTTCGGCCGGTCCCCGCAGCGGTGGAAATGCCCCAGTTGCGGCGACACCGAACACGGTGGCATGAGGGTCACGCAGAAGCAGCGCCGGGTGCTGGCGCACTGCTACCACTGCGGCGACGAACTCGCCGGGCTCGCCCGCCTGGGCATCACGCCCGCCGACCTGTGCGTGCCGGGCCTCCGGCGCGACTACGACGGGTCCAGCCTCTTGTTCGAGTACGAAGATGCCGAAGGTGCTAAGCACTCAAAACACGGAATCTTCGGAACCTTCGTGGAATCTTCGGGCACCGCGGACAACCCGACGGAATCTTCGCCCGCTGTGGTGCGGACGCTCGCCGACGTGGAACCGGAGACCGTCACGTGGTTGTGGGGGCCTAACCGGCTGCCCGCCGGAAAGCTCATTATCCTCGACGGCGACCCATCCCAAGGGAAGTCCACCCTCGCCGTCACGCTCGCCGCGCACCTATCGACCGGCACGACATGGCCGGACGGGCAGCCATGCCCACTCGGTGACGTCGTCCTCATGTCCGCCGAAGACGGGCTAGGCGACACCGTCGTGCCTCGCTTGCTGGCAGCAGGCGGAGACCGCTCCCGGGTGCATGCCCTCACGTCAATGTCCACCGTGGACGAAGACGGCAACCGGTACGAGCGGCCCGTCACCCTCGCCGACATGGGCACGATCCACGAGACCGTGAAGCGGTACCGTGCCCGGCTGCTGATCGTTGACGTCCTCATGGCCTACATGCCGGGCACGGTGGACTCACACCGAGACCAAGACGTGCGGACCGTCCTCGCCCGCCTGGCAGCAATCGCCGACGAAACAGGCTGTGCCGTTCTTCTCCTGCGGCACCTGAACAAAGCCAGCGGCGGAAACGTCGTCTACCGGGGTGGTGGGTCCATCGGCATCATCGGCGCGGCACGTGCCGGATACGTTGTCGCACCAGACCCCGACGACGAAACACGGCGAGTCTTGGCGTGCACGAAAAACAACCTCGCCCAGATGCCGTCGAGCCTCACATACCGGCTGGAATCCACGCCGGACAGTCACGTAGCGAAAGTGGTGTGGTATGGCGAATCAGCGCACCAGGCATCCGAGTTGTTGACCACCACCACCGAAGAGGCGTCCGAGCAAAGCGACGCCGTCGCGTTCATCGACAAGTACCTCGTTGACTGCGGCGGAAAGTCCCCCGCCAAAGACGTCCTTACGCAGGGCGAAAAAGGCGGATTCACACGGTCCACTATGTACCGAGCCGCAAAGACCCTCGGGGTGAGGAAGGAGAAGGACGGTATGCGCGGCCGGTGGTGGTGGACTCATCCGGCCGACGCACCCGCCGAAGATTCCACAGACTCCCCCTCAGCTCCCGAAGATTCCACGAAGGTTCCGAAGATTCCGCGTTCTAAGGGCCTAGCACCTTCGGAACCTTCGCGGGGTGCGGCATGAACCGGGCCGAACGCCGAAAGCTGGGCCGGAAAACCTCACGCCTCCACACCCGTCACTACGCACCCGGCACGCTCGCCACCCTCATCCTCAACGCGCCCGTATGCCCGGACTGCAACTCGACGCCCGGCGTGTGGCACGACGACGCCGGGCGGGTCCTCACCGCCGGGGACCAGCTCGTGGTCGGCATCGAGCACGCCCCCACCTGTCCGACGTGGCAGCAGATCACAACGCACCGGCCGGCGTAACGGCCGAGGCACGCGGCCGGCGGGGAACCCCGACGGCCTGACCAGATGCTCCACCCCAATCCGAGAAAAGGACAGAACGAAATGACCGCAATGAACGAACCGTCCCCCAGTGCCCTGTACGCCCCCGGCACGGCGACCTTGTACGACCGGTACATGGACCGGTTGCCGGATTACCCGGCCACCCCCGGCGGGATCACGACGCCAGTCGTGGAGCAGGCGAACGCGGCGGCCGCAACGGCGATCAACGCGGTGAACGAGCTGCTGGCCGAGCACTACGACGTGCTCACGCAGGACGTCGACCAGCTAGCCGAACGCCGATACCGGGAAGCCGTCGCCCTCGCCGTCCGCGCCGGGGAACCCACCGGCGGAATCGTGCACCCGCAAGCGGCACTCCGTGAAGAGCTGGCCCGGACGCTCGCGCAAGCCGACGACCTCATCGGGGCCGCCAGGAAAGCCGCCAGCAACGTGAAAACAGTGGTTCGCGCGGAGGCTCGGGAGTGCGGCCGAAAGGCGCTCACGGCCGCAACGGCGACCCGGAAAGCCTACTTGGACAAGGTCAACTCCTACCGCACCGCCGAAACCGAGTGTGCCCGTGCGTACGACGCCGTAGGGAAATGGCTCGTCCTCGGCGCGTGGGACACCCCAGTGGTGTCGCTGGGCAACCTGACCACGACGCCGTTCGGAGACGCCATCCGTCACCGCTCCCATGTCGACACCCCCGAAGACGCGGTGTTGCGACTGCTGGCCCGGCTCGAATCCTACGGAGTAACCGAGGAACGGACGGAGGACTGACCACTATGGACGTTAACGAACACCTCGACGGGCACCCGCCGGAACTGTCCCAGATCACCGACCGGGCCGACCTGAATCGGATGACCCCGTCCGAAGTGGACGCCGCCCGCAAGGCCGGACGGCTCGACACCCTCATGGGCAAGACGCCACCGCCGGTCGACGCACCCCCCGACGCGGCGTAGCCCCTGCCCGCAAGCCCGCCCCCGGCAGGCTCCCCGGTGTGCCCGTGCCCCGCCCCGGAGACAGCCACCTCCGGGGCGGGCACAGGGGAAACGGTGCGGGTCTGCTGCCTCTCACGTTGGCAGCAGACCCGCACCCCTGTGACCAGGGCAGAACGTCGCACGCTTGCTGCTGTTCGCCGAACGCGTGATCGAACCGTGATCAGCGATGCGGCGAACAGCCCAGCGTTCGCGGACCAGACATGACCGCAGGTAAACGAACCGTGCGTACTGTCCATTCAGGACGCAGCAGCAGAAGAGCGAAACGAAACACGTTGAGACGCAACACGAGTCGTTCGCGTGTCACGCGCTCGCGCAACTCACGGCGAAAACGTGCGTGAACGTCGGCGAGCGAGCAGGAAGGGGTGGGGTGGAACCCCTGGGGCCCCTGTCGCTCCCTGGTAGGTGCTGTGCTTATGCAAACGTACGGGTTCGACACTTTCGGCATGACCGCTCGCGCACCCCGGAATGCCCCTTCCTAGCGGCGCATCCGGCCGTAGACGGCACGTCGGCGGCGTCCGGCGTCAGGGGGACACCGGCGGGGGCGTGTCACCGTTCAGCGCGCCCCGGACGCACCGCCGGAGGCTTCACAGCATGAAGACCCTTCTCGTCGCCTCCTGGTCTTCCTCGGGCCGGGGGCGTCTCGTTGCACTTCCGGGATCAAGTCCCCAGTCGATGCCGGACGTACTGCCGGGCAACGTCGGTGAGTCCGGGGAACACACCACGGTAGGCCCACATTCCGAAGACCAGCACCGCGTATGCGGTCGCTGCGTCGGCGGGTGCGTCCCTGTACGCGGGGATCGTTTTCGCCCATTCTTCGGCCTGTTCCGGGGTGTGGCCGTCGGCGATGAGCCGCAGCACCAACGCGGCCGGGTCAAGCCATGGCGCGCCGACGCTCGACCACGCCCAGTCGACAACCCGCGCGCGGTCGGAGACGAGAATGTTGAGCGGGTGCATGTCGCCGTGCACGAGACTGTTCCCGCGAACGGCTTCGATCCCGTGCTGCTCCCAGTCCAGCAGTTCGGGCAGGTGGTCCTTGTCCCAACTGTCGAGTTCACGGTCTGATGTGGACAGTCGACGCCACGGGGCGGACCATGCCCATTGGTCCGTGGACTGTTCCAGTTCCACGGGGGACGGGGTCAGTTCCCGTGTCATCGCAGCGACGATGTCGGCGACCATCGGGAGGTCCGGCGATCCCGGCGCAAGACTGGGGTGGTGGCCGGTGACGGCCTCGAACCCGAGCACGTGCCACCTGTCGGCGGTCACGTCCCAGAGGAGACGCGGGGCAGCAGAGTTCGGCCGGGCCCCGACCCGTGCTTCCGTCTGCTGCGCCCGCGCTCGCCGTGTGCCGGTCAGGACGCCCTTGACGAAGCAAGGGCCTTGCTCGGTCTGGAGCGTTGCCAGGAAATCGGAGTTCCGGCCGTTGTCCGGGGACACCGTCGCGGCCACGGCACCGGTCCGGTTTTCGATCGCTCGCCGGACGGCGGCGGGGAGGTTCGCCCATTCCTGGCTGACCATGTCTGCCTCTTCGGTCTAGTTGCGGGCGGGAGGCGGGGGCGGGTCGTCGGTGCACCCGTTTTTGCACTGGGAGCACTTGGCGCATTTCGCCGCGCCAGTGAACCACAGGGGTTCGTCCACCGCGAACCCCGCCGCCCGGATGGCGTCGGTGGTTCGGCGCATCATGTCGGCGAGCGGAACGTCTCCGGTGTCGTCGCTGTCATTCGGCACGTGGTGGATGAAGCTTCCGGATATCCGTTCGCAGAATTCCGCGTATTCGTGCGTGTACAGAATGAACGTGTGCCATCCGATGTCGACGGTTTCGCTCGGGGCGAGGGGGCGGCTGGTCCGGGCGCACGCCACAAGGAACGCGAGCGCCTGGTCCATGATTCGTCCCGCGTACTCCAGGGAAACGACGTTCTCTTTCGCGATGCGGGCCCGGAGCCTGCGGAACAAGTCCTCCGGGATGAGTCCCTGCCCGGTCAAGTCCTCTACTGCGACAGTCAGCTGTGAACATCCTTCCGATCTAGTTGGCGCTGTTGCCTTACGTGCCAACGGAATCCCGGTAGTCGCCGCCGGTTCCCTGGCAGTCCAGTGGCCTTTTTCGTTGTCGAGCATGGAACCCGGCCGGTGCGGGGCGGTCGGGGAAGCGGCCCGCACCGGCTAGGCGTTTCAGGGCAGCGCTTGCGGCGGCAGCGGCGTGGCCGCAAGGCAGCGCACGCACGGCATCCCGGCGGGCCGCTCGCACCATTCCAGGTCGCCGGTCCAGAACTGCGCGCCGCAGAACGCGACGATGCCGCCGGGATACATGGCCGGTTCCGGGAACACGTGCATGACCCGCTGAGTTTCGCGGACCGTGCCGGGAAGCGGCCTGCCCAGCATGATCCGTCCCGTGGCCTGCTCGCACCCGTGTTTGCCCATGCGGTCCAGGTTTCGTGACTCGGGCGGTTCGGCAGAGGGACGCCGTCGGGGATGTCAAGGGGAGGATGAGGGGAGAGTTGCGGTTCGGTGGTTCTGTGCCGTGCTGGTTACACTCCGCGAAGAGGTCAGCCGGAGGGGGCGGTCATGCCGGACGCGAACGACGCACTGCGCGCTGCGCGGGAGCGCGTCGAGTCGCCGTCGTCGCCGGGGCACCCGATGACCCGGCAGGAACTCGCCGAGGCCGTGAACGCGCAGGTGTACCGCGCCAGCGGCGGGGACACGGTCACCACGGTGGACGCCAACCACGTGGGCAAGTGGGAACGCGGCGTGATCCGCTGGCCAGCGGCGTACTATCGGGCTGCTCTGCGCGCCATCCTCGACGCCGCGACGGATGCGGATCTAGGTTTCGCGCGCCCGACTACCGGCAAGCCTGACAACGTGGACCGCAAGACATTCCTCAAAACCGCGCTCGGCACGGGCGCGGGTGTCCTGGTGTCGCGCCACGCGCCGGGCCCGGCCGACGACCCGGGCGCACTGGCCGCCGCAATCTCCGGCCCCACCGCGCACTATCGGCGCATGGAATCGGCGGTGTCGTCGGCACAACTCGCACCGGCCGTCGACGCCCACCTCGCACTCGCCGCCAGCGTGGTCACGGGCAGTCTGCGCAACTCGACCGGGTACGCGGTGCTCGCCGAAACCGCCGGTCTGGCCGCGTGGATCGCCGCCGACCGGGGCGACAACGCGGCCGCGCGCCGCCGCTACAGGGAAGCCGTCGCCCACGCCGAACGCGCACACCACCCGCTGCTCGCGTCCTACATGACGGCAAGCCTCGGCTCGTTCGCCGTGGACGCCGGGCACCCCCGGCAAGGCGTGACCCTGCTGGACCGCGCCGCCGCCCAGCTCGACCCGACCGCCCCGGACGCCGCCCGCGCATGGCTGTCGTCGCTGCACGCCGTCGCGCACGCCGCGCTCGGCGACAAAACCGCGACACTGGCCGCGCTGCGCTCCGCCGAACGGTTGACCAGCCGCCAGTCCGGCGAGCCGCAATGGCCGTGGGTGTTCACGTTCGACCGCGCCAAGGCCGCCCGATACCAAGCAGGGGCGCTCGCCCGCCTCGGCGACCTCCGCGCCGCCAGCACCGCCTACAGCGCCGCAAACCCCGCGCTCACCGCGCCGAAACCGCGCGCGCTCGCCCAGCTCGACCACGCCCGTGCCCTCGCCGCTGCGGGCCGCGCCGGGGAAGCTTCCCGACTGGCCGCCGCCGCGCTCCGCATCGGGCGCGAGTACGGCAGCGAACGCATCACCGCACGCGCCCGCGACGTGCGCGCCGTGCTGCCCGCCCGCACCGCCGAGGCCGCCGAGCTGGACGACGCATTAACCGCCCTCTACGACACGGAGAGCTGAGAATGACCCGCATAGCCATCACCGGGCACCGTGGCCTGCCCGACGCGTCCACGCGCCTTGTGGACGCCGCGTTGCGTGCCGCGCTCGCCGAGAACGCGGACGGGCAGCTGGTGGGCGTGTCCTGTATCGCTGACGGCGCGGACACCCTGTTCGCCCGCGCCGTCCTCGACGCGGGCGGACGGCTGGTGGTCGTGGTGCCCGCACGCCAGTACCGGGACGGGCTGCCCGCCGACCACCACCCGGTTTACGACGCGCTCATTGCGCACGCGTCGGACGTGATCCGGCTCGACCATGAGGAATCCACCTCGACCGCGCACATGGACGCGAGCATCCGAATGCTCGACGGCGCGGACCGCCTCATGGCCGTATGGGACGGGCAACCCGCACGCGGCTACGGCGGCACCGCCGACGTCGTGGACGCCGCCCGCCAACGCGGCTTGCCCGTCACCGTCGTGTGGCCCGACGGCGCGACCCGGGACTAAGCCGCGCCGGTACGGACGACACCGCCCGAGGGAAAACGAGGGAAAAACACCCTCACTCCTGACTCAGGGCTGACTCACTGCTGTCCTGCGTATCTGCTGGTAGAGTCGCAAATCGACCGAAGAAACAGCAGGTCGCAGCACCAGGCTCGGTATAGGGCGTTATACAGCCGTGCTGCCGGGCGGGAGCTTGAGCAGGAGATCGGTGGCGCGGGCGAGGACCTCGGCCCGGCTGCGGCCGGGATGGTCGGCGGCGAGGAACTGGCTGCCGATGGCCGCGCAGAAGGCGAGCAGGCTGCGGGCTTCGACCTCGTCCGGGTCGTCGCAGAAGGTGCCGATCGCGTCCCGCGCCAGCTGGATGCGCTTGTTGTCCACCCGGCGCAGACGGGCGGCGACCGCATCGTCCCGGCGGGCCCAGTCGCGCACGGCGAGGTCGATCGGGCGCAGCCAGTCGCCGGAGAAGGTGAGCCGCCCGGCCGCCCGGACCCGCTCCCGCGGGTCGGGATACTCCCGTTCGACCCGTTCGATCACGTCGTCGGTGGCCTCGCGTTCCCAGGTGTCCAGCATTTCGCCGAGCAGCGCATCGCGATCGGCGAAGTAGCCGTAGAACCCGCCTTTGGTCACGCCGAGCCGTTTGGCCAGCGCCTCGACCCGCACGGCCTCGGCACCGCCCGCAGCCAGTACCCGCAGCCCCTCTTCGACCCACTTCTCCCGCGGTGTGCGCAATGCGCCCATCGATGCCCCGTTTCACCTTCCGACCCTGTTGTGCGTACCCGTACAACGGGGTTAACCTCACCTTGTACGCAATCGTATAACCTGGGGGAAGGCAGCACACCATGAGACTCCCGAAGACCGCGCACACCGGCCTGCCGTGGCGGATCCACGAGATCGCGCCCGATTTCCGGCTCATGGACGTCTGGGCGTTCCGCACGCCCGGCGCCGGGCCGGACGACTTCCCCGCGATGCTCGCCGCGTTGTGGAACAGCGGCGGACCGGACGGGCTGCCCGCGCCCGCCCGGTTCCTGTTCGCCGTGCGGTGGCGGCTCGGTGCCCTGTTCGGCTGGGACGAGCCGGACGCGAGCCTCGGCACCCGGGTCCGTTCGCTGCGCGAGCGCCTGCCCCAGGACCTGCGTGAGGCCCCGGCCGGGACGACACCGCGAAGCGTCCCGTTCGCGCCGGTCTACGAACTGCCCGACGAGAGCGCCCACGAGCTGGCCAACCGGACCGTCCACACGATCCTGCACCTCGGCTGGGTCCGCAGTTCCGGCGGTGACCACGAGCTGCGGATGGCGGTGCTGGTCAAGCCCAACGGCCGGTTCGGCGACCGCTACCTCGCCGCGATCCGGCCGTTCCGCCGGCTGATCGTCTACCCGGCACTCACCCGGCAATGGGAACGCGCCTGGCGGAACCGCCCGGTTGCCGAGGAGCGCGCATGATCAAGTGGGCGGGCCGGCTCATCACGCTGTACGGGGCGGCGCACACCTTGCTCGCGTTGACCCTGCTGGGTGCCGCGCGCCACGCGGGCGCGTGGTTCAGCGGGGCGCTGTGGCACGACGACCTCGCGCACATGAGCACCGCGAACACCGCGTACTGGCTGAGTGTGTTCAGTTTCGGACCACCGCTGGCCACGGTCGGGTTGATCGTGCTGTGGCTGGACCGTCGTCAGCTCGCCCCGCCGCAGTTCCTCGCCTGGGCGCTCGGCATCTGGACGCTGCTGGGCGCCGTGGTCCTCCCGCTCACACCCTGGCCGATCCCCCTCGTGGCCGGCGTCCTGCTGCTGGCCGGCACCCGCCGTGCGGTCCGCCGGGCCGCTTGACGAACAGGACTTTCGTCGGTTCCGCGGTCCGGGCGTGGTGACCAGGCTGTCCGGGTGTCCCCGCAGCCCGCCGGATCGTTCGCGGTCACGCTGGACGCCGCCATCGAGGAGTCCGGGCTTTCGCTGGAACGGCTCCAGCACCACCTCGCCGAACGCGGTGTGCCGTTGTCGCGTTCGGCGTTGTCCTACTGGCGCCGCGGCCGGTCCCGCCCGGAACGGGAAGCGTCGCTGCACGCGGTGATGCACCTGGAGCAGGTGCTCGGCCTCTCCCCCGGTGCGCTGACCTCGCGGCTCGGCCCGCGGGCCCCGCGCGGACGCTGGCTCGGCCGTCCGCCGGAATGCGTCGAACGCCGCCGGCTGTGGCCGGAGCTGCGTCCGCTGTCGGCCGAGCTCAAACCGCCGCCGGACGGGCAGGTCGTGTTCTGGTCGGTGCACGAGCGGGTGCTGATCGACGACGAGAGCCGCGAACGTTCACTGTGGACACACCTGGTGGCGGAGGCGACGCTCGACGGAGTCGACCGGTTGATGACCTACCACCAGTCCGACGGCCCGCTCACCGGCACGCCCCGCTACCAGGGTGTGCGCTCGGCCCGGCTCGGCCGGGTGCGGATCGACCGGGATACCGGGATGACCGTCGGCGAGCTGCTGCTGGACCGGGTGCTCGCGGCGGGCGAGGTGACCGCCGTCGACTACGAAGTGCTGCTGCCGCCGGGTGCGCCGACCGTGGAGTACGGGCGGCGGTTCACCCGTCCCGTTCCGGAGTACGTCTGCCAGGTCCAGTTCGGGCTGCGCGCACCGCACCGGGTGCGGGCCTTCGAACGGCGCGGGCCGGGCGGGCCGCGGCACCCCGGCGCGGCCCTGCGCGTCGGCTCCGGGCATCAGGTCACCCTCGCCATCCGCGACGTGCGTCCCGGCATCACCGGGGTGTGCTGGTCGTGGTGAGGCAATTCTGTGAACGCCGCCGGATGACCTGCGGATCCGTCCGGTCATCCGGCATCCGTCCACAGTTGTCTGGCACCGCGCGTCAGCCGCTGGCTACCTTCCGCCGCACTGGTTCCCGTCCCCCCCGGCACGAAAGGCATCCTCATGCGCCGTCTCACCAGAGCACTCACCGCGACCGTCGCGGCGGCCGCGTTCGCGGTCACCGGAGCCGCCACCGGGGCCACCGCTGCGTCGGCGGCCCCGCAGGCGCAACCGGGGTCGATGGCCGCGGAGTTCGGTACCGCCGCGCCGAGTTCGTCGGTGCGGCTCATCGGCGACACCTACCCGTCGAAGTGGCGCGACATCCCGCAGGACTCCGTCGTCGACGACTGGAACATGTACAACCGCGAGTGCGTCTCCTGGGCCGCGTTCAACATCGACCAGCACGGCCAGAGCGCGAACAACTACGGCGACGCGAAGTACTGGGACGACAACGCAGGCCAGAACGGCTACCAGGTGGACGCCAACCCCACTCCCGGCTCGATCGCACAGACCGATGCCGGGCAGTACGGCCATGTGGCCATTGTGGACAGTGTGCACGGCGACACCGCCACGGTCGAGGACTACAACTGGGCCGGCGACGGGCACTACCTCGTGCACGACATCCCGATCGGCGACTTCCGCTACATCCACTTCTACGCGTGAGGCCCGCCGGGCGCGGGGTGCTGCGCCCCCGTGCCCGGCTCACCCGTCACGGCTCGGCGCCGCGCTGCGGCTCGGCACCCCGGCGCGGTTCGGCGGTGACCGGTGCGTCCGCTGCCGGGGCCCGGTTCACCACCGCGATCGCGACCGCGCCGATCGCGGCCACCACGGCGAACAGGTAGAAGCCCCACGGATAGGCCAGTCCCGCGGTGAGCAGCACCCCGGTCACCATCGGGCCGGAGATCCCGCCGAACCGGCCGATCCCGCTCGCCGTGCCCAGCCCGGTGCCCCGGGCGGCCGCCGGATACACCTGCGACACGTAGGCGTAGACGAGCACCTGCGCGCTGAAGGTGAAGATGCCGGCCAGCAGCACGCCGACGTACACGCTCGCCCCGGGCAGTTTGATGCTCAGCAGGGCCAGGAACACCGCCGCGGCGGCGAACCAGACGATCGCGGCGCGCCGGTGCCCGATCCGGTCCGCCACCCGGCCGCCGATCAGCAGGCCGAGTACCGCGCCGATGTTGAGCACCAGCAGCAGCGCCAGCGCCGCGCCCAGTTCGTAGCCTGCCGCGCGCATGATCTGCGGCAGCCAGGTGTTGAGCCCGTACACGAGCAGCAGCCCCATGAACGACGTCACCCAGAACGCAATGGTGGCCCGTGCGTACCCGTGCCGGAACAGGATGGCGATCGGGTTGCGCGCCGGTGCCCGCCTGCCGGATGCGGAGCCGCCACGGGTGCGCAGGAACGCGGCCGATTCGGGCAGGAACTTCAGCATCAGCGGGACCAGGACCACCGCGGGCGCGGCACCGAGCACGAACATCCATTCCCATCCGGACCGTTCGATCAGCAGGATGCCCAGCAATGCGGTGAGCACCGCGCCGACGTGGTACCCGGTCATCAGCACGGTGGTCGCGCTGCCACCGCGGCCGGCCCCGGCGTACTCGGCGATCAGCGCCAGCGCGGTCGGCAGCACCCCGCCGAGGCCGAGTCCGGCGAGAAACCGCAGCAATCCGAACAGCCACGGCCCGTCCACGAACGCGCACAACAGCGTGCACAGCGAGAACCAGCTGACCGTGAGCAGCATCGTGCCGCGCCTGCCGAACAGGTCGATGACCGGTCCGGTGGCCAGTGCCCCCACCGCAACGCCGAGGAGGCCGACCACGGAGATCAGCGATGCGGTGTTCGGATCGAGGCCCCAGTCCGGATCCTTCAGCAGCGCGGGCAGCACCACACCCAGCACCACCAGATCGAAGCCTTCCAACGCCACCGCCGCCCAGCAGAGCGGGGCGACCCAGCCTGCGTGCCGGGCCGGAACGGGGACCGTCATGTCATCACCTACGTCATCGGAGGGGACCGGGTCGGGAAACGCAGTACTGCGGGCGGGCACCGCGCCACGCGGCCTGCCGTCGCCATGCCGCAGTATGGCGGACCGGGCCGGATCCGGGCAGGGCTCGACCGGCGCTGCCCCGCGCCCGGTCGCGGCGAGCGGCTCCGCAGTGTCGGCGGTACCGGCCCGCCCGGCCAGCCCCGCTTCCACTGAGCGGAACGGCGGTTCACGGCTGCAGGGCGCGGGAGACCCCCATCGCGGCCATCCGGACCGCCGGCACGAGCGGCAGGAGGTTCGGCGTGCGGCTCGGCACGACCACCGAAATCGCCGCGACGACCCGGCCTGCGGGCCCGCGCACCGGCGCCGCGACCGACGACGCACCTTCGGTCATCTCGTCCCGCGACAGCGCGAATCCCTGCCGGCGGATCTCGGCCAGCGCCTCCCGCAACCGCGCCGGATCGGTGATCGTGCCGCTGGCCCGGCGTTCCAGTCCCGCCGCGAGCACCGGCTCCACGACGCCACGCGGGGCGTGCGCGAGCAGCACCTTGCCGGGCCCGCTGGCGTGCATCGGCAGCCGCAGGCCGACCCGCGAGGTCACCACCACATCCGGGTGCGCCTCGAGTTTTTCCAGGTACAGCGCGCGATCCTGATCGCGGACCACCAGGTGCACGACCTCGTTGCTCACTTGGAGCAGGTCCTGCAGGAACGGCAGGGCGAGATCCCGCAGCCCGCGGCCACCGGGGGCCTGCGAACCGAGCTGCCACAGCCGCAGCCCGACCCGGTAGCGGCCGCGGGCAGTGCGTTCCAGCGCACCCCAGCCGGTGAGCTCGGCGAGCAGCCGGTGCACCGTGGCCGGTGCGAGCCCGCTCGCTCTGGTGATCTCGCCGTGCGTCTTGTCGACGGGAGCGTCCAGGAAGGAATCCAGCACCGCGAACGCACGGCTGAGCACCGTGCGCCCGGGTTCGGCGGCATTACCCGCGATCGTGTGCCTCCGGGACCTCGGCGGGACGGGTGAGCCGCCCATCATCCGGCACCGCCGGGCGCCCGGCAACCCACCTCCGGACGGTCTTCGCCGCTACGTCCTTTGTGCACGGTCGCGGACGGCGATGTCGAGCAACGCGGCCGCGGTGGCGAACGCACCCGGCAGGTCGTGCGCGAGCCCGGCGACGAGCGCGTCCAGCTCCCGCAGACCCGCGCGGGCGAGCAGGGTTTTCTCGTTGGTCACCCATTCCCCGCGTGCGGCGAGTACCGCGTGCGCGGTCTGCAGGCCCGCGACCCCCACCGACGCAGCCGTTTCGGTGATCCGCCCGTGCGCGACGTAGCCCGACTTGGCGTAGGCCAGCGTCCGTTCCGCGGCGGCGTGCCAGAATGTGGGAGCGCTTTCCCGCAACGGTTCCGGGTACTGCGGGCGGGGCAGCTGTCCGCGCAGCACCCGGTTGCCCGCCAGCTCCGCCACCACCAGGTAGCTCGGGATCCCGGCGAGGTGGAAGGCGAGCGGTTCCCAGTGGAACCGTCCCTGCCGTGCCTCGGCGAGCTGGTGTTCGACCGAGGCGAGATCGCGGTAGTGCACGTCGACCGGGCGGCCCTCGACGGTGAGCCAGGCGCCGCCGTTGAACACGCCGCCACCCCACTCGCCCAGTTCCGACACCTCGCCCGGCAGCCCGAGCGCCCGCAGATCCGCGGGGTCGAACGAGCCGCGGTAGTAGAGGGCGAAATCCCAATCGCTGTCGTCGCGGTGCGTACCGGCCGCCCGCGAGCCGCCGAGTGCCACGGCGCGTACCCCCGGCAGTCCGGCGAGCAGATCGGCGACATGCTCGGCAAAGGTTTCCTCGAAGTTCTCCGGCATCTCGGGATGCTGCCACGAAACCCGGGCAGAATCGCTACGCTTTTTCCGGTTCGCCACCACGATCTGGGGGTTTCATGCACCGTTTCGCTCTCGCCGCGCTCGTTGCGGCCACCAGTGCCGCGCTCGTCACCGCCGTCCCGGCCTCCGCCGCGGCGCAGCCGTTCCCCTCGACGACGTTCCTGGCCACGCACAACAGCTACTCCGGCGACGTGGACGGCGCCAAGGGAGCCATCGGCTACCAGCTCGACCACGGCGTGCGCTTCGTCGAGTTCGACGTGCACGACAACGGCTACGCCACCGCACACGACTACGGGGTCGGCCACGGGTCCCCCGGCGATCTGGTCGACCACGACGGCAATCCGGCGTCGAACAACCTCCGGGACTGGCTCGACGTGGTCGGCAGCTGGTCCGCAGCGCACCCCACCGCAGCGCCGATCGTGCTGATGCTCGACCTCAAGGACGACCTCACCGACAATCCCTCGTTCGCCGACGGCAACCTCGCCGCGCTCAACGCGGAACTGCAGAGCGCGTTCGGCACCCGGCTGCTGCCTGCATCGGAGTACCCGGCGGACGCGACCACGGATTCGTTGCGAGGCAAGGTGCTCACGCTGCTGTCCGGCGACAGCGGCACGCGCGCGGCGTACCGGCGCGACGTCGGGCAGCACCCGGCGGTAGCGCTCAACGGACGTGGCCAGGTCGTGGAAGTGCACGACTCCGGTGCAGGCGCGCTCTGGTACTGGACCGGCAGCTACGGCGCGGACGGCCGGGTGAGCTGGACCCGGCACGGCCGCTACGACAGCGGCCGGACCCCGGCGATCGCGCTCGACGACTCCGGCCGGATCGTCGAGGTGCACCAGTCACAGAACGCGGCCACCCTGTGGTACCGCACCGGCCGGCTCGGCGCGGACGGCGAGATCACCTGGGCGGCGAGCCACCAGTACGACAACGGGGTACTGCCGACCGTCGCGTTCACCGGCGACGGGGTGCGGGAGATCCACCGCAGCGCGGCGAACGAGCAGAACTGGCAGTGGCACGGCAGCCTCGACGGCGACACCGTCACCTGGACCGGCAACGCCGAAACCACCGACCCGCGCTACGACCGGTCCTCCGCGACGTCCGGCAGCCGGCGGGTGAGTGTGACGACCGGTGCCGACGGTCCGACCCCGGCCGAGACGGTGCGCTACTCGACCGATCGCGTGTCCGGGGACCGGGTGCGGTACCCGCAGGTGGCGTTCGACGAGTACCAGAAGGGCGATCCGGCGGAGCTGCAGCAGGACGCACTGTTCTACGGCGCACCGGCGAGCGAGTCCGCGTTCCTGGTCTCCGCACGGCAAAGCGGCCACCTGGTCCGTGGCTGGGACTTCGATTCGGCTTCGCTGGCCACCGATCCGCCTGCGAACTACGCGGCGACCAACCACCCGTGGGACGACTGGTACCAGGACCTGACCCGGACCGCGGCACGCTGAAAACCCGGCACCGGTCCGGGCTCTCCCACCCCGACGGGGAGAGCCCGGACCCGCGGTGTCCGGTGTTCCTCCCAAGAACACCCGACACCGCATGCCCTGCCGGGCGACTGCGGCTGGTTCACGACGGCGCGGCTAGTGCCGCAGCACCACGGCCCCGAAGGACACGCCCCGAGCCTCGGCCCGGGGCTCCGGCACCTTCACCTGCACGCGGGCGGGCACGGAGTCCTGATCGCAATATCGCTCGAACCGCTCCATCAACACGGCAGCGACCATCAGGACCACGGGCGTAGCCAACGCGAACCACATGGTCGCAGTGATACCCACCGGTCCGGCCGGTCAACCGCACCTGCCCCACCCGGGTGATCACCGCGACCGCTCCCCGGCCGCACGTAAACTGGCCCGGTGCGCACCCGACCGACGCTGACCTGGGCCGCGCCCGGTGAACCACTTCCGGGTACGGGCAGTCTCGCCGACGTCGCCGAGATCGTCGCCCGCGGACGGGTCCTGGTGCTCACCGGTGCCGGGATCTCCACCGAATCCGGCATTCCCGACTACCGCGGCGAGACCGGCAGCCTGCGCAGGCACACCCCGATGACCTTCGACGAGTTCACCGGCAGCGGGCACGGGCGGCGCCGGTACTGGGCACGCAGCCACCTCGGCTGGCGCACCATCGCGCGCGCCGCCCCCAACGCCGGGCACCATGCGGTGGCGGCCTTGCGGGCCGGCGGGCAGGTCTCGGCAGTGATCACGCAGAACGTGGACGGCCTGCACCGCGCGGCAGGCACCCCGGGCGTGGTCGAGCTGCACGGCAACCTCGACCGCGTGATCTGCCTCGGCTGCCGCCGGATCACCCCGCGCGAAGAACTCGACATCCGGCTGCGCGCCGCCAACCCGGATTTCGGCGGTACCGCGACCCGGATCAACCCGGACGGCGACGTCGAACTCGCCGAGGACGTGGTCCGCACGTTCGCCGTCGTCGGATGCACCGGCTGTGGCGGCATCCTCAAACCGGACGTGGTGTTCTTCGGCGAGAACGTGCCGCAGCCGCGGGTGCAGCGGTGCTACCGGCTGGTCGACGAGGCCGCCGCGCTGCTCGTACTGGGCTCCTCGCTGACCGTGATGTCCGGTCTGCGGTTCGTCCGGCATGCCGCGCAGTCCGGCAAACCGGTGCTGATCGTCAACCGCGGGCAGACCCGGGGCGACCGGTACGCGGCGGTGCGGGTGGACCGCTCGCTCGGCGCGGCGCTGGCCGAACTGTGCGCGCTGCTCGGCTGAACCCGACGCGCGGCCCTTTCTCAAACGCAGTGCCATCCGGCCAGCCGAAAGGCGCCGAATGATCGCCGTTGTGCAACGGGTCTGCACGAATGTGCCACTACCCCGGGGTAGCCGATACTCCGTCCGGCGCAGTGCTCTACATTTGCGCGCCGTGAGGCAGCTCACACCTACTACGCCACGGGGGTCGTGTGAGGAACAAGCGGATGGCAGGCAGGGTGGCCAGGACCAAGGCACTGCCCGCGATGGCGACGGCCCTGCTCGTCTTGTCGGCCCAGGCGTGCGGGGTCAAGTCCGAGACGACGATCAACGTCCTCATGGTGGACAACCCGCAGATGGTGGAGCTGCAGCAACTGACCGCGACCGACTTCACCCCGCGGACCGGTATCAAGGTCCACTTCACCGTCCTGCCGGAGAACCGGCTGCGCGACGAGGTCCACCAGGAGTTCACCACTCAGGCAGGCAAGTACGACGTGGCCTCGATCAGCAATTTCGAGGTGCCGATCTTCGCGGGCAAGCAGCTGCTGAAGCCGCTCACGCCGTACTCGAGCGACGACGAGCAGTTCGACGAGAAGGACATCCTCGCACCCATCGCCGATTCGCTCCGTGGTGCCGACGGGCAGTTGTACGCCGCTCCGTTCTACGGCGAATCGTCGATGCTGATGTACCGGACCGACGTGCTCGGCAAGCTCGGCATCCGGTTGCCCGCCACCCCCACCTGGCAGCAGGTCGCGGACGCGGCGAAGGCGGTGGAGCAGTCGGGCAGCGGGATGCACGGGATCTGCCTGCGCGGGATGCCCGGCTGGGGCGAGATGATCGCGCCGCTGACGACCGTCGTGAACACCTTCGGCGGGACGTGGTTCGGCGGTGACTGGCAGGTCGGAACCGATTCCCCCGAGTTCGAGCAGGCCGTCGGGTTCTACCTCGACCTGCTGCGCCGCAGCGGCGAGGACGATCCGGTGCACACCGGATACCAGGAGTGCCTCGCCGACATGCTGCAGGGAAAAGTCGCCATGTGGTACGACTCGACGGCGGGTGCCGCGCAGCTCGAAGCCGCGGACAGTGCGGTGCGCAGCCAGATCGGCTACCTGTCCGCGCCCGTGGTCAAGACCGCCGCGTCCGGATGGCTCTACACCTGGGCCTGGGGGCTGGAACAGCGCAGCGAGAATCCGGACGAGGCCTGGCAGTTCATGTCGTGGGCCTCGAGCAAGGACTACGAGCGGCTGGCCGGGCAGGTGGTCGGCTGGGCGAAGACACCGGCAGGCAAGCGGTACTCGACCTACAACGACCCCGAGTACCTGGCCGAAGCCGGCGCCTTCGCGATGCCCACCTATCTGTCGATCACCTCCGTCGATCCGCGGAAGGCCGGTGTGCAGCCCCGGCCGACCACCGGCATCCAGTTCGTCGCGGTGCCGGAGTTCCAGGATCTCGGCACCCGGGCCTCCGAGACGCTGGCTTCGGTGATGACCGACGACCGCTCGCTGCGGGACGCATTCGCCGACATCCGCGCGATGGCGGACGAGGTCTCGGCGCGGTACCGCAAATAGCCCGCCGGGTGGTGGCACCGCGCCGGTCGCCGACGGGGCCGGGGTCACCGAAGTAAGCTCGGCGCCATGGAGCGATCGAGGCCGTGCGCGGACCGCGCCGGAACCGGTGGATGTGGCGGTTTCCGGCTTCGCTGCCCGGAAATCCGCGGCCGGCGGTCCGCATAGGAATGTCCGATCCCGGTTCCGGAAACCGGCGCCGCGCGCACCCACGGCGCCGTTTCCTGCTCGGCGCGGGCGCCGCGCTCACCGGTTCGGCCGCGCTCTCGGCCGTGCTGTCCCGCCCCACGGCACCGGTGGCACGTGAGGGTTTCGGCGCCGACTGGCTGTTCGGCCCGTACACCCAGGGATGCACCGATCCGGAGTTCGACGACCGCGGCCTGGCGCTGGTGTCCGTACCGCACTGCGTGGTCCCGTTGTCCTGGCAGGACTGGCATCCGGCGGACTGGCAGCAGGTCTGGGTGTACCGGCAGCATTTCCTGGCACCCGCGCAGCTGCGTGCCAACCGGGCGTTCCTGCGTTTCGACGGGGTGCTCAGCGCCGCCACGGTCTACCTCAACGGCCGCCGGATCGCCGCGCGCAGCGGTGGGTACCTCCCGCTGGTCTGCGAGGTCACCGGCGCGCTCACCGGCAGGGACAACCTGCTCGCGGTGGTCGTCGACGGCCGCTGGCAGCAGGACACCCCGCCCGATCTGCCGGAGTACCCGAACCCGACCGCGATCGACTTCTACCAGCCGGCCGGGATCTACCGCGCAGTGCAGCTGAGCGGCGTTCCGCAGGCGTATTTGTCCGATGTGCACGCCCAGCAGGTCGCCGTGCTGACCCCGAACCGCACGGTGCTGGTGCACTGCACGGTCGACAGCGCGAAGCCGGTCAAGGGCCCGGTGCGGCTCACCGCCACGCTCAGCCAGGACGGCACCGAGCTGGCGTCGTCGTTCACCGACCGGTCCGGCGTGGGCAAGGGCGAGACGACGGTGACCGTCGCCCTGCAGGACCTCGGCGCGGTGCGGCTGTGGGACGTGGACGATCCGGCGATGTGCGACATCCTGGTGACGCTTTCGGTCGGCGGGCGGAAAGTGCACACCTACCCGGTACGCACCGGGCTGCGCGACGCACGCTTCACTGTGGACGGTTTCCGGCTGAACGGCAGGCCGCTCAAGCTGTTCGGGCTCAACCGGCACCAGTGGTACCCGTTCGTCGGCGGCGCGATGCCCGGCCGGGTGCAGCGCCGGGACGCACAGATCCTCAAGGACGACCTGAACTGCACCATGGTGCGCTGTTCGCACTACCCGCAGGCCACCGCGTTCCTGGACGCCTGCGACGAACTCGGGCTCCTCGTGTGGGAGGAACTGCCCGGCTGGGACCACGTCGGCGACACCGCGTGGCAGGAACTGGCGGTGCGCGACGTGCACGACATGATCGTGCGCGACCGCAACCACCCGTCGATCGTCGTGTGGGGCACCCGCGTGAACGAAACGCTCGGGCAGTACGCGCTGTACGGCAAGACCGACCAGCTGGCCGCCCGGCTCGACCCGACCCGGCCGTGCACCGGCGCGGTGGCCGGGCAGCGCGGTTACGTTTCCCCGCTGTACCCGGTGAAAGCCGCCGGCGGGGTGTTCTCGTTCAACGACTACAGCCGTCCGCGGCCACCGGGCGCGCCGCCCACGCTGCGCCCGCCCCGCCACGGGGTCCCGTACCTGGTCAGCGAGGCGGTCGGCACGCTCGTCGGCTCGCCGCATGTCCGCCGCACGGACTCCCCCGCGATCCAGCGGCAGCAGGGACTGCTGCACGCCTGGGTGCACGAGCGCGCGGCCGCCGATCCGCGGTACTGCGGGCTGCTGGCGTGGTGCGCGTTCGACTATCCCTCCGGCTGGTACCACTCCCAGCGCGGGGTGAAGTACCCCGGCGTACTGGACTTCTTCCGGATCCCCAAGCCGGGCGCCGGTTTCTACCGGGCACAGCGCGATCCGGCCCGCGGGGCGGTGCTCGAACCGGCGTTCTTCTGGGATTTCGGCCCCGGCTCACCCCGCACCGGACCGGGCCGCGACGCGATCGTCTGGTCCAATTGCGACACCCTGGTGGTCACCGTCACGGGCCGGCGCCCGCTCATCGTGCGGCCGGACCACGTGGCGTTCCCGCATCTGGCGCACCCGCCGTTCCGGGTGGACCTGCGGGTGGACGGGCGCGCACTGCCCGAGCTGAGCATCGAGGGCCGGATCGGCGGGCGCACCGTGCTGCGCCGCCGGTTCAGCGCCGACCCGGCGTTCGACACCCTCGCGGTGACCGCGGACGATCCGCAGATCACCGCGGACGGCGAGGACACCACCAGGGTCGCCCTGCGCTCGGTCGACCGTTACGGCGCACCCCGCCCGCACGCCCGCGGGGTGCTGACCGTCGCGGTCGACGGACCGGGCGTGCTGATCGGCGAGCCGTACCTGGACTTCGGCGCGCTGGGCGGTGCCGCCGCGGTGTGGATCCGCTCCGTGCGCGGCACGCCCGGGACGATCACCGTCACCGCGACTCACCCGTTCCTCGACGCCGCCACCGCGACCGTCACCGCCGGGTGAGGACGCCGGGGGCCGTCCTCACCAGACGACCGGCACCTGGTCCACCCCGCCGGTGAACCGGTTCGCCCGCACCTCCAGTTCCGCCGCCGGCACCGCGAGGCGCATCCCGGGGAACCGCCGGAACAGCGAGCCGAACACCACCCGCAGTTCGGTGCGCGCCAGGCTGGCGCCGATGCAGAAGAACCCGCCGTGGCCGAACGAGATGTGTGCGTTCGGTTTGCGCTGGGCGTCGAACTCCTCGGGAGCGGAGAACACCGACTCGTCGCGGTTGGCCGAGCTGGTGGAGATGATCACCGCGTCGCCGCGCGCGATCCGGACGCCGCCGATTTCCGCGTCCTCGCGTGCGTAACGCAGCAACCCGAGCCCGCCCGGCGCGGACAACCGCAGGATCTCCTCGACGCACGCGTGCAGCCGCTGCTGCGGGTCGGCAGCGAGCGCGTCGCGCCGCTCCAGGTCGGTGAGCAGGTACAGCACGCCGAGGTCGATCCGGTTCGAGGTGGTCTCGTGCCCGGCGAACAGCAGGCCGGCGGCCAGCCGGGAGAGATCTTCGTCGGTGAACGTCGGGTCCTCGGCCTGCGCGGCCACCAGGTCCGACACGACGTCCTGGCCCGGCTCGATCCGCTTCGCCGCGGCCAGCTCCGCGGTGTAGGCCATGAATTCGTCCATCGCCACCTGCGCATCGCCGTCACTGTCGAGCACGCCGATGCGGTCGGACAGTGCGCGGAACTTCTCGCGGTCGGCGTAGGGCACGCCGAGCAGTTCGCAGATCACCAGCACCGGCAACGGGAAGGACAGGTACTCGTGCAGGTTGACCGGGGCGCCGCCGGCCGCGTCGTGCGCCGCTTCGAGTTCGTCGAGGCAGCGGTCGGCCAGTTCCTGGATGTGGTCGGCGAGGCGGCGCATCCGGTTGGCCGAGAAGGCGGGTACGAGCAGCCGCCGCAGCCGGGCGTGTGCGGCTTCCTCGCTGTCGTAGTCACCCTGCGGCCCGCTCAGCAACGCCGCGTCCGAGACCGTCGAGGCCTCCTCCGGCGCCGGGTGCGAACGGCCGAACCGGGCGTCGGCGAACACCTCGCGGGCCTGTTCGTAGGCGGTGACCAGCCAGGCCGGATCACCGGCGGGCGTCGTGACCGGCACGATCGGCCCTTCCCGGCGCAGCACCTCGTACAGCGGCGCGATCTCCAGCACGTTCGGCCGGGCGAACGGCAGCCGGGGCGCGCGTTCGGTGGTCGTCATCAGGTGTCCTCCTCGGGTGGGCCGGAACGCTGCTCCGCCCGCGTCCGCAGCGACGCGAGCCAGTCCTGTTCGTGTTCGGCGCGGCGGCGGACCTCGGCCAGCACGAGCCTGCTCCACGGATCTGCCTGCCCGGTGCCGAGCTTGGCCATCCGTTCCCGCTGCCCGGCAACGGCCTTCTCACGCGCGTCCAGCACACGCAGCCGTTCGGCCGGCTCCAGCCTGCCGAAGCCGGCGAGCCGCGCGAGGAACTCCGCCGGATCACCGGCCAGTTCGGCAGGCAGGTCGGCGAGCAGGTCGTGCAGCAGTTCGCGGCCGACGTCGGTGATCGTGTACACGTGCCGCGGCGGCCTGCCCTCCTGCGCCTGCGCGGTCCGGGTGACCGCACCGGCCTCGGCAAACCGCCGCAGCGCGGGGTAGAGCGAGTTGTTCGACAACGCGCGCCCGCTGGACTCCTCGACCTGTTTGCGCAGCTCGTAGCCGTGCCACGGGCGCTCGGCGAGCTTGGCGAGGAGGAGCACGTCGATCCACATCTAGGTCACCGTAACCTAGGTTCCCGTAACAGAGCAACGGACTCACGGCCGGTTCCGCGGAAACCGGCCGAGGCCCGGACACACCCGCGGCGCGATCCCCGGCGGGCTATCGTTGCCCGGATCCTGGCGGCGGAGCCCGAGGAGCAGCGGTGCACGAACCACGGTACGGGCTCTACCTGCCCCCGTTCGGGCCGTTCGGCGACCCCGCGGTGCTCGTCGACCTCGCGGTACGGGCCGAAGCCGCGGGCTGGGACGGGGTGTTCCTCTGGGATCACGTGGTGCCGGCGCAACCGCCGATCGCCGATCCGTGGACCACGCTCGGCGCAATCGCACAGGCGACCTCGCGCCTGCGGCTCGGCCCGATGGTCACCCCGCCTGCCCGGCGCCGCCCGTGGGTGCTCGCCCGGCAGGCCGCGACGGTCGCCCGGCTCTCGCGCGGCAGGCTCGTGGTCGGTGCCGGGATCGGTTCGGACGAGACCGGGGACTTCGGCCGGTTCGGCGATCCGGTGGACGCGCCGGTGCGTTCGGCGCGGACCGACGAGGCGCTCGCCGTCGTGCGCGCGATGTGGGCCGGACAGCAACTGCGGCACCAGGGCGATCACTATCGGGTGAACCTCGACGCCGCCGAACCCGAGCCGTATCCGATTCCGTTGTGGACGGCCTGCGGCAGCAGCCATCCGCGGGTGGTCGAACGAGCCGCCGCGAGTGACGGCATCTTCCCGTTGCCCGGCCCGCAACCGCCCGCGCCCGAAGCGCTGGCCCGGATCGTCGCCAGGGTGCGCCCGTCCGGACGGCCGTACGACGTGGCCGTCTCCGGCAACGCCAGCCCTGCATGGGACGAGCCGGCACGGGTCGATCTGACCGCACTGGCGCAAGCGGGGATGACGTGGTGGATGGAGTCCCTCATCCACTTCGATCCGCTCGCACTGTCGCTCACCGTGGTCGACGCGGGCCCGCCACGCACCGCCTTCCGCCGGCCGGCGTAACCGCGGTTCACTCGGATGCCCGCTCGGCGGTTCCCTCCCCGCCCGTCCCGGGTTACCGTGACAGTCGGTTGAGCCCCCAGCCGCGCGCAACCCGCGCACCGGAAGCCTCGTGCTTCGCCGGCTCAAAAAGGAAGGGCCGCTATGAGCGCCCCACACCACATCGCCAGATCCACCACGCTGCCCCTTGCCGATCCGCTCGGGACGCTGGTGCTGCGCGTCCACCATCCGGGCCCCCGCACCGCACTCGTCGAGGCGATCGGGGAGGTGGACCTGGCCAGCTCCGCCCGGCTGGCCGAGGTCGTCGAATCCCGGCTGCGCAGCACCGTACAGCTGGTGGTCGTCGATCTGCGCCGCACCACGTTCCTCGCCGTGTCGGGGTTGCGCACGCTGCGGCTGCTGCAGCTGCGCGCCGCGGCACTGGGGGTGCGCTTCGCCGTCGATCCCGGCGAATCGCCCATCGTCTGCAGGCTGTTCTCGCTGGCGCCGCTGGACTGCGCGCGGCCCGGTGCCGCCGCGAGCCTGACCGCGGCCAGGGTGCCACCGCCGCGGTCGATGCCGCCCGGCTGAGCCGTCACTCCCCGCCGGGGTCGATGAAGTCCTCCGGGCTCACCTCGTCGAGCAGATCGCGGAAACGCTGGATCTCCTCCTCGTTCGACTCGCCGGGCTCGCCCTCGAGCATCGATTCGTCGCCGGCCGCCACGGTCACGTCGACCGCAGCTTCGTCCAGCACGGCTTCGGCGACCTCCAGCGGGACCCGCGAGCGCAGCCCGATCGCGATCGCGTCGCTCGGCCGCGCGGACACCCGCAGGTCGCCGGTCAGCACGAGGTCGGCGTGAAACACGCTCTCCCGCAATTTGGTGATTTCGACCCGCACCACCTGCTGCTCCAGTGCGGTGAGCACGTCGATGATCAGCTCGACCGTGCCCGGCCGCGCCGAGACGACGTTTTCCTGCGCCGCGGCCAGTTCCTGCGCTTCCGGCGCGCCGATGGTGATCGCGAGCCAGCGGCGCGCCCCGCTCTCCTCGCGCAGCAGCACGACCGGCGCCGCCTCCCGCGCGACCACCGCCAGTCCCTGCACCCGCACCTGCACCATGGGGATCACCCTGCCTCCCGGGAAGTTCTCGATGGTGAACTACCCATCCGAGTCCGCTTTCTCACCTGTCCGCGGCCGGTACCGCGCCCGGATGTGGAACCGCTCGCCCTGCGGGCCGAGGATGCTGAGGAACTCCACCGGCCGCTCGTCGGCGTTGCCGAACCAGTGCGGCAGGTGGGTGTCGAACTCGGCCACCTCGCCCGCGGTGAGCACCAGGTCCTGGTCGCCGAGCACCACGCGCAGCCGCCCGCTGAGCACGTACAGCCAGTGGTAGCCCTCGTGCGAGCGGGGATCGGGCTCCCGGCCGAAGCGGCTGCCGGGCACGATGTGCTTGAACGCCTGCAGCCCGCCGGGGTTGCGGGTCAGCGGCACGACGGTCATCCCGTGCCGGGTGAACGGCCGGGGGTAGACCCGCGGATCGCCGGTGGCCGGCGCGGCGACCAGGTCGTCGAGCGGCACCCGGTACGCCTTCGCCAGCGGGAGCAGCAGTTCCAGACCCGGCTTGCGCTGCCCGGACTCCAGCCGGGACAGCGTGCTGATCGGGATGCCGGTGGTCTCCGAGAGGCCGGCCAGTGTCGTCCCGCTGCGCCGGCGCAGCTCCCGCAGCCGCGGGCCGACCGCGGTCAGCACCGCATCGAACTCGTCGGTCGTGGATCCGGTCATGGCACCACTGTGCGCCCGGTTTTGCGGTTTCCGCAAACGGCTTTGTCACTCCGTCCGGGGAACCGACAGTGTGACTTCCGTGGACAGACAGTTCTGGGAAGACCGGTACCGCGGCTGCGAGCAGGTGTTCAGCGGTGCACCCAACGGCGTGCTCGCTGCCGAGGTGGCCGGCCTGGCGCCGGGCGAGGCACTCGACGTCGGCTGCGGCGAAGGCGCCGACGCGCGGTGGCTGGCCCACCGCGGCTGGCGGGTCACCGCAGTCGACCTTTCCCGGACGGCCTTGCGCCGCGCGGCCACCACCGGTGCGGACGTCGCCGCGCGGGTGGCCTGGGCCGAGGGTGACCTCACCGCGGTGGCGCCACCGGCCGGTGCGTTCGATCTGGTCTCACTCCAGTACTTCCCGCTGCGCCGCAGCCCTGGCCATCGGGCTCTGCGCGGCTTGCTCGACGCCGTCGCGCCGGGTGGCACGATGCTCTTCGTGAGCCACGCACTCACCGGCCTTTCCTCCGAGCACGCCGGGTACTACCAGCCCTCGGACGTCGCCGCGCTCCTCGGTGCCGGCTGGACCGTGCTGGCCGACGAAATCCGTGCCCGGCCCGGACCACCACCCGAGGGCACGCAGCACACCCACGACACCGTGCTGCGCGCCGAACGCCTGCGGTGACCCAGAACGGCGCCGGGTGCTCGCCCCAGTGGTCGCCAGCAGTGCCGGGCCAACCGGAACCCGTTTCCGGGGAAGAGGTTTCGAGCAGTTCGGTACTGACACCGCCACGGCACACCGCGGCCCGTTTCCAGCCGAGGTCGAACGCTTCCCGCGGTCCGGTGTTCCTGCCCTGACCGCGGCGCCGGCTGCCGCGTAACCCCGGCCCGGCGCGACGCGGATCCCCGAAGGGCTCCGTGACCTTGGCGACGACCCGGACGCGGTGGTCACGCTCTGCTACCGGGAAGCCCTCGGCGCCTCCGCTGCCCAGATCGCCGCTTCGCCGAGCAGCTCGCCGCGGAAGTGCGGATCCTGGCAGGGCAACAACATTTCGCCCCGCGCACCGCGCCGGAGCTGCTGGTATCGGCGATCACTGACTGAGCGCGGGCAACAGCTCCTTCTCCGCGAACCCGAAGAATTCGTCCTGCCGGTCGCCGCCGATCTGCACCAGAGCGACGTCGGTGAACCCGGCGTCGGCAAACCTCCGCACGGCGCCGGCGATCGGCTCCACCTCCGGACCGCACGGAATCCCGGCAGCGACGTCGTCCTCGGTCACCGCCTTGGTCGCAGCGGCGAACCCGGCGACCCCCGGCAGTTCCGAATTCACCTTCCAGCCGCCGGAGAACCAGCGGAACTGCTCGTGCGCGCGGCGGATCGCGGCATCCCGGTCGCGGTCCCAGGACACCGGCAGCTGTGCGATCTTGCGCGTCGGCGGACCGAGCCGGGTGGCGTCCCAGTCCGCGCACAGCGAGGCGTCCGGCTGCACCGCGATCATCGCGTCCGCCACCGGGGCGAACCGGCGGACCGACTGCGGCCCGGACACCGCCACGCCGATCGGCACCCGCTGCTCCGGCAGATCCCACAGCTTCGCCGAGTCCACCCGGAAATGCTCGCCTGCGTAGGTGAAGGGCCCGCCGTCGAACAGTCCGCCGATGATCTGCACCGCCTCGGCGAGCATTTCGTGCCGCACGGTCACCGCGGGCCAGCCGCGCCCGACGACGTGCTCGTTGAGGTTCTCCCCCGAACCGAGGCCGAGGGTGAACCGGCCACCGGACAACAGCTGGACGGTCGCCGCCTTCTGCGCCACCACGGCCGGGTGGTAGCGGAGCGTCGGACAGGTTACGTAGGTCATCAGCTCCACGCGCTCGGTCACCTGGGTCACCGCCCCGAGCACGCTCCAGGCATAGGGCGCGTGGCCCTGCTCGGCGAGCCATGGTGCGTAGTGGTCACTGCTGACCTCGAAGTCGAAGCCGGCGGCCTCGGCCGCCGCCGCGTGCCGGACCAGTTCGGCGGGCCCGGCCTGTTCGGTCATCAGGGTGTAGCCGATGCGCATCTGCACTCCTCTCCGGTCCGGCGCGGTTACCCGGGACCCGCGCCGGGTAACCGCGCCGGTATGAGTGGCGCACGGACACTGGCCGGCAAGCTGATCGACGAGCACCTGATCTCCGGAAACCCGGTGCCGGGCGAGGAAATCGCGCTGCGGATCGACCAGACGCTCACCCAGGACGCGACCGGCACGCTGGTCATGCAGGAGCTCGAAGCACTCCGGCTGGACCGGGCGAAGACCCGGCTCAGCGCGCAGTACGTCGACCACAACCTGCTGCAGGCCGACGAGAAGAACGCCGAGGACCATGCCTACCTGCGTTCCGCCTGCCGCCGGTTCGGACTGTGGTTTTCCCGTGCCGGCAACGGGGTTTCGCATCCGACGCATATGCAGCGCTTCGGTGTGCCGGGCAGCACGCTCGCCGGATCGGACTCGCACACCTGTGCCGCCGGATCGCTGGGCATGCTGGCCGTCGGCGTCGGCGGGCTGGAGGTCGCGCTCGCCATCGCCGGGCAGCCGCTGTACCTGCGGATGCCGGAAATCTGGGGGATCCGGCTGACCGGGGACCTGCCGGAGTGGGTGTCGGCCAAGGACGTGGTGCTCGAAATGCTGCGCAGGCACGGCGTCCGCGGCGGCGTGCACCGGATCATCGAATACCACGGTCCCGGTCTGCGCGGGCTGTCCGCAATGGACCGCCACGTGATCGCGAACATGGGCGCGGAGCTCGGTGCGACCGCGACCGTGTTCCCCGCCGACGACGCGGTGCGGGCATTCCTGCGAGACCAGGGCCGTGCGGACGATTTCCGCGAACTGGCCGCGGATTCCGGCGCGGACTACGACGTGACCGACGAGATCGACCTCACCGCGCTGGAACCGCTCGTCGCGCGCCCGTCGTCGCCGGGGAACGTGGTGGCAGTGCGCGAGGTCGCAGGCACCCCGGTCGACCAGGTGGTGATCGGGTCTTCGGCCAACCCCGGCTTCCGTGACTTCGCGGTGGCGGCTTCCCTGGTGCAGGGCCGGCAGGTGGCGGGCACGGTCAGCTTCGACGTGAACCCGACGTCCCGGCAGACACTGGTGGACCTCACGCACGCGGGCCACGTCACCGACCTGCTCCGCGCCGGCGCGCGCATCCACCAGGCTGGCTGTCTCGGCTGCATCGGCATGGGCCAGGCACCGGCACCCGGCCGCAACTCGCTGCGCACGTTCCCCCGCAACTTCCCGGGCCGCTCCGGGACTCCGGACGACTCGGTGTGGCTGTGCTCGCCGGAAACCGCGGCCGCGTCCGCGGTGACCGGGAAGATCACCGATCCGCGTGAGTTCGCCAAGGAGCACGACCTCGCCTGGCGGGCACCCGCGGAGCCGGACCGGCCCGCGGTGCTCGACGACGTCGTGACCGCGCCGTTGCCGCCGGAACAGGCCGCCCGCACGGAGCTGGACAAGGGGCCGAACATCTCCGGGCTGCCCGATTTCACCGGGCTGCCCGCCGACCTGAGCGCTCCGGTGCTGCTGAAACTCGGCGACGACGTGTCCACCGACGAGATCTCCCCCGCCGGTGCCCGCGCCCTGCCGCTGCGCTCCAACCTGCCGAAGCTCGCCGAGTTCACCTTCACCCGGATCGACGAGGACTACCCGCGCCGGGCCGGCGAGACCGGCGATCACTTCGTGGTCGCCGGGCGCAACTACGGGCAGGGCTCCTCGCGTGAGCACGCCGCGATCACCGCCCGGTACCTGGGGCTGCGCGCGGTGCTCGCACTGTCGTTCGCCCGGATCCACTGGCAGAACCTGGCGAACTTCGGCGTGCTCGCCCTCGAATTCACCGACGAAGCGGACTACCAGGACGTCGAAGCAGGCGACATGCTCGAGTTCACCGAGCTGCCCGGCTGCCTCGCCGCCGGATCCGAGGTTCTCGTGCGCAACACCACGCGCGAACGCCGCTACCGGCTCCGGCACCGGCTCTCCCCGCGCCAGGTCGAGGCGGTCGTGGCCGGCGGGCGCATTCCGCAACTTGCGCAGGCCGGGTGAACCGACGTGTCAGCCGTCCGCCGAACGGGTATGCGGCACACATGGACGACGAGGCACCCGGCGGCTCGCCGCTGAGCGAGCTGCCCGCGGACAGCAGGCCGCTTGACGACGTGATCGAGCTCCGGCTGCCCGCGGACACCAACCACATCCCGCTCGTGCGCATGCTGGCGCAGGCAGTGGCGGCCAGGTCCGACTACGCACTGGACGCGATCGCCGACGTCAAGATGGCGGTCGACGAAGCCTGTGCGCAGCTGGTCGGCACGGCCGAACCGGGTGCCGCGATGAACTGCCGGTTCCAGGCCGGTCCGGAGAACATCCGCCTCGCCGTGGACGCGCGGACCCGGCACTCGCAGCCGCCGAGCGACCGCAGCTTCGGCTGGCACGTGCTGAGCACGCTGGCCACCGGCGTCTCGGCGCGGTGCGAGCCGGATTCCGGTGGCGCCTACCGGCTCTACATCGAACTCGATCTGAGTCCGGGGGCCGCCTGGTGACCCCACCGCCGACCGCCCGACGCCGGGACGAGTACGCGCACACGGCACCGCTGTTCGAGCAGCTCGCCGCGCTGCCCGCGGACGATCCGGGCCGGGCTCGGCTGCGCGAACGGCTGGTGACCGAGTTCCTGCCGGTGGCCGAGCACATCGCCACCCGGTTCACCGGCCGTGGCGAACCCCGTGAGGACCTGGTACAGGTGGCCAGGATCGGCCTGATCAACGCGATCGACCGGTTCACCCCCGATCGCGGGCCGGACTTCCTGTCCTTCGGCGTGCCGACCATCATGGGCGAGATCCGCCGGTACTTCCGCGACACCGGATGGTCGGTCCGGGTTCCGCGCCGGCTCAAGGAGCTGCACCTGTCGCTCAGCCAGGGCTCGGCCGCACTGTCGCAGTCCCTCGGCCGCGCCCCGACGCCCAGCGAGCTGGCCGAGCACCTCGGGCTGGAGCTGACCGAGGTCCACGAAGGACTGATCGCGGGCAATGCCTACCAGACCCTCTCGGTCGACCGGCCGGTGCACGACGAGGCGGAACCGCTCTCGCTCGCCGACACCCTCGGCGAGGACGACGTCGAACTCGAGCACATCGAAAACCACGAGGTGCTGCAGCCCCTGCTCGACGAACTGCCGCGGCGCGAACGCGCGATCCTGGTGATGCGGTTCTTCGGCGGGCTCACCCAGACCCAGATCGCCGATCGCGTCGGCGTCTCCCAGATGCACGTCTCCCGGCTGCTGTCGCAGACCCTGGAACAGCTGCGCGGGAAGCTCACCGACGAAGCCTGACCCGGCGGGCGGGATTGAGCAGGCCGGTGCCGGGTACCCGGTGGCACGAGCACGTTTCCAGGACGAGGAGGTGCCTCGTGCGCCACGACGAGGTCCAGCCGGACCCGGCAGGCGGACAATCCGCGAGCGATCTGGTGTCGCAGCTGAGCGATCAGGGCCGCAGGCTGATCCGCGACGAACTGCGGCTGGCCGGATTCGAGCTGCGGGACAAGGGAAAGCGGATGGGCCTCGGCGCCGGGATGGCCGGCGCCGCCGGGCTGCTCGCGCTGGCGGGCGGCGCCGTGCTGGTGGCCGCCGCGGTGCTGGCGCTGGCACTCGTGCTGCCCGGCTGGGCGGCCGCGCTGGTCGTGGCCGGCGCGCTGTTCGTGATCGCGGGCGCGGCAGGCCTGCTCGGCCGCGCGAAGATCGCCGGCGCATCCCCGCCGCTACCGGAAGAAGCCATCGAGGGCGTCCGCGCCGACGTGGAAACCGCGAAACAGGGGGTGCACTCGTGACCGGCTCAGCCAAGGATTTCCCCCGCGACGCCGAGGAAGCCCGCGCGGACCGCGACGTCACCCGCCAAGAACTCACCGAAACGCTGGAAGCGCTCAGCGGCAAGCTGGACGTGAAAACGCGGCTGCACGAGGGTATCGACGCGAAACTCGACCACGCGCAGGCCACGATCGCGGACAAGGCAGGCAGCTCCGCGGCGGAGAAGTTCCGCTCGGGCGCGGACGCGGTCCGCGCGAATCCGCTGCCGATGGCCGCCGGGCTGCTCGGAATACTGATCGTCATCCGGTTGCGCATCCGGCGGAGCGGCGCGTGAGCGCAGCCGGACGCAACCGTGCCGAGGGTCGCCCGTGCGGGCGGCCGCGCGTTGTCGCACCCCTGTTGATCTGCGAGGATTCGGTTCCGCTCGTCGACCCGAGGAGGATCCGATGACTGCCCGTCTCAACCCGTACCTGAGCTTCCGGGACGACGCCCGCGCGGCGATGGAGTTCTACCACAGCGTGTTCGGCGGCGACCTCGCGCTGAACACCTTCGGCGAAGCCGGCGCCCCGGCCGACGGCGGTTACGCGGACCGGATCATGCACGCCATGCTGGAGACCGACAACGGGTTCACGCTGATGGCCGCGGACACGCCGCCGGGCATGGAACACCAGCCGGGCACGAACATCTCGATCAGCCTGAGCGGCGACGAAGGCGATCTGCTGCGGGGTTACTGGGCGAAGCTCGTGGAAGGCGGCGCGGTGGCGGTTCCGCTGGAGAAGCAGATGTGGGGCGACGAATTCGGCTCCTGCACCGACCGGTTCGGTATTTCGTGGATGGTCAACATCGGGCAGCCGGAAGGCTGAGCCCGGACGTGGGAGGAGGAATCCGATGCGGGTCGTGATCGTCGGAGGCGGTTTCGCCGGCTACCACGCCGCGAAGGAACTGCTGGGAACCGTGCGCGGGGAGGCCGAGGTGGTCGTGGTCAACCCCACCGACTACTTCCTCTACCTGCCACTGCTGCCCGAGGTCGCTGCCGGGATCCTCGACCCCCGCACCATCACGGTGTCCATTCCGGACACCCTGCCGGGTGCCCGGCTCGCACTCGGCACGGTGACCTCAGTGGACACCCAGGGCCGGATCGTGCACTACACCGACCCCGAGGACCACGAAGTGCACCTCCCCTACGACCGTCTCGTGCTCGCCGCGGGCAGCGTGAACAAGCTGCTGCCGATTCCCGGCGTCGCAGAATACGCGCACGGCTTCCGCGGCGTGCCCGAGGCGTTGTACCTGCGCGATCACATCACGCGGCAGATCGAACTCGCCGCCGCCGCGAGCGATCCCGACGAACGGAACGCGCGCTGCACGTTCGTCGTGGTCGGTGCCGGCTACACCGGCACCGAAGTGGCCGCGCAGGGCCCGGCGTTCACCGCCGCGCTCGCTGCCCGGCATCCGGAGCTGGCCGGGCAGCCGATCCGCTGGCTGTTGCTGGACGTCAAGAAGCGGGTGCTGCCCGAACTCGCCGAACGGCTCGGCCGCACTGCCGACGAGGTGCTGCGTGCACGCGGGGTCGAGGTGCTGATGGGCACCTCGGTCGACGAGGCCGGCGTGCACGGTGTCACGCTGACCTCCGGGGCACAGGTGCCGACCCGCACGCTGGTGTGGTGCGTCGGCGTCCGGCCCGATCCGCTCGTGTCGGATCTCGGGCTGGAGACCGACCACGGCCGGATCGTGGTGACCACGCAGCTGGGCGTCCCCGGCCTGCCGGAGGTGTTCGCCTGCGGTGACGCGGCGGCGGTGCCGGACCTCACCAAGCCCGGTTCGGTCACCGCGATGACCGCGCAACATGCGCAGCGGCAAGGGAAACTCGCCGGCCGCAACGTCGCGGCCTCGCTGGGCCACGGCAGTCCGCGCGCCTACCGGCACCACGACCTCGGGTTCGTGGTCGACCTCGGCGCGGGCCGGGCGGCGGCGAATCCGCTGCACATCCCGCTGTCCGGGCTCCCGGCGAAGGCGCTCACCCGCGCCTACCACCTGCTGGCCATGCCCGGCAACCGGGTGCGCACCGTGGCGGGCTGGCTGCTCGCCCTGCTGACCCGCCGCCCCACTGTCCAGCTGGGCCTCGTCCGGGGCCCGGCGGTGCCGCTCGACACCGGCACCCCGGAGCTGCCGCATCTGCGCGGCTGACGGAAAATCCCTGTCCGGAAAGGAGATTCCGGTGTCCGATCCGACCGATCCCCGGCGCGCCGAAGGTCCCGCCGTGGTCACCGCAGGCGTGGCGGGCCCCCAGCTGATCGTGCTCGATCCGGCGGGCCTCGGCAAACACGGCGAACTCCCGGCGACCTGGCGGCCGCTGACCGGCGACCGGCGTGTCGCGTGGTGCCGGGAACCGACTGAAGGCGCACTCGGCGAGGCCGAGGATCTGCTCGGCGGCGGTTCCGGAGAGTCGTCGGCCGACATCGTGGCGAGCGGTCCGCTGGCGGGCGAAGCGCTCGGGCTCGCCGAACGCCATCCCGGCGCCGTCCGGCGGATCCTGCTGGTGGACCCGGCGGCGGAAGGGTTCCTCGAGGCGGGCCGGGCCGCCGATGCCGACGCGGACTGGATGGACGTGCACCGCGACCGGCTCGCCGCACTGCACGACGAAGGCACCGACGTGCGGGTGATCGCGCACAGCACCGGCGGCGCCCGCGACCAGGTGCCCGCTCCCCTGCCGCTCGGCCACCCGGACGTCGCCGCCGCAGTGGCGGGCGCACTACGGGATTAGTCCGGCCACAGCTGGGTATTCGTTGCCAGGCAACGGAAAGGAGAGTCCCTCATGGACGCACATGCGTTCGGAGAGCTGACCTCGGCGCACGGGCCGTTCGCGTCGGTGCACTTCGACGACTCCCACCACAGCGAGGACTCCGACAAGCAACTTCGGTTGCGCATCAAGGAAATCACCACCGCACTGGCGGATCAGGGCGCGGACGCGGAGACGGTCGACGCCCTCGTGCGGGCGATCGAGGACGCCCCGCCCCCGGTCGGCGAAAGCGGCCGGAGCCTCATCGCGGCACAGGGCACGGTGCTGCTCGACCACCGGCTGACCGCGCCGCCACCCGAGCTGATCGTGCGCTACTCCGCACTGCCCTACCTGGTCCCGCTGGCCAGTCACGAGGCCGAGTGGCCGCCGCACGTGGTCGTCGTCGCCGATTCGGTCGGCGCGGAGATCACCCGGCACAGCCGGCACGGCACGCACACCGAAACCGTCAGCGGCAGCGACCATCCGGTGCACACCGTGCGCGGCGGTGGCACCGCGCACAAGGATCTGCAGAACCGCACGGAGGAGACCGCCAAGCAGAACCTGGCGAAGATCGCGGACGCGGTGGGCAAGGCGGCCGGACGCATCGGTGCGGAGATCGTGGTCCTCGCAGGCGAAGTGCAGACGAGGTCGGCCCTGCAGGACCTGCTGCCCGAATCGGTCCGCCGCATCACCACGACGGTGGAAGGCAGCTCGCGCACGGAATCCTCCGACGAGCTCGGCAGCCAGGTCACCGAGTTGCTGCTGAGCCGCCATCTCACCGATCTCGACGACCTCGCCGAACGGTTCCGCGCCGAAACCGGCCGGGAATCGGGCCTCGCGGTGTCCGGGCTCACCGGCGTGACCGCCGCGCTGTCGGAGGCGAGCGTGGCGACGCTGCTGATCGGCGAACCCGGTGACGCAGTGGTGTTCACCGGACCGGAACCGGCCCAGGTGGGCACCGACGGCACCCGGCTGGACGCACTCGGCGTGCCCGAACCGTCCCGGCACCGCGCGGACGAAGCCCTGCCCTACGCCGCGGTCGCCACCGGCGCGGATGTGGTGGTGATGGACGAACGCCTTCCGCTGCCCGACGGCTTCGGCGCGATCCTGCGGCACTCCTAGTCTCCGGAGCCGGCCGGGCCTGCCGTGTCGCCGGGCCCGCCCGGCTCCGCACACCAGCCCGTCGGCCCCGTCCCTACGCGTGCACCTCCACTGCCGAGCCCACCGGGAGGTGGTCGAAGAAGGCCGTGGCGTCGGCGGCCGTCAAGTGGATGCAGCCGTGCGACGGGCTGTCCAGCGGGCCTGCGTGGAAGGCGACGCCGCCGGGTGCGAAGAAGACCGAATCAGGCATGTCGTCGCCGTACTCGCTGCTTCGGTGGACTTTGTCCTTCCACGACACCCTGAACGTGCCCACCGGGGTCGGCTGCACAGCGTCGCCCGGCTCCATCGGGACCGGTCCGTGCACGACCGTCCCGTCCCGCAGCAGCCACGCCAGGCGCAGGGACAGGCTCGCGCAGGCCCCCGTGGTCACCGCGCACGGCGGAGGCGGCGGTGCCACAGACGTGGTCGCCGGTGACGGAGCAGGGCCCGACACCTCGGGTACCTCGACCCGGGCGCCCGCTTCCGGGCCGGCACATGCGGACGCCACCGCCGCCACCGCGATCACCAGCGCGAGAATTCTCATCCGGCCCTCCCTCTCCCGGGTTCCACTGTCCTCGACGAGCCAGTGACGCGGAAGGTTGCCGTCTGCCGGGCCGAGCAGGCAGCACCTGGGCAGCGCGGTACCCGATCTCGCGGTTCCCGCGGAGGGAGATCGAACCGCCGGAAAGCGGCGCCGGGTCTGCAGGGACTTCGACGAACCGGCTCAGCAGGCCTGGACAGTCGACAGTGCGGCCTTCGCGATCGCCGTGGCCAGGAGGTCCTCCGGCGCACACCAGGTCTCGACGAGCCCGGCGGCGAACGCGGCTTCCGGGCCGAAGGTGTGCCCGGCCCGGATCCGTGCCCAGTGCGGCCCGGCGTGCGCACGCAGCAGGTCCTCCACCGGTCGCGGCAGCGCGAACGAGCGGCCCAGCCCCAGCCGGCCACCGGCCATCACCCGGACGGCGGCGGCCGCGGCGAGGGCGTAGCCCGCACCCAGTACGTCGCCCTCGAACGCGGCCACCACCGGCCGCGGATGCCGGGCGATCGCGAAGACCGCGTCGGCCAGCTGTTCTGCCGGTGCGGCTGGGCCTGATCCGGTCAGCACGATCGCGTACCCCCCGCCCAAGTACCGCACGGCCGCGGCGATCCGGGCCGGGCCGTCCGGCGCGCCGGTGGCGGGGATGCGCACCAGTGCAACGCCGGGCGCGCCGCTGAGCTCGATCATCGTCCTGCCTTCCCTGCCGTCACGACCGGATGTCGATGCCGTAGTCGCGGATCTTGCGGTAGATGGTGGCCCTGGACATGCCGAGTGCGTGCGCGGCGCGGGACTTGTTGCCGTCCGCGTCCACGAGGCTGCGCACGATCGCGTCCCGTTCCAGTGACTCCAGCGGGTTCAGCACCCGCTTGACCACGGTGCGGCACTCCGGCGGCAGGTCCTCCGGCTCGATCACCCCGGCCCGCCGGACGTACACCACCTTCCGCAGCACCTCGCGCAGCTGGGTGACGTTGCCCGGCCACTCCGAACGCAGCAGCAGCTGCAGCGCGGCAGGCGAGCAGTGCAGCAGCGGACCTTTGCCCAGCTGCGACAACAGGAACGGGATGAGGGCACGGACGTCCTCGACGTGGTGGCGCAGCGGGGGCACCACGACCGACGCGGGGAAGTGCCGCATCAGATCCGCGTCCAGCTCCTCCTGGCCGCCCTCGGCCACGGTCGCCACTCCCCACACGCGGGCGTCGTCGCGTGCTTCGTCCAGCACTGCGGCCAGTGCCCGTTGCTGCGCGCGGGGAAGCAGATCCAGATGCCGGAACACCACCGTGCCGGGTCCCTCGCGCAGCGCACGGCGCACCGGCGGCTCCCACGCCCCCGGTGCCGTACCGGCGCATTCCACCACCTCGCACGGGGCACCCACCTCGACCGCCGCATGCGCCGCCCTGGCCAGCGCGAGCTTCCCGCTGCCCGGTTCGCCCTCGGTCACCGTCCACCGGCGATCGCGTGCGTAGCGGCCGATCGCGTGACACGCCCGGGTCCACAGCGCCCCGCGGCCGACCAGCCCCGGCAGCCCCGGCTGCCGCCCGCCGGACTGCGCGGCCAGCACCTCCGGTTCCTGCAGCAGCCGCGCCCGCACCACCCCGCCTGCCGGGCCGACGTCGCTGGACACCGGGCTGTAGGACAACCGGGCCCTGGCACCGCTGGGCAGGTCCATCGACAGCGACCGGTCGGCGTCCGAACCCAGCGCGTCGACGGCGCGGGCCAGCAGCGCGGCCTGGTCCGCCGGCGCCAGCAGCTGCCGGGCGTGGTCGTTGAGCATCACCAGATCGCTGTTGACCGCGAGCACGATGCCCTGCCCCCGCCGGCACGCCCGCAGGTAGGCGGAGAACAGGCTCAGCTCACGCAGCCCCACCTGGTTGGTCAGTTCGGTTTCGATGTCGTGCGCGGTCGCCTTGGCCAGCGCCAGCAGCAGCGGCCCCGCGTCCTTGCGCCAGCAGGTCAGGTCGAGCAGCCCGAGCACCTGCCCGGACACCGGATGCCGGATCGGCACGCCGGCGCAGGCGAGCGAGTCCAGGTTCTCCGCGTAGTGCTCGTGCCCGAACACCGCGGTGGCCTGACGGCCCTCCAGCGCGGTGCCGATCCCGTTGGTGCCCACGAACTCCTCCGCATAGCTGAACCCCGGCGCCAGCTGCACCCGGTCCAGATAGCGTTCGAGCGAGCGGTCCTCGGTGCGGCGTTCCAGCACCAGCGAACTGTCGTCGGTGAGCACCACGCTCACCGCGAGATCGCTCAGCTTGTCCTGGAGCCCGTCGAGCACCGGCCCCGCGCTGCGCGCCAGCGGCGTCTCCGGGTCCGGATCGGCCACGAACGGTGTGTGCACGTGGTCCGCGGCGACCCGGTGCGTGCGCGAGCGCCACCACGAAGCGAGGATCGTGGTGCGCACACTGGCGGAATCCACCTCCTCGGTGCAGAGGAACCGTTCCCTCGCCGTGGCGAGCCCGTCCGCTCGCGAACGGGAGCCGGCGGAATCGGTCACTGCCCCACCTCCCGGCGTCCGGACGTCGCGCGCCCTCGGCCGGCCCACGACGTCGTGTCCCGGCAACCATAACCGGACCGCCCGCCGCCGGTTGTCTCAAATTGAGACCGCCATCACACCCGGCACGCGCTGTCATGACCTGCATCCGAGCTGGAGGTTACGGCGTGAGTCGACAAAGCCTGAGCAAGGCGCACAAGAAGATCACCGAACTGTCGTGGGAACCGACGTTCGCGACCCCCGCGAAGAGGTTCGGCACGGACTACAAGTTCGACAAGGCCCCCAAGAAGGATCCGCTCAAGCAGATCCTCCGGTCCTACTTCCCGATGGAGGAGGAAAAGGACAACCGCGTGTTCGGCGCGATGGACGGCGCGATCCGCGGCAACATGTTCCGCCAGGTCCAGCAACGCTGGATGGAGTGGCAGAAGCTGTTCCTCTCGATCATCCCGTTCCCGGAGATCTCCGCCGCCCGCGCGATGCCGATGGCCATCGACGCGGTGCCCAACCCGGAGGTGCACAACGGTCTCGCGGTGCAGATGATCGACGAGGTCCGGCATTCGACCATTCAGATGAATCTCAAACGCCTCTACATGAACCACTACATCGACCCGGCCGGGTTCGACATCACCGAGAAGGCGTTCTCGAACAACTACGCCGGCACCATCGGACGGCAGTTCGGTGAAGGGTTCATCACCGGCGACGCGATCACCGCGGCCAACATCTACCTCACCGTGGTGGCCGAGACCGCCTTCACCAACACCCTGTTCGTCGCCATGCCCTCGGAGGCCGCGGCGAACGGCGACTACCTGCTGCCGACCGTGTTCCACTCGGTGCAGTCCGACGAGTCACGGCACATCAGCAACGGTTACTCCATTCTGCTGATGGCGCTGGCCGACGAGGACAACCGGCAGTTGCTGGAGCGCGATCTGCGGTACGCCTGGTGGAACAACCACTGTGTGGTCGACGCCGCGATCGGCACCTTCATCGAGTACGGCACGAAGGACCGCCGCAAGGACCGCGACAGCTACGCCGAGATGTGGCGGCGGTGGATCTACGACGACTACTACCGCAGTTACCTGATCCCGCTGGAGAAGTACGGCCTGAAGATCCCGCACGACCTGGTCGAGCAGGCGTGGGACCGGATCATCAACAAGCACTACGTGCACCGCGTCGCGCAGTTCTTCGCCACCGGCTGGCCGGTCAACTACTGGCGGATCGACCCGATGACCGACACCGACTTCGAATGGTTCGAATCGAAGTACCCCGGCTGGTACAACGAGTTCGGCCGGTGGTGGGAGGCCTACAACCGGCTGCGCTACCCGGGCCGGAACAAGCCGATCGCGTTCGAGGACGTCGGCTACGAGTACCCGCACCGCTGCTGGACCTGCATGGTGCCGTGCCTGATCCGCGAGGACACCGTGGTGGACAAGGTCGACGGGCAGTGGCGCACCTACTGTTCGGAGACCTGCGCCTGGACCGACACCACCGCCTTCCGCGGTGCGTACGAGGGCCGCGCCACCCCGAACATGGGCAGGCTCACCGGCAAGCGCGAATGGGAGACCCTCTACGACGGGATGGACCTGGCCGACATCGTCAGCGATCTCGGGTACGTCCGCGACGACGGGAAGACCCTCGTCCCGCAGCCGCACCTCGACCTGGACGACCCGAAGAAGCTGTGGACGCTCGACGACGTCCGCGGCATCACCTTCGCCAGTCCGAACGTCGCGCTGAACAAGATGTCCGACGCCGAGCGCGAGGCGCACATCGCCGCCTACCGGGCCAACCCGAACGTGACCCCGGCCTGAGGCCGCACCCACCCGGTTCCCGCCGGGCCGCCCGCACCACCGGGCGGCCCGGCGGGGCCCCTACCCAGGAGCGGCGTCCATGGGCGACAAGCACCAGATCCGGTTCGAACCCGTCGGCATCGACATCGAGGCCGACGAGGACGAGACGATCCTCAACGCGGCCTTCCGCCAAGGCGTGATGCTGATGCACGGCTGCAAGGAAGGGCAGTGCTCGGCGTGCAAGTCCTTCCTGCTCGAGGGCGACCTGCAGATGGACCGGTACTCCACGTTCGCGCTGGCCGACTACGAGAGCGAGGAGGGGTACGTGCTGCTGTGCCGCGGGCACGCCTACTCCGACCTCGAAATCGAGCTGGTCAACTACGACGAGGACATGATCCGGTCCGGGCTGCCGGTGTGCACCGCAGCCACCACGGTCGAGTCGATCGAGCCGCTGACGCACGACATCTCCCTCGTGCGGCTGCGGCTGCGCGAGCCCGGCCTGCGGTTCCACCCCGGCCAGTACGTGGACATCCGGATCCCGGGCACCGACGAGCACCGGTCGTTCTCGATGGCCAACGTGTCCGCGGCGGGCGGGCTGCTCGAGTTCATCATCAAGCGCTACCCCGGCGGGAGGTTCTCCGGTCTGCTCGAGGGCGTGCTCTCCCCCGGCGATCCGCTGGAGCTGACCGGCCCGTACGGCACGTTCACCCTCCGCTCGGCGTCGGACCGGCGGCTGGTGTTCGTCGGCGGCGGCGCCGGGATGTCGCCGATCCTCGCGCTGCTGCGGCAGATGGCCGAGAGCGGCAACGAACGGGAGGCCGTCTACTACTACGGCGCCCGTACCGAACGCGATCTGTTCCACCTCGAAGAGATGGCGCGGCTCGCGCGGCAGCTGCCGGGTTTCCGCTTCGTCCCGTGCCTGTCGCAGGACGCGCCGGCGGGCTGGGCGGGGGAAGCCGGTCTGGTCACCGAGGTGCTCGAACGGTGCGAGCCCGCGCTCGCCGAATGCGACGTGTACCTGTGCGGCCCGCCGCCGATGGTGGACGCCGCGCTGCCCCTGCTGGAGAACCTCGGCGTCCCCGGCGACCGGGTCTTCTACGACAAGTTCACCACCACGGCCGCCGCCGGACAGTAGCGCCCCGTCCCGGCCGCCATCCGAAAGAGGTCTGCTCATGGTCAGCACCGAAAATCCCGCACCCAGTTTCCCCAAGCCGGAGTTCACCGGCGCCGAGGCAGGGCTGCAGGAGTTCCCGAGCTCGAAAAGCCGCAGCTACAACTACTTCAAGCCGCGCAAGATGCGTGCAACGGTGTACGAGGACGTCACCTTCGACGTGCAGCCGGATCCGGAGCGGCACCTCTCGCAGGGCTGGATCTACGGCTTCGCGGACGGCCCCGGCGGCTACCCGAAGGACTGGACCGAACTCAAGTCCTCGGACTGGCACCGCTTCCTCGATCCGAACGAGGAGTGGGAACAGACCATCTACCGGAACAACTCCAACGTCGTCCGGCAGATCCAGCTGAACCTGGAAAACGCGAAGAAGGCGGGGGCCTACCGGAACTGGGCGGGCAGCTGGGTCCGGTTCGTGGAACGGCATCTCGGCGCCTGGATGCATGCCGAGCACGGGCTGGGCATGCACGTGTTCTGCTCGGAGCAGCGGTCCGCGCCCACGAACATGATCAACAACGCGATCGCGGTGAACACCGCGCACAAGCTCCGCTTCGCCCAGGACCTCGCGCTGTACAACCTGGACCTGACCGAGTCGGAGCTCGCCTTCGACGGTTCGGTGCACCGTTCGGTGTGGCACCAGGACCCGGTGTGGCAGGGCGTGCGCGAGGCGGTCGAGCGGCTCACCGCGATCGGGGACTGGGCGGAATCGCTGTTCGCCGCGAACGTGGTGTTCGAGGCACTGGTCGGCGTGCTGTTCCGCAGTCACCTGGTGATGCAGGTGTCGGCCCGCAACGGCGACTACGTCACCCCGACGCTGGTCGGTGCGGGCGAACACGACTACGAACGGGATCGCTCCTACACCCGCACGCTGTTCGGCATGCTCACCGGCGACGAGACGCATTCCGCGCACAACAAGCAGGTACTGGGCGGCTGGCTGGACAAGTGGGTCCCGGTGGCCGCGCACGCGGCGCGGGAACTGCAGCCGATCTGGTCGCAGCCGCAGGAGAAGGTGGTCACCTTCGCCGAGTCCTGGGACGCGTCGGTGAACGGCCTGCGCACGCTGCTGTCCGAACTCTCCCTCGACGAGCCGAAGGGCCTGGCATGACCTCGAGCAAGCAGTACACCGTCGACCGCACCGCTTCCAACATGTGCGGCGTGACCCTGATGAACAACCAGAACGGCTACGTGGTGGCCGAGGTGATGCGCGGCAAGCCGGGGGTGACCGTCGCCGAGTACCCGTCGATGATCCGGGTGGACGGGCGCAACCGGATCGTCTTCGGCTGGGACGAGATCTCCGAGGCGATCGGCTTCGAGTTCGGCCAGCCCGACTTCGAGGAGATCATGTCCACCCACTACGGCCGCATGGTGCACCTGGACGACGAGACGATCCTGTTCGCCAATCCGGAGGACGCCGCCGAGTACATCGACTTCGATCTCGAACCGGTCGAGTAGCCGCTCGCCCCGGTTCTGCCCGGGGGACCGGCCGGGACGGTACCCGCCGTCCCGGCCCGGTGCCCCCGTTCGAGGAAGAAGGATCCCCATGTACCGCAAGGACGGCGAGAGCTACTTCATCGTCGACAGCCACGTGCACTTCTGGGACGGCAGCCCGGCCAACCAGGCGAACCGGTACGGCAAGGGCTTCATCGAGTGCTTCTACGACTACCACCGCAACCTCAGCCCGGCGCAATGGCAGTGGCCGCCGGAGAAGTTCGGCAAGTACACCGAGGACGACCTGATGCACGACCTGTTCACCGCAGGCTACGTGGACAAGGCCATCTTCCAGCCGACCTGCCTGAACGATTTCTTCGTCAACGGCTTCAACACTACCGAACAGGACGGCGCGGTCGCCGAGCACCATCCCGGCCGCTTCATCGTCAACGGGACGTTCGACCCGCGCGAGGGCGAAGCCGGACTGGAAAAGCTGGAAGCACTGGCACAGCGCTGGCACCTGCAGGGCGTGAAGCTCTACACCGCGGAGTGGAAGGGCGATTCGAAGGGCTGGAAGCTGTCCGACCCGTGGGTCTACCGGTACCTGGACAAGTGCGAGCAGCTGGGCATCCGCATCGTGCACGTGCACAAGGGCCCGACGATCTACCCGCTCAACCGTGACGCGTTCGACGTGGCCGACGTCGACGACGCGGCCGGCGCCTTCCCGAACCTGACCTTCGTGATCGAGCACGTCGGGCTGCCGCGGCTGGAGGACTTCTGCTGGATCGCCACGCAGGAGCCGAACGTCTACGGCGGGCTCGCGGTCGCCATGCCGTTCATCCACAGCAGGCCGCGGTACTTTGCGCAGATCATCGGGGAACTGCTGTACTGGCTGGACGAGAACCGGATCACTTTCGCGAGCGATTACGCGATCTGGCAGCCGAAATGGCTCGTCGAGTCCTTTGTGGACTTCCAGATCCCGGCGGACATGCAAGCCGAGTACGGCACGCTCACCCCGGAGATCAAGAAGAAGATCCTCGGGCTGAACGCGGCGAGGCTGTACGACATCGAGGTGCCCGCGGAGGTCATCGCCGGGCTGTCGCCGGAGCCGGCCGCGGCGCCCGGCCCGGTGCCGAAGGTGTCCGCATGACCGCGGCGACCAGGGAAACCCTGACCAGCCGGGTCCGGCGCGCGCTGGCGACGGTGACCGATCCGGAACTCGACGAACCGATCACCGAACTCGGCTTCGTCGCAGGCATCGAGGTGCGGCTGCGCGAGGACCGCGGGCACGAGGTCTCGGTACGGCTGCGGCTGCCCACCTCCTTCTGCGCACCCAATTTCGCCTGCCTGATGGTGGCCGATGCGCACGACGCCGTGCTCGCGCTGCCGTCGGTGGATGCGGTGGACATCGTGCTGGAGGACCACTTCGCCGCCGAGGAGATCAACGCGGGCGTGGCGGCCTCGGCCGGGTTCGGCGGCGTGTTCCCCGGACAGGCCGGCGGCGAGCTGACCGAGCTGCGGGAGACGTTCCGCCGCAAGGCGCACCTCGCCTGCCTGGAGCTGGCGGTGCGCAAGCTGGTCGAACAGGGCTGGCAGGTCGACGCACTCGGCGCGGGCAGCCTCGGCGACGTGCCGGACTCGCCGGAGCGCCGGAGCCTGCTGCGCCGCCGCGCGGACCTGGGGCTGCCGACCGATCCGGCGGCGCCCCTGCTGGTCGGGGACGACGGCGGCCCGGTCACCGCCGATCGGGTGGCCACGAGGCTGCGATTCGCCAAGGCCGTCCGGGTCGGCATCGAGGGCAACGCCGGGCTCTGCCGCGGCCTGCTGCACACCCGTTACCCGCGAAGAGCCGAGGAGGTGGAGCCGTAACCGCCGACCGGTTGACCGCGACCACAACCCGTACGGAAAGGACCTGCCATGGCCAAGGACCTGCGATTCGACGTCGAAGCCCGCCAGCTGCTGGAGTCGGGCGTCAATGCGCTCGCCGACGCGGTGAAGGTGACGCTCGGCCCCAAGGGGCGCAATGCGGTGATCGAGAAACTCACCGGTGCACCCACCATCACCAACGACGGCGTCACCATCGCCAAGGAGATCCAGCTGCGTGATCCGTTCGCGAACATGGGCGCGCAACTGGTGAAGGAAGTGGCGATGAAGACCAACGGGGTGGCCGGCGACGGGACCACCACCGCCACGGTGCTCACCCAGGCACTCGTGCGCGAAGGACTGCGGGCGGTCGACGCCGGGGCCAATCCTCAGTTGCTCAAGAACGGCATCCAGCTCGCCGTGCGGCGGGTCGTCGCCGCGTTGCAGGAGGGCGCTCGCGAGGTGACCGAGCCGGGCGATCTCGCACACGTGGCCTCGCTTTCGGCGAACAACGACCCGGAGATCGGCGACATCATCGCCGAGGCGATGGGCCGGGTCGGGCTCGGCGGCGTGGTGACCGTGGAGGAGTCACCGGCGTTCGGGCTGCAGGTGAGCTTCGTGGACGGGGTGGAGTTCGACAACGGGTACATCTCCCCCTACATGGCCACCGACAAGGACCGGATGGAGACCGTCTTCGAAGACCCGTATCTGTTGTTCACCAACGAGAAGATCTCGAAGGTGCAGACACTGATGCCGGTGCTGGAACAGGTCACGCGCACGCAACGGCCGCTGGTGGTGATCGCGGAGAACGTGGACGGGCCCGCGCTGGGCATGCTGGTGGCGAACAACGTGCATGACACCTTCCGTTCGGTGGTGGTGCGGGCACCCGGTTTCGGGCACCGGCGGCTGGCCGAACTCGCCGATCTCGCCGTGTTCACCGGCGGCGAGGTGGTGACCGGCGACGCCGGGCAGAGCATCGAAGGCGTGCGGCTGGCACAGCTCGGGCGCTGCCGGCGCATCACCATCACCGAGAACAGCACGACGCTGGTCGGCGGCGCGGGCGCGGACCCCGCGGTTTCCGCGCGCATCGAACAGATCAAACGGGAACTGGAACGGGCCGAGAACGACCACGACCGGGACCACCTGCAGGCCCGGATCGCGCGGATGTCCGGGAGCGTCGCGGTGATCCACGTGGGTGCGGCCACCGAGGTCGAACTGCGCGAGAAGCAACACCGGGTGGAGGATTCGCTGTCGGCGACCGGCGCGGCGATCGAGGAGGGCATCGTCGCAGGCGGTGGCACTGCGCTGCTGCAAGCCAGGTCCGCGCTGGACGGCCTCGAGCTGACCGGCGACAGCGCGGCGGGCCGGGACATCGTGCGGCGCGCGCTTGCAGAACCGTTGCGGTGGATCGCGATCAACGCCGGTTACGAGGGTGAGGAGGTGCTGGAGCGGGTCGGCTCGGCCGTGCCGGGACACGGCTTCAACGCGCTCACCGGTGAGTACGGCGACCTGTTCGAGGCGGGCGTGATCGACCCGCTGAAGGTGTCCCGCTCGGCGCTGGAGAGCGCGGCCTCGGTCGCCGCGCTGCTGCTGACCACGGAAACCCTGGTGGTGGAGGAGGTCCTGCAGAACCCCGGCGCAATCGTCGCCCCCGGCTTCGGCGACCTGGCCGAGGGCATGGTGCGGCCGTCCAACATCTACTGACCGGCCACCACAGGCGGGTACCCGGCGCGGGACGCCGCACCGGGTACCGGCCGGTCGTGGGCCGGGGTGGTCGCGGCACCCTGCCCACGTCCGGTCCGTCCCCCGCGTCCCGGAAGGCAGGCATGCTGCTCACCGTCGTGAAGTTCACCGTGCGCCCGGAGCGCAGTGAACAGTGGCTGGACCTGGTGGACGACTACACGCTCGCCACCCGCAGGGAACCGGGCACGCTGTTCGCCGAATGGTCCCGCAGCACCGATGTGCCGCACCAGTTCGTACTGGTGGCCGCGTTTGCCTCGGCCGAGGCCCGCGCGGCCCACACCCGTTCGGCGCACTTCGCCGCGGCCCGGTCCTGGCTGCCCGGGGTGCTGGCCCGCACCCCGGACGTGGTCCGCGCGCAGGGCCCCGGCGCCGGATGGATCCCGATGCGGGAACTGCGGATCGACTGACCAGGGCCATCGGCGAGGGCGCGGTGGAAACCGGAAAACCTGCCCGGGAGGTCAGGCGGCCGCCACGTCGGTGACCTCGGCCGTGGTTCCCTTCAGCGGCACCCCCTGTGGCCACGCGACAGTGGTCGAGGTGTCCCCGTCCGCAGGCAGGTTCAGGTTCACCACGTCCGGCTGGAACGTCACGGGCGCCTGTGACTGCTGCAGGATCCGCGACTCCGCGGGATGTCCGGCGCGCAGGTTGACCGGCTGGGCGGGCGCACCGTCCGCGCGGTCGGCGGTCACCGTGGTGCCGCTGCCGTCCGCCTCGCCGTGGCCGCTGCCCTTGGTGAAGCTCACCCCGGTCGGGGTGCCTTCCAGGCGGCAGTTGGTCGTCGGGTTCGCCGCCGTGTAGCGCACGACGAACGCCTCCTGTCCGGCGGCATGCGCCGGGTCCGGCGTCACCGACACCTGCACGTCGCCGGCGCCGCACGGCGTGTCCGACGGCATCGCGCTCGCGGCGCCTCCCGTGAGCAGCAGAGCGCCGGCGGCGACTCCCCCGGCGACGGTGACCGAAGCGAGAGTTTTGAGCGTGGTGTTCATCGGCAGCTCCTCCACATCCGTACCGGTGATCGGTTCACCGGCTTGGCACTCACCGGGGAAGACGTTCACCGGCGGCTCCCGGGTGCTCCGGAGTGGGATCCCTCTCCGCCGCGCAACCTCACCGCGGCTCATCCGTCCTCTCCTCGAAGTCGCTGGTGAACCGGCTTTCGGGCGGACCGCGGCTCAGGCGAGGAACCCGCCGTCGACCGGCAGGACCACGCCGCTGAGATGGCTCGCCCGGTCGCTGAGCAGGAATGCCGCGGTGGCGCCCACTTCCGCGCCGGTGCCGGCCTTGCGCAACGGGGTGGCCGCGATCCGGGCCTCCACCCCGCCGGGCACGGCGCGGCGGGTCTCCTCCAGCATCGGCGTCTCCGTCGGCCCTGGCGCGACCACGTTGACCCGGATCCCGGACGGCCCGAAGTCGTGTGCCGCGGTGCGGGTCAGCCCGATCACGGCGTGCTTCGTCGCTTGGTAGGCGCCCATCCCCGAGCTGCCGCGGAGTCCGCCGATACTGCTGACGTTCACGATGGACCCGCCATGGCCCAGCACCCGGATTTCCTCGCGCAGGCACAGCCAGGTGCCCTTCACGTTCACCGCCATGATCCGGTCGAAGTCCGCTTCGGACACTTGGTCCAGCCGCCCGCCCTGGGTCATCGCGGCGTTGTTGAACGCACCGTCCAGCCGGCCGAAGCGCGAGACGGTGGCGTCGACGAACGAGCGCACCGAAGCGGCATCGGCCACGTCGCCGGTGACGTATGCGGCGTCGAGTTCCTTCGCCACGGTCGCGAGCGGTTCCTCGTGGCGCGCGACGAGCATCAGCGAAGCACCGTCCTCCGCGAACACGCGCGCGGCGTCGGCGCCGATCCCGGTGCTCGCGCCGACCACCACGATCACCTTGCCTGCCAAGGGCAATCCCACAGTCACTCCTCCTCGTTCCCGCGCAGCGCGAGCATCGCGCGCGCGTCGGCCGGGGTCGCGATCGGCTTCCCCAGGTCCTCCACCACGGCACGGATCTTCCGTACCTGCTGTGCGTTGCTCTCCGCGAGCCGCCCCTTGCCGATCCACAGGCTGTCTTCCAGCCCGACCCGCACATGCCCGCCGAGCCACGCGCTGTGCGTCCCGAACGCCATCTGGTCGCGCCCGGCGGCGAAAGCGGAGAACAAGTAGTCGTCGCCGAACAGCTTGTCCGCGATCCGCACCATGTGCTCCAGGTTCGCGTGGTCGGCACCGATCCCGCCCAGCACGCCGAACACGCCCTGGATCAGCAACGGCGGTGTGGCCAGGCCCTGCTCCACGAAGTACGCGAGCGAGTACAGGTGCCCGATGTCGTAGCACTCGTACTCGAAGCGCGTGCCGTCCGCGCCGAGTGTGCGCAGGGTGTGCTCGATCGATTCGAAGGTGTTGACGAACGGATGCGACCAGGTGTTGAGCACGTACGGCTTTTCCCAGTCGTGCTTCCACTCGGTCACCTTGTCGGCGATGCCCGAGTAGACGAAGTTCATCGTCCCCATGTTCATCGACGCGAGCTCCGGCCGCAGCCGCACGGCCGCGGCGAGCCGCTGCTGCATGGTCATCGCCGACGATCCGCCGGTGGTGATGTTGATGACCGCGTCGGTCCGCGCGGTGATCCGCCCGACGATCTCCTCGAACACCTCCGGTTCGAACGTCGGGTACCCGTCCGGCCTGCGCGCGTGCAGGTGCACCACCGCCGAGCCGGCCTCGACCGCTTCCAGCGCGGCGTCGGCGACCGCCACCGCGGACAGCGGCAGGTACGGGCTCTGCGACGGGATGTTGACCGAACCGGTGATCGCGGTGGTGATGATGACCTTCTCCGCTGCCCGCATCACTTCTCCTCTTCGCCCAGCGCCCGGTAGGCGTCCAGCTTGGTTTCGTCGAGCGGCCCGGCCAGGGTCAGCGCGACCTGGGTGGCGCCCGCTTCGTACTGCCGGCGCACCTGCTCCCGCACCTGGTCCACGGTGCCGGTGGCGACGAGCGCGTCGACCAGCCGGTCCGAACCGGGCGGTGCGAGGTCGGCCGGGGTGAACCCGAGCCGGGCCAGTTTCGCGATCTGGTGCGGTAGTTGCAGGTAGTAGGCCAGCCGTTCGCGCGCCAGTTCCCTGGCCTCGCCACGTGAACGGCCGACGACCGCCCATTGCACGACCGACAGTGCCAGGTCCGGCCCGACGGTCTCCCGCGCCCACCGCGTGTGCTCCGGCGTGACGAGGAAGGTGATGAGCCCGTCGGCGCGTTCCGCCGCGAGCCGCGTGATCCCCTCCGAATACGCGCCGAGTACCCGCGGCACGCGCACTTTTCCACGCCGCGCCAGGGTTTCGTCCACCCGGTCGAGATACTCGCGCAGGAACGGCAACGGCCCGATCCCCCGCTCCCGCACCGCACCGCTGACGCCCAGCCCCAGTACGTACCGCCCGGGGTATCCGGCGGCCAGGTCGTACGCCGCGGAAGCCGCCGACTTGGGCACGCGTTCGAGTGCCCTGGCCACGCCGTTGCCGACGATCAGCCGGCCGGTCGCCCCGAGCACGAGTGCCGCGGTCGTGAACGCCTCCCGGCCGAGGACTTCCGGGATCCACACCATGCGGTGCCCGTAGTCCTCCAGCGCACGCACGAAACGCACCGCGCCGTCGTGGTCGAGGGCGTCCAGTTCGCCGATCGACAGCGCGGTGCGCGGCAGCTTCACTGCGCCGCTTCCCGAAACTGCCGGACCAGGTCGTGGGCGGCTTCGGCGAGCATCGTCGTGTCGTTGCTGAGCAGGACGAAGTCGCATCCCTCGCGCACCGCCCGCGCGGCCCGCTCCGGCACGCCGCCGAAGGCGAGCCCGCACTTCTTCCCTGCCGCGTGCGCCGCCTCGATCGCCGAGGCGATCAGCTCCTGCACCTCCGGCGATGCCGGTGTGGTGCCCATCGACATCGACAGGTCCGCTGCCCCGACGAACACCGCGTCCACAGTGTCCAGTGCGAGCATCTCCGGTGCCGCCTTGATCGCCTCGACGCTCTCCAGCTGCGGGATGCACAGCACCTCGTCGTTGCCGACGGCCAGATAGTCCGCAGTGGACCGCAGGCCCCACGCGCCGGCGCGGCTGGTGCCGCCCGCGCCGCGGATGCCGTGCGGCGGGAACCGGCAGGCCGCGCCGACCTCCTCGGCCTGCGCGACCGTGTCGACGTGCGGCACCAGGATGCCCACCGCACCCGCGTCGAGGATCTTCTGGACCGTCGAGGGCGTCTTGTCCGGCACCCGGACCAGCGGCGCCACCCCCAGCGCCGCCGCGGAGTTGATCAGCCGGTACGCGGTCTGCAGGTCCAGCGGCGCGTGTTCGAGATCGATCACGACGAAGTCGAACCCGGCCCAGGCCATGATTTCGACCGGCTCGCCGGAAGCGATCTTCAGCCAGGTGCCTGCCGGGACAGTAGTGCGATCCGGGGCGAAGAGCCCGTTGCCGGTGCGCGTGCTCACGGCATCGGGTAGTCGTCGGCGTTCAGGACCCACCCCGGTTTCTCCGAGAAGTCCACCCGCGGCGGGCTGAAGATGTCGATCAGCTGGTTCACACCCGGGTCGCTCGCTTCGGAAGTGTGCACGGTCGGCGGCGGGATGACCGTCACCGACGGACTGCCGATGCGCACGTGCTCGTCCTCGCGCCAGGTCTCCCGGTCGTTCAGCCACGGCGTGCGGATGTGGTGCAGGTACTCCCCTTGCACGGCAAGGGAAAGCTGCTCGAAGTCGTCGTGCGAGTGCGGCGAGAGCTTGTGCGGGTCGCGCGGTCCGTCCTGCTCGGGCAGGAAGTTCACCATGAACGAGCGGGTGCGGAAGATCCGGCCGAACCGCTTCGGGTCGGCGGGAACCTGTGACAGCGGGTAGAACCGCACACGCGGTTCCCCCACCGGCTCCGGCCACCGCTTGAGCAACGCGACGCGAGGGTGGTCTTCGGCGTAGGCAGCGGCGTTGGCCGGCCGGTCCCGCCACTGCACTTCGGTGGCCTCGATCAACCGCACCAGCGGTCCGTCGGCCTCGACGCTGATCCGTGACGCGCCGGGTGGCACCACGACCAGGCCCGGCTCATCGACCCGCGTGGCGCCGTCCTTGGAGACCACGGTGAACGCGGGCGAGGCGCCGGTGACGACGATGGCCAGCTCTCCTTCGAGCGTGCCGTTGTCGAGGTCGTCGCCCGCGTGCGCGTCGGTGTGCACGAGGATCACGTTCTGGGCGCGAACGACCTCGTTCGCCCGCAGATCGAGGTATTGGGCCGCGGCGATCGCGGCACCGCTGTCGGGCCGGGGCGCGGTCGCCGTGGCGAGCGCAGACCGTGGATCGTCCTTTTCGTACACAGCTGTGTCCTTCCGGGCTCAGGCGTCGAGGTTGAGCAGGAACGTCGGGTTGTCGCGGACCATGCGGCGCAGATCCTTCTCCGGCAGGCCGAGGTCGAGCAGCGCTTCGCTCACCCGCAGCCACGCGTCGACCGGCTTCGGGTTCGCCTTCTGCCCGAAGTCCGACGCGAGCACGGTGTGCTCCGGCCCCAGTTCCTCGATCCAGGTCAGCAGCCGTTTCGGGTCCCACTTCTGGGTGCCCTCGGGGTCGTACATGCCGACCTCGTGTTCCACGAACGCGCCGAGCCCGGTCAGCTCGCGGCACAGCTCGGGGTCGGCACCGATCACGAAGTCCGGGTGGCTGACGACCATGCGCGTGATACCGCGCTCCTTGGCCGCCTCGAACAGCGTGCGGATGTACTCGGGATACATGTGGCCACCGTTGACCACGGCCTGCTGGTCCCTGATCTCGTCGAGGATCTCGCCTGCCACCGGTTTCAGCACGCCGGCCTCGTCGACGATGTCGATGCGCTCGAGCGTGAGCGGCACCGTCGTGGTGGGGAACGCGCCGTCCTCGGGGTGGCATTCGATGTGCCTGCCCGAGGAGATGGTCGGGAACCACACCACCTTCCCGCCCATCCGCAGGCACATCCGTACCGCGTGCGGGTTGAGGCCGCCGACGGTGCTGTTGAGCGCGATCCCGCCGAAGGCCTGCGCCTTCACCTTCGCCAGGCGTCCCTTCATCCCGAGGATGTCCATCTGGGTGTTGTGGTGGTGGGACTTCGCGACCATCGCGCGCAGCCCGATCCGCGCGCCGTCCTCGGCCGCCTCGACGTGGTCGAACCGGCGGGGGAACGGGCTCGGTCCGGAGTGGACGTGCATGTCGACGAGGCCGTCGAGGACGTCGGCGATGGCGGGCCGCTGGCTCATGGGGATCGCCCTTCGTTCGTATTGTGACTTTCCAGTTCACTATACGACCGGATGTCAACCCATTGAAGCCTCTTGTGGTGACCAGAGCGCGGGATTACGGTATCTTTCGTTCACTTCGTGAACACGCGGTTCGAATTGCACTGGCTGTGGCGGTGCAGGAGCCGCGCGTAGCCGGCAGCCGACCCCGGAGGACGACGATGTCCGCACCGCCCCCAGCTGCAGAGACCGGAGCAGTGGCCTCCGCCCGCCCCGGACCCGCGCACGGTCCCGATCCCGCGAAGGTCCGCGCGGCCGTGCGCGGCGGGACACTCGCCTACTTCGTCGACCAGTTCGACATCTACCTGCCGATCGTGGTGCTCGCGCCGGCGACGGCGTACTTCCAGGCCGCGAACCTGAGCGCGAGCACCACAGCGCTGCTCTCGTCGCTGGTGTTCGCCTCCACGCTCATCGGACGTCCGCTCGGCGCGGTGATCTTCGGGCACTTCGCCGACACTGTGGGCCGCAAGCGCACCACTCTCGTCGCGGTCGGCGGCTTCGGCGTACTAACCCTCGCCACGGCGTGCCTGCCTGGCCACGAAACGATCGGGATGTGGTCGGTCGGCCTGCTGATCGCGCTGCGGTTCATCGACGGGGTCTTCCTGGGCGGTGAGTACACGACCGCGGTTCCACTGGCGATGGAGTGGAGCCCGAAGCACAAACGCGGGCTCTACGCGTCGGTGATCACCTCGACCTCGCCCGCCGCGTACGCGGTGATCGCGGCGATCACGCTGTTGATGCTGGAACTGCTGCCGTCGGCGGGTCTGCACAGCGCGTACGTGCAGTGGGGCTGGCGCGTGCCGTTCCTCATCGGCGCGCTGCTCGCGGCCGTGCTGTTCCGCTACTACCTCAAGCAGGTGCACGAGCCGCCGGTGGAACTGACCGGGGAAAAGCACAAAGTGCCGCTGGTCCGGCTGCTGGTGAAGTACCCGAAGGCACTCGCGCAGGTGTTCGTGCTGATGACCGGTACCTGGCTGGCGACCAATATGGAAGCCGCCGTGACACCGGTGCAGCTCAAAGAGCACCTGCTGCTGTCCAGCCAGCAGGTCACGCTCACGATGCTGGTGATCAACGCGGCCGCGGCGCTGTCGTACCCGCTGTTCGGCCTGCTGTCGCAGCGGATCGGGCGGCGGCGGTTCTACATCGGCTACGGGATCGCGGTGATCGTGCTCGGCGCGGGCTCCTACACCCTGCTGATGGTCTCCGGCGGCGGATTCGGCGCCGCACTCGGCTGGGGCGTGCTGATCGGCGTGTTCACCGTGGGCACGTTCGGCCCGATCGCCGCGTACCTCACCGAGCGGTTCCCGTCGAGCATCCGCTCCACCGCCTACGGCGTCGGCTACAGCCTCGCGCTGATCGCCCCGGCGTTCTACCAGTTCTATCTGCAGCAGCTGGACAACGTCGTGGCACCGCACCTGGCGCCCGCGCTGCTCATCGTGCTCGCGGGCGTACTGATCGGGCTCGGCGGGTTCCTCGGGCCGGAGACGAAGGACGTGGACATGGCCGACGACCGCACCATCCCGAAACTGTCCTGAATGGACATTCCCGGCGGGCCGGCCACCGCCAACCCGGTGTGGGTCGGGTCTTCGGAGCTGACCATGACGCCGGACGGGCTGCGTGCCTGCATCGACGCGGGCGCCGGCGCGGTGGTGGCCAAGTCCGTCAACGAGAGCGCCGCCGCCCGGCGCCAGCTCGACATCGCGGACTACGCCTTCGTCTCCCCCGGCGGCGAGGTCCGGCCGCCCGGTGTGGCGCAGCGCGGCGACGGCCTGCTCAACCGCTCCGGCTTGGCGCAGCCGACGCTCGACGAGTGGCTCGCGATGCTGGCCGGCGCGGTCGCTTACGGCGCTGCCCGCGGATGTCCGGTACTGGGCAGCATCACGCTCGGCGACCCCGCCGCGGCCGCGCGGATCGGCGGTGCGATGGCGGAAGTGGTACCGGCCGTCGAGCTGAACATCGGCGCTCCCCACGGTCGCGAGGCCTCCGCCGTACGGCAGCTGACCGAAGCGGACGCGGTGGGTGCAGCCGTGCGCGCGGTACGGGCCACTGTGGACGTTCCGCTGCTGGTGAAGTTGCCGGGGCAGGCGTCCGACGTGGTCGCGCTGGCCAGTGCCGCCAGGTCCGCGGGCGCGGACGGGATCGGGCTGGTCGGACGGTATCCCGGGTTCCTGCCGGACCTCGACGGTGGCGCGGTGCTCGGTTCGTGGGGCGCATGGGGTTCCCCGGCGTGCCTGCCGATGAGCCTGTACTGGGTGAGCAAAACCCGGCTGGCGCTCGGCCCGGACGTGCCGCTGATCGGCACCAATGGCGCGCGTAACGCCGCGGATGTGCTGCGGTTCCTCGCTTCCGGGGCGGGCGCGGTCGAGATCGTCACCGCATTGTGGACGGACGGACCGCGCGTGGTCGCCGAGCTGGTCGAGGGTGTGCTGTCCTATCTGGACACCCGCGGGCTCGATCTTGCCGGCTTCGTGGGCAGTGCGGTGCGCCGCGCCCGCGGCTACCCGGACATCGCGCCGGTGCGGCCACCGGCCTGGCTGCGTTATTCCGGACCGTCCGGACGGTAGTGCCCGCCCAGCTCCTTCGTCAGTTCGCGCGCGGTGCTCACCACCACGCGCAGCTCCGGCGCATCGTCGGACATGGACAGCGTGTTGTCCGGGCCGACGATCGCGATCGTGGCGCAGATGCCGTACTCGTCGAACACCGGCGCGGCCACCGCGACCACCCCCGGCGTGCTCATCGCGGCACAGTGCCCGACCTCGCGGACCCGCGCCACCTCGGTGCGCAGCTCGTCCAGCGCGGGGCCGGACAGCGTGGCCATCAGCCGTTCCATGGACAGCTGATCGGCGTGGTAGGCAAGGAAGACCTTGCTCTGCGCGGTGTCCAGCGGCAGATGGCTGCCCACCCGCACGGACACCACGACGATGGTGGACGGGTTCTCCTCGACCCTGGACACCACCGGGCCGGTCAGCCCCCACAGGCACAGCACCGCGCTGTTCTGGGTGGCCCGCGAGAGCGCCTGCATGTGCCGCGGCGCCAGGTTGATCACCCGGCGGTGGCCGATCGCGAACGCGCCCAGCTGCAGCAGCAGCCCGCCCGGCACGTATCCGCCGTCGGCGTTGCGCTCCAGCAGGCCCGCGGCCACCAGCGACGTGCAGTAGCGGTACGCGGTGGTCCGGTTCAGGCCGAGCCGCTCGGCGACCTGCGCGGCCGTGACGTCGAGCGTGGCGGGGTCGAACAGGGACAGGATCTGGCTGACCCGGCTGACCGCCTGGATGTCGGCCTGATCGGCCCGGTCCGCCGCCCGTTTCGAACTGGTCACGGGAGCCTCCGGCGGACGGTGATCGGGAACCTGGCGGGCGTGTTCACGAAGTGAACATCACGATCAGACTACCCGAAGCGTTCCCCGCTCGCTGACCTCCCTTGCGTGGCAACGAATTTTCCCGCCCGGCTAGGGCGGCGGCAGCTGCGCGGTCGAGACCCCCAATGCGGCCACCACGCGCTCGAGCGCAGCGCCGACGGTGAGGAAATCCGCGCCCAGCGGTTCGACGACCAGCCTCCGCACGTTCTCCACGTGTGCCGGAGCGGCCGCCTCCAGATGCTGCCTGCCCTGTTCGGTCAGCGTCGCGACGGTGGACCGCCTGCCCTGCCCGGTGCGCACGGTCCGGACGACCCAGCCCCGGTCCTCCAGCCGCTTGACCGCGTGCGAGATCCGCGGCAGCGAACCGCCCGCCATCACCGCGATGTCGCTCATCTGCAGCGTCCGGTCCGGAAGCACGGACAACCGCGCGAGGATCATGTAGCCGAGCAGCGTGAGGTCGGCATCCCTGAGCAGCTGGCTCTCCAGCGCCCCCGGCAGCGTGAGCAGCACCTTGACCAGGTTGATCCACGCCGCATGCTCATCGTCGTCCGGCCACTGCGGACCTCTCCCCGCCACGTTCTCAGCTCCTTCTCAGCCCTCATTTGACTTTAACGTGCAACCCAACCTAGCTTCTGGGTTGCATGTTAAACCAAAGACCCGAGGAGACCACGATGACCACGACTCCGGTCACGCCCACCCCGGCCATCGACGACCGGGACGGCAACCGCGCACCCCGGCCCGATTCCGTCCGCAGGCAAGGCAATCCGGCCGAAGGCGGCACGGCGCACGGCGAGCCCACCGCAGCGCGCGACTGCCCCGCCGAAAGCAGCACGGCCCGCACCGGCACTGCGCACGGCAATCCCGCCGAACGCGGCCCGGGGGGCCGCCGCACCGTTGCGCTCCGTCTGGGGGTGGCCGCGGTTGTCGCCCTCGTCGTCAACACTGCGCTGGGCCTGACCGCCTCCGCGCTGGACGACGGCGGTCTGGGCACCGGCCTGTCACCGGCGATGTTCCTGCCCGCCACGCTCGCCGGGCTCGTGCTCGGCGCCGCCGGCTGGACCCTGCTCGCCCGCCGTGCCCCGCGCACGCTGCGCGTCGTGGTCCCGGTGGTGCTCGTGCTGACCTGGATCCCGGACCTGCTGCTGATCACCAACGGCGCCACGGCCGCGAACGTCGCCGGGCTGATGCTGATGCACCTGGCCGTGGCCGCCGCGGTCGTGCTCGCGATGCGCACGCCGCGGCGCTGACCCGGTTCACATGTTCTTCGCGCCCAGCGCAATCGCCTCGCGGATGCGGGCGTACGTGCCGCAGCGGCAGATGTTGCGGATCTCGTCCAGATCGGCGTCGGTCACGTCGTGGCCCTCCGCACGGGCCTGGCGGACCTTGGCCACCGCGGCCATGATCTGGCCCGGCTGGCAGTAGCCGCACTGGGCGACGTCCACCTCCAGCCACGCCTGCTGCATCGGATGCAGGTCCTTGCCGACCGTGGCGGGCAGGCCTTCGATCGTGGTGACCTCGTCGTCCGGCCCGATCTTCTCCACCGGCACCGAGCACGGGTTGAACGCCTTGCCGTTGATGTGGCTCGTGCAGGCCTTGCACACGTCGAGGCCGCAGCCGTACTTCGGGCCGGTCACGCCGAGGCGGTCGCGCAGCACCCACAGCAGCCGCTCCTGGTCGTCGGCCTCGACCGTGACCCGCGTGCCGTTCAGCAGGAAAGTGTGTTGTGGCACAAGGACTCCTAGTAGGCGTAGTCGAGGCCGTCGGTGGGCGAGGCCGGGGTGGAGGGCTGCAGCGGCAGCGGCTCGAAGCTCAGCGTGCCGTGGTTGATCGGGAAGGTCGTCGGCATCGTGCCGACGGCTCGCGCGTACGCGCAGGCGACCGCGGCGAACGCAGGAGCCACCGCGAGTTCCCCTGCCCCGCACGGGGTATCGGAGGTGTTGGGCAGCACGACCACCCTCGTCTCCGGCGGGGTGTTCCACTCCCGCGTGTAGAAGTAGTTGTCCCAGCTGCCTTCCAGCGGAATGCCGTCCTTGATGTGCAAGCTGGACGTCAGGCACATCGCGATGCCGTCGTTCAGCCCGCCGATCATCTGCGCCTCCAGCCCGCGCGGGTTGATCGCGAAACCGGGGTCGACCACCACGGTCGCCTTCGTGACCCGTGGCCCGGTCACCGCTTCGCGGATCTTCCGGTTCACCGTCTCCGGACGGGTGTCGATCTCCACCAGCACTGCCACCGCACCGCGGTATTCCGTGTGCAGCGCGACGCCCTGTGCGACGCCGTCGGGCAGTTCCCGGCCCCAGCCGCCGGCTTCGACCGCCTTGTCCAGGACCGTGCGCAGCCGCGCATCACGCAGGAAGGACCTGCGGAACTCCACCGGATCCTTGCCCATCCGGTTGGCCAGCTGGTCGACCACGAGCTCCTCGGCGGTGACCACGTTCGGCGAGTAGATGTTGCGCATGCTGCCGGTGCTGAACTGCAGCGGGATCTCGTTCAGCAGCTGCGTGGTCACGCCGAAGTCGTACGGCGAGCTCTGGGTCAGCTCGAAGATGCTCTCCGCGAAGCTCAGGTTCCCGGCGATCGGCAGCTTCGCCGCGAAGTTCGTGAGCATTTCGCCGAGACCGTGGCTGAATTCGGTCTGCACGCTGGTGTGCCGCTGCTCGAAGCTCACCACGTTGCCGAGCGCGTAGGTCGCACGGACCCGTGACACGCACATCGGATGCGTCCGGCCCGCCCGGAAATCGTCCGTGCGCGACCACATCAGCTTGACCGGCTTGCCCATCTTCTTCGACGCCTCGGCCGCCTCCAGCGCGGCGTCGTGGAACAGGTGCCTGCCGAACGAGCCGCCGCCCTGCGTGACGTGCACGGTCACCGCGCTCTGCGGGAGACCGATCGCCTTGGCGATATCGCCCTGCGCCACGATCGGCACCTTTACGCACGACCAGATCTCCGCCCGGCCGTCCCGCACGTCGGCGATCGCGGACCCGGTCTCCAGCGGACTGTTGCTGGCGAAGGCGAAGGTGAACTCCGCGTCCAGCGATTCGGTCAGCGCACCCGGTACGGCCAGCGGCAGCTGCGCCGCCTTGAGCTTCTTCAGCACGGTCTCGTCGGATTCGCCGGCCACCGGCCCCGGTGCCCAGGTCACTTCCAGCGCGCGGATCGCGTCGATGCACTGGCCGAAGGTCTCCGCGCGCACCGCGACCCCGTGCGAGATCGCGGCCACGTCGGTGACCCCCGGCATGGCCCGCACCTGTGCCTCGTTGCCGATCGAGCGCGGGGTGCCGCCGATCGTCGGCGGGCGCGCGACCATGGTCGGCAGCGCGTCCGGCACCTTCAGGTCGAGGGTGAAATCCTTGCGACCGGTCACCGCGGCCAGCGCGTCGATCCGGTTCTGCGGGGTGCCGAGGACGGTGAAGTTCGCACGCGGCTTCAGCTGGGTCGTCACGCTGAGCGTGGACCCCGACGCGGCGGCCCGTGCGAGTTCGCCGTACCCCGCGGTCTTGCCGCTGCGGTGGCGGACCACGCCACCGGAGGTGCTCAGCTCGGCCGCGGGCACCCCCCACCGCGCGGCCGCGGCGGCGACCAGCCGGGACCGCGCGACCGCGGACGCGGTGCGGACCGGCAGGAAAATGCTGCGCATCGAATTGGACCCGCCGGTGAGCTGGTTCATCAGCAGCTCCGGGCGGGCGTCCGCGAGCGTGATGTCCACATGCGACAGTGGCAGGTCCAGTTCCTCGGCGATCATCATCGCGACCGCAGTGGTCATGCCCTGGCCGACCTCGGTGCGCGGCACCGCGAACGCGGCCCTGCCGTCCGTGCCGACCGCGACCGCGACCAGTCCGGAGGTCGGGGCGGCGGCGAGGTTCTGCAGGTCGCCGAGGTCGAAGATCTCCTCCGGCAGGGGCAGCGTGGGGATCGCCGCGGAGGCCGGTTCCGGGGCGAACACCGCGTCGCCGAGCTGGGCGGCGACCGCGAGGGTGGGGGCGGCGAGCACGAACCCGAGGAAACGGCGGCGGTCCATGGACCGCGGCCGGTCGTCGGGACCGGACGGGTGGCGGGGCTGTGCCATCGAGGGCAAGTCCTCTCGAACGACGTTGTCAGAGAAGCACGGGGCAGTTCGGTGCGGAACGGGGGACAGCGGGTGAGTCGCGCCGCAGTGTTACATAGGCCACGCCGCTGCCACCATGCCCCGCGTGCCTACGTTTGGCGGAACGCAGTTGTGCAGCGAGCACAACCGTTCACACGATCAGGGGACGCGACGAGCAGGTACGAACGGCAGGGCGCGCACGACCAGCGCCAGTTCCAGCGGGATCTCGCCACCGGCGACCGGATACCCGGTGAGGGCTTCGATCCGGCGCATCCGGTTGAGCACGGTGTTGCGGTGGCAGTGCAGCAGCCGGGCGGCGCGGGTGGCCGATCCGCCTGCGCCGACCCAGGTGGCGAGGGTGTCGAGCAGGAGCCGGCGTTCGTCCGCGGGCAGTTCGAGCAGGGTGCCCAGCCACTTCGCCACGAGGGAGCCGGTCAGTTCGGGAGAGCTCAGCAGCAGCGCCTCCGGCAGCCGGTCGGCGAGCCGGACCACCGCCGTCTCCCCGTTCGGCACGGTCCGCATGGCGAGCACCGCCTGCCGGTGCGCGGTGTGCACCTCGGCCAGTCCGTTCACGATCAGCGACACCCCCACCGGGCCGGTGACGAGTGCGGCGAGCGCCTCGGCGAGCCCGGCCGGGCCGCCGGAGGGCACCGCGACCAGTCCGGCCAGCACGTCGGCGCGGACCTGCCATGCGGATGCGAGGCCCAGTGAGTCGAGCCGGTGCCCGAGTGCTTCGGTGAGGTCACCGGTGAACGCCTGGCCGGACGCCGCGACCGCGACGTACGGGCCTTCCACCGGTACCCGGATGATCCGGCTGGCCTCGTGGGCGAACGCCGCGTCGCTGCCGCGGCCCTGCAACAACCCTTCCCAGAGCGCGGCACGGCGTTGCTCGTCCGCGCGCACCAGTGCCTGTTCGGCAGCGTGGTAGGCGGCCGCGACCTGGGCCGAGGTCGCGTCCACCACCTCCCAGACCCGGGTCGCCACGTCGAGCAGATCCCCGGTGTCCGCCACGCCCTCGGCACGGGCCTGGTCGATCAGCGCCTGCCAGACCAGCCTGCCGCCGAGCCGGAACGACCGGAGCACGTCGTCCAGCGGCAGCCGCTGCCGGGCCCGGCGCTCCCCGGTCGCCCGCGCGGCGTCGTAATGCCGCGCGGCCTCCGCCGGGGCGAGCTCGCCGCCGTGCCCGACGAGCTGCAGGACCCGTTCGAGGTTGTCGTGACAGGATTTGCGGAGGTCCTCGCCGGGCACCACGTTCAGCAGCCGGTATCCGGGGTTCTGCTCGTTGATGACCCCGACCAGGGTGCCGGCCAGCTCGTCGACCCGGGCCAGCAGGCTTTTCGCCAGTGCCTCCGCGGCAGGCACCGCCTCGCGCCCGGTTCCGCCGGTCAACTCCACCACCGCCCTCGACTGCCCGCCCGGCCGCACCGAGTATCGGACCCGGTGCCCGCCGCCTGGCACCCGGGTCCGTATGTCCACATCGGACAGACCTGGGTCAGGTCTGCGCACCGCCGAGGATCTGGCCCAGCGCGGCGCCGTCCGGCACGCCGAGACCGGTGCAGGCATCCCATCCGGCCGCCGCCGAGTAGGCACCGTTGCCGCCTTCGGTGATGTCGCGGAAGCCCGGCTGCGCCTTGCCCGCGCCCGCACTCGCGTAGAGCTGGGTGTGCACGAGCCCGAAACCGTGCCCGGCCTGCTGCGCCAGCCGGCTGAGCAGCGCGGCCCACAGCGGTGCCACCGCGCTCGTGCCGCCGACCACGGTCTGCTGCCCGCCGACGAGGACCTGGTACCCGGTGGCCGGATCCGCGTTGCCTGCCACGTCCGGCACGCCGCGGCCCGGGTTGCCGCCGCCCACCCGTACCGGCACCCCGGCGGTCTTCTGGAAGTCCGGCAACGGAAAGGTGTCGCTGACCCCACCGCCGGTCGAGCCGCCACCGGAGGTGTTCCACACCGTCTCGGCCGTCACGGTCGAGGGCGGGGTGCCTTCCAGCCGGGTGCCGCCGCAGGCGAGCGCGTGCGGACTCGACGCGGGGAAGTCCACGTGCTGCGCGCCGTCGTCCTGTCCGTCGGTGCTGCCGTTGTCGCCCGAGGCAGCGCACACCGTCACACCGAGTGCGGCCGCATCGGCGAAAGCCTGGTCCATCGCCGCGCGGGCCTGCGAAGTCCATTGATCCTCGGACTGTCCCCAGCTGATGCTCACCGCGACCGGCGTCGGGTTCGCGTGCACGGCGGTGCTCACCGCGTCGAGGAAGCCCTGGTCGGTGTTGGGCGCGAAGTAGACGACCTGCGTGGCGCCGGGCGCGAGCGCGCCGATCACCTCGATGTCGAGCGCCACCTCGCCGTCGGCCGAGTTCGGGTCACCGGTCGGCGCGTTCTTGCCGCCGTCGACCTCGACCGCGCTCACCGTCGGTTCGGCGATCTTCAGGCCGGCGAAGTAGTTCTTCAGGTCGTCCGGCCGGTATCCCCCGCCGAGTTCGATGACCGCAACGGTCTGGCCGTTGCCGTCCGTGCCGGACGGGAATCCGTACAGCGAGCCGACCTGGTCCGGGCGGTACCCCTGGGCAGCCGCCTCCGCGTGCAAGCGGAACTGCGCCCGCGTCTGCGGACGCTCGTCGAGGCCGAGCACGGCGACCACCACGTCCCCGAGTGCACCGGGCACCTGCAGTTCACCACTGCGCGCGGCGAACTCGGCGGCATGTTCGCCACGGACCCGGTTCAGTTCGGTGCCGAAGACCGCGGCCATCACGCGAGCCGGCCCGCGCACCGCGACCCGGCGTGATCCGGCGTGGGCGTCGGTGACGGTCAGTCCCGCGTCGCTCAGCACGGTGCGCACGAGGTCGAGGTCGTCGGCGGCAGCGCCGTACCGGTCGGCGAAGTCCACCGGAGAGACGGTCTCGCCGAGCGAGGCCAGATCCAGCTCCGCGCGCCGCCGCAGCACCACGGTCGCGGTGATCGTGGCGTCCGGGTCGACCGGGCCGAGCACCTCGATCCCGGCGAGTTCGGGACGGTGGCTGCCGGACAGGGAGACACGCTGCGGTTCGGTCATCCCTCTATGGTCGCCCCGCGCCGCCGAGACCGACACCGGCGGACGAGGGACCCGCCCACCACCGGTTTGTCCGGGATCCTGTCCGATGTGCTCACCTGAACGGCGGTGACTCCCGGCGACGGGTTGACACAGAGTATCCGGTATGCGACGGATTCTGACCCTGGGCGCGGCGGTCGTGCTCACCCTCGGAACGCTCACCACGGCGAGTACCGCCCAGGCCCCGGAAACCCCGGACGGCTGGGTCGGCACCTGGGCCGCGGCCCCGGCGACCAGTGTGCCGGACACCCCCGACGGCTACCCGAACTACTCGATCCGCAACGTCGTGCACACCAGCACGGCCGGCGCCAAGGCGCGGGTCCGGCTGTCCAACACCTTCGGCACCTCACCGCTGGTCTTCGGGCATGTGACGATCGCGCTCGCGGCCACCGCAGGCAGTGCGCAGGCGAGCGCGGGGACCATGCGCTCGCTGACCTTCGGCGGGCAGGCCTCGGTCGTCGTGCCTGCCGGGGCCGAAGTGCTCAGCGACCCGGCGGAGCTGAACGTGCCCGCGGACGCGGATCTGCTGGTCACCACCTTCGTGCCCAGCCCGTCCGGCCCGGTGACCTACCACCCGGCGGCGGACCAGACCTCGTTCTTCACCCGCGACGGGGACTTCGCGGACGAGGAATCGGGGACGTCGTTCACCGAGCAGACCACCGCGTGGCACTACGTGAGCGAAGTCGATGTGGAAGGCACGGCGCCCGGTGCCGTCGTCGCACTGGGCGACTCGATCACCGACGGCAGCGGCTCCACGCTCAACGCGAACCACCGCTGGCCGGACCTGCTGAGCGACCGGCTGCAGGGGAAGTACGGCGTCCTGAACGCCGGTATCGGCGGCAACCGGCTGCTGCTCGACGCACCGGCCGGTTCGCCCTACGGCCGCAACGCGCTCGCACGGTTCCCCGACGACGTGCTCAGTGTCGGCGGGGTGCGCACGCTGATCGTGCTGGAGGGCATCAACGACATCCAGCAGGACCCGCACCAGACCGATCCGGCATTGCTGATTTCCGCGCAGCGCCAGCTCATCGCACAGGCCAAGGCACACGGGATCCGGGTGCTCGGCGGCACCGTCACGCCGTTCAAGGGCTGGTCGGCCTACAACGACACCCTGGAGCAGACCCGGCAGGCGCTGAACGAGTTCGTCCGCACCGGCGGTGCCTACGACGGCGTGGTCGACTTCGACGCCGCGGTCCGCGATCCCGCGGATCCGCACGCGATGCTTCCCGCCTACGACTCCGGCGACCACCTGCACCCGAACGACGACGGTTACGCGAAGATGGCCGGCGCGGTCGACCTCAGCCAGCTCTGACCGTCACCGGCGGTTTACCGGGGAAGGCCAGCACCGCCAGGAGACTGAGCACCCCGACGCCGACCATGTAGAGCGCCACCGACAACGACGTGCCGGTGGCGCTCTGCAGGGCGGTCGCGATCAGCGGGGCGAACCCGCCGCCCAGCACCGCGCCCACGGCGTAGGCGAACGACGAGCCGCTGTAGCGGAAACGCGGTTCGAACAGCTCCGCGAACAACGCCGACTGCGGTCCGTAGGTCGCGCCGAGGCCCACGTTCAGCACGACGACCGCGACCACCAGCAGCCACGGCTGTCTCGTGTCCACCAGCAGGAAGAACGGGATCGACCACACCACCAGCAGCACCGATCCCGCCAGGTAGACGGGTTTCCGGCCGGCCGTATCGGACCAGGTCGCCGCCGCGACGATGCTCACCAGCCACACCACACTGCCCACGATGACCACCACCAGCATCGTGGTGCTGGACAGCTTGAGCACAGCGGTGCCGTAGGAAAGCAGGTAGGCGAAGAAGATGTAGCCGATCGCGGTGTTCGCGATGAAACTGACCGCCGCGGTCACCACCTGCCACGGCCGGGCCCGCAGGACCTCGACGATCGGCAGCCTGCTGCGGGTGTCGTTGCTGCGCAGCCGCGCGAAGACCGGGCTCTCTTCGACCCGCAGCCGGATCACCAGCCCGACCCCGACCAGCACCAGGCTGATCAGGAACGGCACCCGCCAGCCCCACGACCGGAACGTGTCCGGCGCGAGCGAGCTGTTGACCGCGAAGAACACCAGCTGCGCCAGGATCAGCCCGGCCGGCACCCCGATCTGCGAGAACGACCCGTACCGTCCGCGGCTGCCTTCCGGCGCGTGCTCGACCGCCATCAGCGCCGCCCCGCCCCATTCACCGCCGGCGGAAATCCCTTGCAGTACCCGCAAAACGACCAGCAGCACCGGCGCGGCAACCCCGGCCTGCTCGAAGGTCGGCAGCACCCCGACCCCCGCGGTCGCGAGCCCCATCAGCAGCAGCGACGCCACGAGCATCGCCTTGCGCCCCACCCGATCCCCGAAGTGCCCCCAGATGATCCCGCCGAGCGGCCGGGCCACGAAGCCGACGCCGAGCGTGGCGAATCCGGCGAGCGTGCCCGCCGCCGGGGACAGCGACGGGAAGAAGAGCTTATTGAACACCAGCGCGGTGGCGGTGCTGTAGATGAAGTAGTCGTACCATTCGATCGTGGTGCCGACCGCGCTGGCGAGCGCCACCCGCCGGATCCGTCCCGTGGTGCGCTGATCCTGATCCGGCACGGCGGCCTCCCCCACGTTCGCAAACCGGCGGTCATGATGACACGCCGGTGCGGCGGCGTCGACCTCCGGAAGGCGGGTTCGCGGATGCATTCCCCGTCGCCACACACCCTTCACCGGGACGGAGCGACCACCTCGTCCGGTGCGCGGTCCGGACGCAGCCCGCGCCAGGCGGTGTGCCGGAGGCGGCCGTCTCCCGGAGTCAGGCGACGGTAGACGACCTCGCCGACGGTGTCCGGCGACACCCAGCGCGCGCCGCGGGCCCGGTCTCGGGGCACCTGATCGCCGAACGGGCTCGTGCGCCGTTCCAGCGGCGTCAGCTGTGCCTGCAGCTCACGCAGCACGGCGTCGGTGAAGCCGGTGCCGACGTCGCCGATGTAGCGCAGTTCGCCCGATTCCGGGTCGTACGCGCCCAGCAGCAGGGCGCCGATCGTGCCCGCGCGACGGCCCTGCCCCGGCCGCCAGCCGCCGACGATCACCTCGGTGGTCTGGATCAGGGGGTGCTTGAGCCATTCCGGGCTGCGCCGTCCCGGGTGGTACTTCGACGCGCGGGACTTCACCACGAGGCCCTCCAGCATCATTTTCCGCGCCACGTCCAGCAGTCCGGCCGGAGTGAGGTCCTGGCCGGCGAGGTCGGCGTGCCGATAGGACGGCGTGATCGCGACCAGCCGCGGGTCCGGCGGCTCGAGGCCGGTGAGGATCTCGCGGCGTTCGTCGTAGGTGTGCCCGAGCAGATTCTGCCCGCCCAGTCGCAGCACGTCGAACGCGAAGTACGCAATCGTGCGGCGGTCGCGCTCGGGGTTCTGCAGCAGGCCGAAGTCCGGACGGCCGTGCTCGCCGAGCGCCACGATCTCCCCGTCCAGCACCGCCGCCCGTCCCTGGAGTGCGTCGCCGAACGCGCCGGACAGTTCCGGGAAACGGTCGGTGAAGTCGTTGTCGTTGCGGCTGGTCAGCACCGTCTCGCCGGACGGGGCGATCCGCATGATCGCCCGGTAACCGTCCCATTTGAACTCATACGCGTACGCCGGATCGTCCGGCAGCGTCCCACCGTCCGGGGTCGCGAGCATCGGCTCGATCATGTCGGGCACCCGGCCGCCGTGCGCACCTTCGGGCATCGGCCACCTCCGCGCACCACGGTAGGCCGTGCGGGCCGGTTCCGCTCCGGATGCTTGACGGCGTGATCACCGGCGGCCAGCATGTTCGCACTCGACCTGCGGGGAGGACGGATGAGGCCACGGTCGCTGCTTCCCGTCCTCGCGCTGGGCGCGGCGGCGCTCACCGGCTGCTCCCCGCAACCGGGCACCACGATCAACCTGTATCTCTCCCCCGAAGACCATCTGCAGACCGTGGTGGACCGCTGTACCGAACAGGCACACGGGCGCTACCGGATCGTGTACCACAAGCTGCCGCGTGGCGCGGACGGGCAACGCGAGCAGATGGTGCGCCGGCTCGCCGCCGCGGACGACTCGATGGACGTGCTCGGCCTCGACGTGACCTGGGTGCCGGAGTTCGCCGAGGCGGGCTGGATCCAGCCGTGGACCGGCGCGGACGAGAGCGCCGCAACGCGCGACGTGCTGCCCGGCCCGCTGGCCACCGCGCGCTGGCACGGGAAACTCTACGGTGCCACCAAGAACACCAACGTCCAGCTGCTCTGGTACGACGACCGCGTCGTCCCGCAGCCGCCGGGTTCGTTCGACGAGATGATCGAGCGGGCAGGCGAACTCGAGGCGGCAGGCAAGCCTTACCGGATCGTGTTCACCGGTGCCCAGTACGAGGGCCTGGTGGTCTTCTACAACACCCTGGTCGCTTCGGCAGGCGGGCACATCCTGTCCGACGACGGGAAGTCGGTCGTGCTGGACGCAGGCGCGGTCCGTGCGCTGTCCCTGCTGAAGACCCTTACGTCGGCCGGCGTCACCGATCCCTCGCTGACGAACCAGAAGGAGGACGACATACGCCAGGCGTTCCAGCGCGGGCAGGCGGGATTCGAGCTGAACTGGCCGTTCGTCTACGCCGCATACGCGCAGGAGAAACCACGGGAGCTGGCTCACCTCCGGTGGGCGCGCTATCCGTCGGTGATACCGGGGCGGCCGGGGCGGACCACCATCGGCGGGTACAACCTGGCGGTCAGCAGCTATTCGCCGCACCGGCGCGAGGCCTTCGAGGCGGCGCTGTGCCTGCGTTCCCCGGCGAGCCAGAAGTACCAGGCGCTCGTGGACGGACTCCCGCCGAGCCTCGCGGCGGTGTACCGGGATCCGGCACCGCTCGACCCGTCCCGTCCGGCGGATCCGGCGGGCAACCCCACGATCGCGCAGCAGTACCCGATGCGCGACGACATCCAGGCGGCGTTGCGCGACGCCGCGGTCCGGCCGCTCACCCCCGCTTACCAGAACCTGTCGACAGTGATCTCGAAGGTGCTTTCGCCGCCGTCGGAGATCGACCCCGAGGCCACCGCGGCGGAACTGCGCGAGCGGCTCACCGACGCGCTGAACTCACGCGGGATCATTCCCTGACCCGCCGTAGGATGCCTGCGTGCCGAACCGCGATTTCGAACGGATCATCGCCGCGCTGCCCGACGTCGAACGTGGCCGCGGCCGCGACTACACGGCGTTCAGCGTGCGCGGCAAGCGGTTCGGCTACTACTGGCCGCGCACCGACACGGTCGGGCTGAAGCAGACCATCAGCGAGCAGCAGGCCCTGGTGTCCGAACGTCCGGACGTGTTCGAGGAGCAGTTCACCGCGGGCGGTTTCGGCTGGGTGGTGGTCCGGCTGCCCGGCGTGGCCGCAGACGAACTGGCCGAACTGGTCTACGAGGCGTGGCGGCTGTCCGCGCCGGAGGAGCTCACGGCCGAGGTTCCGTTGCCACGCCTGTGAGCACGCCCTGCCGGTGTCCGACCGAGTGGTGCGCACTGTCCGGAGTCCACAGTGGACGCTACCCGGAATACGCCGCCGCCGAGCCCGTGGCGGACTGCACGGGCTCGGCAGCGGCGGATGCTTACCAGGGGTTGTTGTCCTGCTCGTCCGGGTCCGCGCCACCCGGCCGACGAGGCGGCGGGCCACCCGCAGCGGGCGGGTTTCCCGCGGGCGGGGCCGTCGGCGGGGTCGCCGCACCTCCGGCAGGCGGGGTGGGCGGCTCCGGCTCGTCCTCGGGCGCTTCGTCCGACGGGTCCTCCGGATCGGGGAACCGGCCGCGGAGCGAGTCGAGCAGCACGGTGCGGGTCTCCTGGTCCTCCTCACCCAGCTGCTCGGTCATCACCTCGGCGACCTGTTCGCTGATGCCCGCCTGCGCGCGCCGCATCGTGGCGAGCACCATACGGGCCAGTTCCTCCGGCGGGATCGTCCGCGTGCGGGAGCTGAAGACCAGGTCCGACACCACTCCGTCCGCGCTGACGGTGACCTGCACGGTGCCGTCGGGGCTGGACGCGGTGAGCCGCAGCCGCTCGGTCTCCTGCTGGGCCGCCGCGTAGCGCTCCGCCTTGCGGGCGAACCCGGCCGCCCACTCGTCCATCCGCCGGATCGCATCGTCGGGGTCCCTGATCAGGTCACCCAGCCCACCCGCACTGGTCATGCTCGTCGTTCTCCTCGAATACCGTTGCCCGCGCCGAAGCCGGGGGTCACTCGTTCGACTTCGTCGCGGCGGTCCTGCCGACCTTGCGGAAATGCTCCGGCGAGAGCTCATCGTCGGAGGAGAGCTTCTTGAACGGCTCGGCTTCCGCCTCGTCGCCTTCCTGATAGGACTTCGCGGCGGTACGCACGTTGTCCGCCGTGGCCTGCACACCCTCGGCCGCGGAGGTGATCGAGTCCTTGGCCTTCTCGCCGGTCGGGTTGACGATCGGCGGGAGGAACGCGCAGAGCAGACCGTATGCGTCGTCGGACAACGCGTAGTCCGCGGCCTGCACCGCGTTGTGCAACCGGTCGACCAGCCCGTCCAGGTGGCTCGCGTGCGCCACCAGCTCGTCGGCCTCGACCCCGAACTGTCCCTGCCCGCTCATCGCCACCTCACTTCCAGTCCGTGTTCTTCCAGTCGCCGATCACCGGCGGTGCAACGACCTCGTCCGCGGAGAAGAACGACGGATCGTCCGATTCGACGAAGTCCGCGATCTTGTGCTCCTTGTCCTCCTGGCCCTTGCCGCCGCCCTTGCCCGCGGCACCCATGCCGCCCATACCGGGGCTGCCTGCCGCGCCCTTGGTGCCGGCCCCGGCGCCGCCACCGCGGCCCGCCGCCTGCTCCTCGGGGGTACCCGGCCCGCCGGCTCCGGTCGCGGACCCGCCGCCGAGCGAACCACCCTTACCACCGGCTCCCCCTCCGGCGCCACCGCCGAGAGAACCGCCGCCGACGGAACCCCCGCCGCCACCACCGCCGCCGAGGCGGCTGCTGATGCTGTCGCCGTTCACCCCGCCGGTGCGGCCGATGGTCGGAATCTTGCCAGTGCCGCCGGGGCCGGTACCGCCGGGGCCGGTGTTCCCCGGTCCGCCGAGCGGCCCGCCGCCGGGCAGGTTGATCGAACCCGGGTCGAACTTGGGCGGAGTGGATGTCGGGCCGTTTCCGCCGGTACCGCCGGGCAGGTTGATCGAGCCGGGGTTGAAGGGGGATCCGCCCGGACCGGTGGAGTTCGGCAGGTTCGCCGAAGGCGGTTGGTAGCCGGACGTCGTCGTGCCGTCACCGGGACCACCACCGGGCAGGTTGATCGAACCCGGGTTGAAGTTGCTCCCGCCCGGACCGTTCCCGCCGGTGCCGCCGCCACCGGGCAGGTCGACCGAACCGGGGTTGAAGTTGCTCCCGCCCGGACCATTGCCGCCGGTGCCGCCGCCACCGGGCAGGTTGACCGAACCCGGGTTGAAGCCGGCCCCGCCGGGGCCGGAACCGCCACCACCGGGACCGCCACCGGGCGTGCCGACCGAGTTCGGGTCGAACGACGAAGTGCCGACACCGCCAGGACCGCTGCCACCGGGTCCGCCACCACCGGGGCCGCCGTTCGAGCCGTCCCCGCCGCCCGGCAGCGACTGGCTGCCGAACGTCTGGTCCGTGCCCGAACCCGGCCGGGAGCCCGGGGCCCCGCCGCCGCCACCGGCACCACCGCCACTTCCGCTGCCGCCACCGCTTGCGGACTTGAGCTTCGGCGGCGGAGCGAACTGTGGCGTGGTCACGGCCGAGCCGATGGTGCTGTCGAAGCGCGTCATGATCTGCGCCGCCTGGCCCCGTGCGGCCTGCTGTTCCCGGTAGCTGTTGACCACCTGCGCAGCCTGCGCGGCGTACTCGATCGGATCCTTGGTCTGCTGGAGCTGCGCGTTCGCCTCCTGCACCGAGAACTTGACCGGAGGGTTCGCCTCCATGGCCTTCTGCGTCTCGTTCAGCGTCTGCGAGTGGATCTCCTGCTGCCGCCCGGACAGCGTCGCGCCTTGTGCGGTGGTGCCGAGCCACTTGCCGACGTTCGCCAGGTGCTCGCGGGCCGCGTCACCGCCGCCGCCCTGCCAGTTGGCGGTGCTCGCGTTGATCGCGTCCGCGAGGTTCTGCTGGTGCGCGGCCAGCTCGTTGCCGACCCGCACCCACTCCTCGGACGATTCGGCGACGGTCGCCGAGTCCGCGTCCTCGGTGATCGCCTGCACCATCTGCTCGTGCGTGGCGTTGTCCCACTGGGTGTGCGGGGGCGCGCCGGGGTCGCGCAGTTCGAGGCCGTCCTGCAGGCCCTTCCTGGATTCCTCGAGCTTGCGCTCGTACATCCGCTGGGCCAGGTACTCCTTGGCGGCAGGAGGCAGGTTCAGGCCGAGCCAGCCGAGCGTGAGGGACTCCACGTCGACGGTCTGGTTCGCCTCGGCCCGGATGTCGTCACCGGAGAGCACGTCGTCCTGGTTGATCGGGCCCACGTAGTACTTCGACGACGGGTCCGCGGTGATCTCGTAGTACGGGCTGTGCGGGTCGTAGTCCGGCGACGACGGGTCGGAAACCTCCGCTGCGGACGGCTTCTTGTCGGTGGTTGCCACGGAAAAGCCTTCCTCAGTCGATGTCGTGCGCGTCCGGCAGGCCGCGGAACTGGTCCCGCGCGCTCTGGTCGCGCTCGCGGTAGTTCTTCTTGGCCAGCTTGATCGCCTCGACGTAGGTCGGGAACTCGTCGCGCGCGGCCTGCAGCTGGGTGAGCAGCCCCTGCGAATCGCTCGCGGTGGCGACCATGTGCCCGGCGACCCAGCGACCGGTCGCGGACTGCGACATCGCGGGCAGCGTGCCGAGCTTCTGCAGTGCGTTCCACCGCGACTGCAGCGTGTCGACCACGCCTTCGAGCGCGGCGATCATCTTGTCACCGGTGCTGTCGTCGACCGCGAACGAACCGTCCGTGGCCAGCTGCTTGAGCTTGCGGCCGGACAGCATCGGCTTGAGCGGCGCGGTGTCCTTGACCACACGCTTGTCCTCGTCCACCACCGCATGCTGCCGCTGCAGATCCCGCTGCTGCGCCGGCACCTCGTCCGTCATCGGACCGTCCTCCTCATGAGTCCGCAACCGTGGGTAGTTCAGTAGACGGCGGAAATCGCTTGCTGCACGGCCTTGGCGACGTCGGACCGCCCGGCGGGCAGGTAGTCGGCGCTCAGCTCGCCGGATTCCGCACCGGAGGTCTTGACCAGGTACCGGCCGTCGGCGGTGTCCAGCCAGCTCAGCGGGTCGGCGGCGAGCCGCTCGCCACGCCGCCCCCATCCGGTGACCGTGACGTGCCCGCCACCGAGCCGCGGCTGGGCGAGCACGCGCTCGAGCACCTCGACCCCGCCCGGTGTGCGGGAGACCCGCGGATCCGGCCTTCGCGGCTTGATCTGGCCGCTGACCTCGAGCATCCCGAACGCGTCGGTCTCCTCTTCGTCCTCGGCGGCCTCGGCCAGCCTGCGCGCGGTCATCGCGGACATCGAGCGCGAAGCCTGCCGGTGCACGGTGTGCGCGCCGGTGGTGGCCGCGCGCGCGGGCGGCAGCACCCCGGTGACGACCTCCACCAGGTCTTCGTCGGCGAAGAGCGAGAAGAGCAGGTCGTCGGTGCGCGGGTCCTGGGTGATGCCGAGCGCCTGTCTGCCGTCGCTGAGCGCGAGCACGGCGATGTCCGCGCCGAGGCCGTCCACCCCGCTCACCGCCACCGACACCCGTGGCTTGGCGAGCAGCCCGAAGGCCGTGCGCACTCCCGGATGGAGCTCACCGTGCACGGAAAGCCTGCGGTCCTCGACCTCCCGGTAGACCTGGGTGGCCACCCGCACGAACCGCACCGGATCCGCAGGCACCGTGCCGATACGCAGCGGGTACTGGCGGATGTCGCCGCCGGTAGCCTGCCCGATCACCAGAGATTCGACCACGTCGAGAACGAACTCGAACCTGTCCGCCATGCCCGAAAGTATCCTTCCCCGCGGCGGGTCGTGCACGGCCGCAGCCGCGAACGGGATGCGCTCATGTGCGGCGCATTCCGACGTGATCAAGACTATCAGGACCCGCACAAGGAGTGTCCGGGACACCGGCGGATGCCCGAAAATCCGCTCCGCGGTGGTCCGCCAGGGCAGGCGGGGCCGTTCAGCCGACCCTGGCCTGGTGCACCCGCAGGTTGAGCCGGACCAGTTCCAGCAGCGGCACCTCGGCACCCAGCTTGCGCGCGCGGTCCACGAGGTCGCCGAAGATCTGCTCGCCCTCGACCCCGGACCCGGCGGTGAGGTCGCGGTACAGCGAGGGGGCGCGCCCGGAGCCCGGCTCGCTCGCGTCGGCGCGGATGCCCGCCAGGCGGGCGGCGGGCACCGGATGTCCGGCGGCTTCCGCGACCGCCGCGCATTCGGCCACCACCGCCTCGGCGAACTCGATCCCGCCGGGCTGGTCCGCCACCTCGCCGATGGTCCCGCGCATCAGTGCGGTGACCGCGCCCAGCGACGCGATGAACACCCACTTCGCCCACATCTGTCCGACGATGTCCGGGGACAGCGTGGCGTCGAAACCCGCGCCGGACAACGTTTCGTGCACGGCGGCAAGTTCTCGCGGCGCCTCGCCGGAGCGCACACCGTAGGTCAGCGACTGGAGGTCGAACAGGCGCCTGCTGTCCCCTTCGGCGTCCACTGTGGTCATCACGACGGCGACCCCGCCGAGCACGCGCTCCTCGCCGAACCGCGCGACCAGGGCGTCGAGGTGCCGCATCCCGTTGAGCACCGGCAGCACGAGGGTCCGCGGGCCGACCGCGGGCGCCACGTCCTCGATCGCCGCGTCGAGCCCGGCCGCCTTCACGGTGAACAGCACCAGGTCGTACGGCCCTCGGAGGTCACCCGTTCCGCCCGCCTGCACCAGCTTCGGGGTGAGCACGGTCTGCTCACCGAGGCCGGTGATCCGCAGCCCCCGTTCGGCCAGCACCCCGGCCCGTCCAGGCCGCACCAGAAAGGTCACGTCCCGGCCCGCTTGCGCCAGCCGTCCGCCGAAGAACCCGCCGGTCGCACCGGCGCCCACCACGAGGATCCGCACTCCGCTCGTCACGCAGCCGACGGTAGGCCGCTGGCTTGCATGCGGCAAGTCAGTGGCGCGGGGCGCTGGGTGCGGCCGCCGGGATCGGCCGCACACAGCGGAAACACAGCAACCCACAGGAAACCGACAGGTGGATCCGGCCATCGCCGGGCACCTCCCGGACGTTCACCGGACATGGCAACCGGGCTCAGACGGACCTTGGCCGCCGCCGGACTCACGGCGGCGGTCCTCACCGCGGGCGCTGTGGTGGCCACGAGCGCCCGCCACGTCACGACGGTCGCGCTGCCCCGCGCCGCGGCAGCGCCGCCGGTGCCCCGTTCGACCGTGTCTTCCTCCGCCGTCAGCCCGCCGGACCTGCCCGATCCCGGGGACCTGGCGGACTCGGTCGCCGCGGCGGTCACCGCCCGCTCCCCCGGCACCGAGGTCGGTCTGGCGGTGCTCGACCGGAAGACCGGCCGGACGGTGGCCGGCACGGACGCGGCCACCCCGTATTACTCCGCGTCGGTGGTGAAGCTGCTGATCGCGCTGGACTTCCTGTACGACGGCGATTCCTGGGAGGTGCCCGAGGGCGACGACGCGGACGCGCTGAACGACCTGCTCGCCGGCAGCAACGACGCGGTCGCCTCCCGGCTGTGGGAAGCCGACGGCGGAACCGGGATCGTGGACCGGATGACCGATCTGCTCGGGCTTGCCGACACCTCGCCGCCGTCGGACCCCGGTCAGTGGGGCATGACCGAGATGAGCCCGGACGACGTCGTCACCACCTATCAGTACCTCGAGGACACCGTTCCGGACGCGACCGCCGCACCGCTGCTGGCCGCGCTCGCCGACGCACGGGATCCGGCCGACGACGGCTACCCGCAGTACTTCGGCATCCCGGACGGGCTGCCGGATTCGTCGTGGCAGGTCAAGCAGGGCTGGATGATCCTGCGTTCGGCGCTCGTGCTCAACACCACCGGCGTCGTGGACTCGCGCTACGTCGTGGTGCTCTGCACCCGGCAGCCGGCAGGCACCTCGTCGGCGGCCGGGCGGGCGGCGGTCACCGCGGGCATCGAGGCGCTCGCACCCGGGCTCGCCGCGTGGACCGCATCCTGACCCGGGAGCCCGCCCGGCCGGTCACCGGGTTCGCCCGGCGGGCGGCACCGCGCGGGCCCGGTCGAGGTCCGGCGAACGGTAGAGCCGTTCCGGGATCCGGGCCAGCGTCGACTCGTGCACCTGGCTACCGAGGCCGTAGAGCTTCTGGAAGCTCATGATCAGCGGCCGCCACGCGTCCGGGTCGATCCGGTCGGTGGTGCCGGGCAGCCGGATGTCGTCGTGCACGAACACCCGTTGCACGCGCACCTCGAGGCCGAGCACACCGCCCCGCTGCGCGGCGTCGTCGGCGGCGAACGGGTGCACCGCCGCCAGCACCGCCTCGATCGCCACCGGGCATTCGGCGACCCGCGGCGGCGCAACGGTTTCCGAGGGCACCGGGGTGAGTCCGGCGCGCGCGAACTTGTCGGCGACGTGGAAGTAGCCACGGTCACGCTTGCGCGGCGGAACCGGATCGGACCCGGTGGTGAGCGCGAGCCGGTCGACCGCCCCGGCGAGCGCGGCGGAGGGCAGGTTGAGCACGCACTCACCGGTGCGCCGGAGGTTGGCTGTGGTCTTCGACCGGGCGCCGAGCCCGAGCATCGCCCGCCAGCCGAGCCAGAACGCCGACGACATCGGCGCCAGATTGGCTGAACCGTCCTCATGGCAGGTGCTGATCAGCACTACCGGTGTGCCGAAGTACAGAATGCCCGGCTCGATGGCCGTGTGCGTGGGAAAAGTACTGTTCACAAACCCAGTCTGGGGACCCGGCCCCCGGACGGCTGGCGGAAATCGGACCGCGCGATCATCCCGGCCGCCACCGGCCGAACCCCCTCGATCAGCCGCGGACCACGCGCCGGATTCGGCGATCCGCCACCCGGCCCGTACGGCCCCGGCGGATCCCGCACCGAGCCTCCGACCGACCCGGCCGGTCCGGCCCGCCAAGCCACCCGCCCCGGCGGCTCCGGTATCCAACGACCGACGCGGTGGCTACGGCGGCCAGCCACGCGACCCGGCGAATCCGGTCCGCCAAGCCACCCGACGCGGTGGCTACGGCGGCCAGCCACGCGACCCGGCGAGCCCAGTCACCCGGCCACCCGAGACCCGGCGAATCCGGCCGCAGGCACCCATACCGACAAGTTCCGTCCCGCCCGGCCACCGAATCCGGTCCCCTGCGCCGAGTCCGGCGAATCCGGTCCTCGCGCACCCGGCCCGGCAAGTCGGCGGGCGGGTCGAGAACGATCGGACTCGTGGCCGAGCGGCCCGGTTCACGCTGTCTGGCAGCCGGTCTCGCCCTTCATCCATCCCGCACGCCGATCCCACGGCCGCACGCCGGACAGGCCGCCGGTCCAGCCGCACAGGCTGATCCGGCCGGACCGCATCCCCGGCCCGGCGAGCCGATCCGGCCGGCTGCCGGGCCCGGCAGCCGGTTCAGCTCGCTTCGGCTCGGGCCAGGGCTCGGGCGGTCAGCACGCGGGCGAGGTGGCGGCGGTAGTCGGGAGTGGCGTGCGGTTCGTCGGGCGGGGCGGTGTCTTCCGCGGCGAGCAGCGCGGCTTCCGCGGCGGGGGTGCCCGCGGCGAGGGCCCGTTCGGTGGCCGTCGCGCGCAGTGGGGTGCCGCCCATGTTGATCAGGCCCACTGCGTGGCCGGTGACCGCGACGCCGACGATCGCCCAGTCGATGGCGCGGCGGGTGAACTTCTCGAACGCCCAGCCGAGTCCCGCCCGGCTGGGCAGCCGGATCTCGGTCAGCAGCTCGTCCGGTTCCAGCGGTGTGGTGAACGGGCCCAGGAAGAACTCCCGCGCAGGGATGCGGCGTTCGCCGGACGGGCCGCGCGCCACCAGGGTGCCGCCGGTGGCCAGCACCACCGCAGGCAGGTCCGCGGCGGCGTCCGCATGAGCCAGCGAACCGCCGATGGTCCCGCGGTGCCGGACCTGCGGATCGCCCACCGTGCCGGCGGCGTGCGCGAGCAACGGCGCGTGCTGCGCCAGTACCGGGTCGCGCTGCAGATCGTGGTACCGCGACAGCGCGCCGATCACCACTTCGTCGCCGTCGAGGCGCACGAACTTCAGCTCGGTCAGCGGCGCGATGTCGACCACCACCTCCGGCGCGGCGAAGCGCAGCTTCATCAGCGGCAGCAGCGAATGCCCGCCGGCGATCAGCTTCGCGTCATCGCCGTGTTCGGCCAGCAGCGCGAGTGCTTCGTCCACCGTCGCGGCCCGGCGGTAGGCGAATTTGGCCGGGATCACTGCGCCACCTCCTGTCCCGAGGCGTCGATCACGGCGTTCACGATGTTGTGATAGCCGGTGCAGCGGCAGAGATTGCCCTCCAGCGCGGCACGCACCTCACCCCGGCTGGGCTTCGGGTTCTCCTGCAGCAGCGAAACGGTGGCCAGCATCATGCCCGGGGTGCAGAATCCGCACTGCAGCCCGTGCTGCGCACGGAACGCGCGCTGCACCGGATGCAGGCCCTCGTCGGTGGCCAGACCCTCCACAGTGGTCACCTCGTGCCCGTCCGCCTGTGCGGCCAGCACCGTGCACGACTTCACCGACTCGCCGTCGAGCAGTACCGTGCACGCACCGCACGACGTGGTGTCGCAGCCGATGTTCGTGCCGGTGAGTCCGGCGTTGTCCCGCAGGTAGTGCACGAGCAGCGTCCGGTCCGGCACCTCCTCGGCCACGGTCGCGCCGTTCACCTCGATCGAGACCCGCACGTCAGTCCGCCTTCCTCGCCTCGTTCAACGCCGTCCAGACCCGCAACGGAGTGGCCGGCATGTCCAGGTGCCGCACTCCCCGGTGCGCGAGCGCATCGACCACCGCGTTGTGCACGGCCGGCGTCGAGCCGATCGTGGCCGCCTCGCCGATTCCCTTGACGCCCAGCAGGTTCCGGGTGGTCGGCGTGGCCATGCCCACGAGCTCGAAGTCGGGCAGCTCGGGCGCGGTCACGAAGGAGTAGTCGGCGAGGGTGGCGGTGGTCGGGTTGCCGTCCTGGTCGTACTGCATGACCTCCAGCAACGCCTGCGCGATGCCCTGGCCGAGCCCGCCGTGCCGCTGCCCGTCGAAGGCCAGCGGGTTGAGCACCGGACCGGCGTCGTCGAGCGCGACGATCCGGCGCACCACGACCTTGCCGGTCTCGGTGTCGACCTCCACCACGGCCAGGTGCGCGCCGAACGGGAAGGTCGGCCTGCCCTCGCCGAACCAGACGTCCGCGGACAGCACGCCTTCCGCGGACTCGGACGCGATGCGCCCCCAGCCGAACGTGGCGCTGCCCGGTGCTCCGCGCACCTGCCACACCCCGCTGCCGGCGTCCAGCTCCACGTCGCCGGGCGCGGCCTCCAGCAGATCGGCGGCCAGTTCGCGGGCCTGTGCGAGGACCTCGTCGGCCGCCTGCCGGACGGCCGAGCCGCCGAGCTGGAGCGACCGCGACCCGAAAGTCCCGATCGCGCGCGGGATCTCGTCGGTGTCGCCGTGCCGCACGGTGATCTTCTCCGGCGGCACGCCGAGCCGGTCGGACACCAGCATCGTGAACGTGGTCGCCAGCCCCTGCCCGTGCGGGGAGCTGCCGGTGTAGACGGTGATCGAACCGTCCGGGTGCACGTCCACCCGGCCGCTCTCGCCGCCCGCGTCGCCACCGGTGATCTCGACGTAGGTCGCGATGCCCAGGCCGAGCGCGACCGGGTCGCCTGCCGCGCGGCGCATCCGCTGCTCCTCGCGCAGTTCGGCGTAACCCGCAGCGGCAAGCACCCTGTCCAGCGCGGCCGGGTACTCGCCGGTGTCGTAGGCACCGCCGGTCGGTGTGGTGTAAGGGAATTCCTCGGGGCGGATGAAGTTGGCGCGGCGGACCTCCGCCGGATCCATCCCGATCTCCGCAGCGAACAGGTCCATCGCCCGCTCCACCGCCGCCGTCGCCTCCGGACGTCCTGCGCCGCGGTAGGCGCCGATCGGCGTGGTCGTGGTGACCACCGCACGGCTCACCGTCTGCACCACCGGGAACCGGTACACGCCGGGCGCCATCAGCTCGGTGAGCGTGGGCAGCAGGAGCGCGCGCGGATAGGCACCCGCGTCCTGGACCACCTCCAGCCGGTAAGCGAGCACCGTGCCGTCGCGCTTCCCGCCGATGGTCACGATGTTCTGCTGCGCCCGCCCGTGCGTCATCCCGGTGAGGTTCTCGCTGCGGGATTCGGTCCACCGCACCGCGCGGCCGGCCCGCCGGGCCGCCCAGCCGAGCACGACCGCCTCCGGGGCGGCGCCGATCTTCGCGCCGAACCCGCCGCCGACGTCCGGCGCGATCACCCGCACCCGGTCCTCCTCCAGCCCCAGCGCCTCGGCGATCTCGGTACGCGCCTGCTGCGCGTTCTGGCTGGACAGCCACAGCGTGACCCGGCCGTCCTCGCCCCAGGCCACGGACGCGCCCCGGCCTTCGAGCGGGGCCGGGGCCACGCGCTGGTTCAGGATCCGTTCGGTGAGCACCACCTCGCACTCGTCGAAGACCGAGTCGTCGAAGTCCCGGTCGCCGTGCACCCGCACCACGTTGCTGCCGTGTTCCGGGAACAGCAGAGTGTCGCCTGCCAGCGCAGCGTCCACACTGGCCACTGCGTCGAGCGGGTCGTAGTCCACGTCGACCAGCTCCGCCGCGTCGGCGAGCTGGTAACGCTGTTCGGTGAGCACCAGCGCGACCGCTTCGCCGACGTAGCGCACCACGTCGCCGGCGAGGTACGGCTCCCGGACCGGGCCCGCGGCGGCGGGTTCGAGGTCGATGTCGGCGGCGGTGAACACGGCCACCACACCCGGCGCGTTCCGCGCCTGCTCGACGTCGATCCCGGAGATCCGTGCGTGCGCGATCGGACTGCGCACGAAGACCGCGTGCACCGCGCCGGTGAGCGCGTCCTCCCGGAGGTCGTCGACGTAGGTGCCGCCCCGGGTGATCAGCTTTTCGTCCTCGACGCGCACCACTCGGGTACCGACAATGCTCATCTGGCCTCCACCTCGGCTACCCCGCCGACTATGCCCGGTAATCCGGTCCGAGTCACTCCCGGCGGCCGGAACCGGGCGAACGGTCCGGGGCTCAGCCCGCGCAGGCCTGCCGGCCGAGCGCCGTGGCGAGGGCGAGCCCGCCCAGTCCGATCGCAATCCGCAGCGGTGTCGCGGGAAGATACCGCACGAGCACCGAACCCAGCCACGAGCCGGCGACCGAACCGAGGCACACCGCGGCCGCGGCCGGCCAGAACACCTTGCCGGTGAAGGCGAACACCACCGCCGCGACGAGGTTGGCGGTGCCCGTCGCGATGTTCTTCGCGGCGGTCGTGCGCGCCAGCGGCTGGCTCCACACGGTGCTCAGCAGCGCGAGCATCAGCACCCCGGCGGCCGCGCCGAAGTAGCCGCCGTAGACCCCGACCAGGAACGCCGCCGTCCCGGTCACCGGGCCGATTCCGCGATGCTCCCGGTGTTCGGCTGCCCGGCGCAGCCGGGGACCGGCCATCAGCACCAGCGAAGCACCGCCGATCAGCCACGGCACCACCACGGTGAACGCATCCGCCGGACTCGCCAGCAGCACGAGTCCGCCGCACGCGCCGCCTGCCGTGGTGACCACGCACAACGGCAGCAGCCGCCGCGCTTGCCCGGCGAGTTCCGGCCGTGCTCCGCCTGCCGCGCCCACCGTGGTGCCCAGCATCGCGACCGTGTTGGTCATGTTCGCGATCACCGGCGGGAGCCCCGCGGCGAGCAGGGCCGGATAGGACACCAGCGACGCGAGCCCTGCCGTCGCACCGACGAGGCCCGCGCCCATCCCGGCCAGCAGCAGCAGGCCGAAGCGGCCCAGGTCGACAACCACGGTGACAGCAGAACACGAGCGAGCTGCCGTATAGGTCGTTATACAGCAGTCGCGCGCGGCTCAGCTGGCCATGTCGGTGCCGAGGTCGGCGGGCAGTGCGAGGCGGTGCCCGGTGTGCTCCACTTTCGCCCGCAGGTAGCGCACATTGGTCTCGGTCGCGAACACTCCGGTGGGGACGTGTTCACGCACCTGCAGACCGTGCGCGGTCAGCTGCGCGGACTTGTCGGGGTTGTTCGACAGCAGATCGAGCCGGTGCACGCCGAGTGCGGTGAGCATCTGCGCGGCGGCGGTGTAGTCCCGCGCGTCCTCGGGCAGGCCGAGTGCCTCGTTGGCCGCGTAGGTGTCCAGGCCACCGTCTTGCAGGGCGTACGCGTCGAGCTTGTTGTACAGCCCGATCCCCCGGCCCTCCTGCCGCAGGTACAGCAGATAGCCGCCGGTCTCGCCGATCCAGCCGATCGCCTCGCGCAGCTGCGGTCCGCAGTCGCAGCGCGCCGACCCGAAGACGTCGCCGGTCAGGCATTCCGAATGCATCCGCACCAGCGGGACCGGGCCCGGGTCGCCGAGGGCGAACGCGAGATGCTCGAGCCCGTCGGACAGCCCGGTGAACGTGATCGCGTCGGCCTCGACGGCCGGACTGCCGTCGAACCGCAGCGGAATGCGCACCCGAGTACGCACCCGGGCTTCCCCGGCACCTGTGGTCATCGAGTGCTCCCTTCCCCCCGATGATCTCGACCCTACCCGGCGAGCCTAGGGTCGTTCGCATGCCGGACGCTCCCCAGCCGTTCCACCCGCACACCGAGCCCGCGGCGATCGAAGACCTGCGCACCCGGCTGCGCGCGACTCGCTGGCCGGACTCGCCGGGCGAAGCCCCGTGGTCACTCGGCATCGACGTCGGCTACCTGCGGGAACTCATCGACTACTGGGCCGGCGAGTTCGACTGGACCGCGCAGGAGACGGCGCTCGCTCGGCTGCCCCGGTTCCGCGCCGGGCTGGGCGGGACCGGGATCCACTTCGTCCACGCCCGCGCGGTCGCACCCCGCGGGCGGGCACTGCCGCTGGTGCTGACCCACGGCTGGCCCGATTCGTTCTGGCGCTACGTGAAAGTCGTGCCGCTGCTGACCGATCCCGGCGCGCACGGCGGTGATCCGGCCGACGCGTTCGACGTGATCGTGCCCGATCTGCCCGGCTACGGGTACTCCGACCGCCCGGCCGCACCGGTACCCGACGCGCGGGCGGTCGCCGGGAAGTGGGCGGAGCTGATGAGCCTGCTCGGCTATCCGCGCTTCGCCGCGGCGGGCGGGGACATCGGCAGCAGCGTCAGCCGGTTCCTGGCGCTGGACCACCCGGACCGGGTCGTGGCCGTGCACCGGATGGACGCCGGGCTGCCGGTGTTCACCGGGGACCCGGCTTCGCTGTCCCAGGACGAGCGCGACTGGCTCGACGCGACGCGCGCATGGGGCGCGGCCGAGGGCGCCTACGGCATAATGCACCGCACCAAACCGCAGACCGCCGCGGTCGGGTTGACGGATTCGCCTGCCGGGCTGGCCGCCTGGATCGTCGAGAAGCTGCGCGCGTGGAGCGACTGCGGCGGCGACGTCGAACGCTCCTACACCAAGGACGAAATCCTCACCAACGTCACGCTCTACTGGCTCACCGGCACCATCGGCTCGTCCATGCGGATGTATCAGGCGAACGCGGCGATCCCACCCGGGCAGCACGCCCGCCGGGTCGAGGTGCCGTCCGGGTTCTCCCTGTTCCCCGGCGACATCCAGGGCCCGCCCCGCTCCTGGCTCGACCGTGTGGCGAATACCGTCCGGGTGAGCGAACCGGCCAGGGGCGGGCACTTCGCACCGTTCGAGGAACCGGAGATCTACGCACAGGAACTACGCGACTTTTTCCGGCCGTACCGCGAATTCCGCGGCTGAGCGTCGTCGGGCGCCCTTGCCCGCCGCTGCGCGGTGGCCCGGAGGCACGTCCTAGTTTCCCCAGGTGGGCGGCATCCACTCCACCTCGTCCGGTGCCCGTGCCGGGACCGTGGTCAGCAGGGCCAGATCCGGTGGCACCAGTACTGCTGCCGAGACCAGTGCGGGCAGCAGTTCGGTATCCGCGTCGCCGGGGCGGAATCTGGACCGGACCCCGTCCAGCACGGTCACCACGGCGTCCGCGGTCCAGCCGCCGTCCGGGTCGAGGTCGCCGAGGCGGGTGGCGGCCAGTGCGGGCGGCATCGGGCGCGGGCGCTCCTCCCAGCGCAGGAAACCCTGGCCCACCATCGCGAGCGCCAGCCGTTCGCGTTCGGCCAGTGCCGGGGCAGGTTCGCCGGTCCGCCCGCCGTCGGAGATCCGGACCTCCAGCACGTGTTCGCGTCCGGCCGAACCGCGCACGAACACCGGCAGGTACCCCGCAGGCACCGGGACCGGCGCGGCTCCGGTGAACAGCAGCCGGGACTGCGGCAGCCGCAACGGGACCTTGCCGGTGGCGCGCACCCACCACCGGCCGCCGCGGTGTTCCAGCACGCCGTGCCTGCGGCTCACCCGCCGATCGTCCTCCCCCAGTGGCACCGTCACCCCGGCGCTGTCGCGGCCGAAGGTGACCGGCACCGGCGCGGACGGCGGGACCAGGACTCCCCCTGCGAGTCCGAGCACCCCGAGTGTCCCGGGCGGCGACGCGAACCCGTGGGCCAAGCTCGGGTGCCCAGCGGGCAACAGCCGGATCGCCTCGCCTGCCACGGACACCCCCTGCCACGACGGCGCGGGGCCGGGTGCGCCGCGCGGACCCGAGTCAACCAGGCGGTACCGGGACCCCTCCCGGATCGTCGTCACCCGCCGGTTCGAGCAAAGCCAGGTCCGGCGGGACCAGCGACGTGGACAGCAGCAGTTCCTTGATCAGGTTGTCGTTGAGCGCGTTGCCCACCGGTTCACCGACCTCCTCGCGGGTCAGGCCGGGGACGCCCGCCCGCACGAGCCGGGTACGCACCGCGGCGACGAGGTGTTCGACCCGTTTGCTGCTCCACGGCTTGTCCGGCCGCAGCTCGGTCAGCTGCTCGGCCACCTGCCGCCAAGCCAGCGGCTGCGGATACGGGTCCTGCAACAGATACCGCTGCGCCAGCGAGACGAGCACGAACCGCTCGTCCGGCGTCAGCCGCCACATCCGCGGCGGCTCGGTGACATCCAGCGGCCGCGAGTCCGGGGGACGGCCGTCCGCGCCCGCGACGTAGAGCTCCAGCAGGTGCTCGCGGCCTGCCGAACCACGGACGAACGCCGCGGTGTAGCCCTCTGCCAGCGGCACCGGCTCCTCCGCCGGGAACAGCAGCCGCGAACCGGGCAGCCGGATCGGCAGCCTGCCGGTGTTGTGCATCCACCAGAGGTCGTCGTGGCGCACCAGAAGTCCCTGCCGCCTGCTGACCTTGCGATCGTCCTCGCCGACGCACACGTGCACGTCGTCCCGGTTCCGTCCGAAAAGGACTTCCCGGCCATCGCGCGGCGGCATGCGCACGCCGCCGGCCACAGTCAGCGCGAAAACGGTGCCGGGCGCCGAGGGCGGCACGCCGTGCGCGAGGCTGCCGTAGCCGGAGTCGAGGGGTTCCGACGGGTCCGCGGTCATGTCTTCGGCAGTTTCGCGACGACGTCGCCGGCCAGCGTCGTGGCCGGCGTGCAGAGGCTCTCGGGTGGCGGATCTCCGTGCACCACCACCAGGACCTGTTCCACCGCGGCCTCCCCGTGCGCGTCGGTGTAGCTGCGGAAGACCAGCAGCGCCCGGCACGAGTCACCGGCGTCGCGGTCGGGTTCGAGATAGGCGTCGTGGCCTGCCACCCGGACCAGCTGCCCGGCGTCCCCGTCCGGCGGCTGGTCCCGGTCGAACAGCACGGTGACCGCGCGCCGGGACGCCGCGCTGTCCCAGTCACACGACCAGTTGCCGTAGCCGGGCTCGATCTTCACCGGCTCGGCGACGCCGGCCGCGCCGGTCACCGAGCCCGGATCCACCAGCGAGCACGCGTCGAGGCGCGCGAGCGAGGTGTCCGGCAGGGGCGTGCTCCGCGGCGGGACCCCGGCCACCGCGAGAACCTTCGTGGCCGACGCGACAGCCACGTCCGCCGCGCCGCACAGGTCGATCTGATAGCCCTGGTCCGCGCCGACCGTCACTCGCACGAGGTACCGGTCTTGAAGCTGGATCAGCCGCGCGCACTCGCCGTCCTGCACCGGGTCGCCGAACACCGCGAACGGCCCGGACTGCGTCCGGGTGCCTTCCGGCGCCGCGCCGTCCGCAGGCGGGTCCTGCAGTTCGACCTTGACGTCGGCCTCCAGATCTTCTCCCCGGTGCAGGATCACGTCGCAGCGGTCGAAATTGCCGTAGTCCGGGTCCGCCTCCGGATCACCGAACCGGCGCAGCGGCACCGTGTCCACGAGCCGGCACGGATCGGCCGCATGCGGATCGGCGCCGATGCCGAGCCGGGTCGGCTCGGCGGCAGGGGCGCCCCGATCGGGACGCACCACGAGGAACGCGGCGGCGAGCACCGCGACCGCCGCGACGACCACTCCGGCGACCACGAGCCGGCGGCGCCGCTTCCGCGGTGCAGACGCCGGGATCGGCAGCAGGTCGATCCCGTCGGCCAGCAGCTCGCCGGCCGCCGAAGCAGTGGGTCGCTCCGCGGGGTCCGGGCTCATCAGCCGGGTGAGTGCCGGGGCGAGCGCATCCGCGTGCCGCGCCGGCGGGACGACTCCCGCCGCGGCCCTGCGAATGGTCGCGAACTCGTTGCCACCGGCGAACGGCGGCGTCCCCTCGACCGCGGCGTACAGCGTCGCGCCGAGGGAAAAGACGTCGGAAGCCGAGGACGGCGGATGGCCCTGCGCCACCTCCGGGGCGAGGTAGTCCGGGGTCCCGCCGATCAGCGGCGAATCGGTGACCGTCTGGTCGGTGCGCACCGACCGGGAGATGCCGAAGTCGGTGAGTTTCACCTGCCCGTCGGGGGTGATCAGGACGTTGCCGGGTTTCACGTCCCGGTGCTCGATACCGTGCGCGTGCACCGCGGCCAGCCCCGCCGCGATCTGCACGCCGATCCTCGCGGCCACCCCCGGCGGCTGCCTGCCCTCGGCGGCCAGTATTTCGGCGAGACTGCGCGACGGCACGTACTCCATGACCAGCCACAGCTCGTCGCCCTCGGCCGAGACGTCGAAGAAGGTCACCACGTTGGGATGCAGCACGCTGGCCGCCAGCTGGGCTTCGCGGCGCAGCTTGCGGCCGCTGACCGCGTCCGACAGCCGGGCCTGCTTCAGTGCGACCTCGCGGCCGAGCCGTTCGTCGTGCGCCCGCCAGACCACGCCCATGCCCCCGCTGCCGACTCGTTCGAGCAGCCGGTAACGGCCGGCGATCAGCTGGTCCCCGTGCACCGACGCTCCCCTCGGTGTGGTCCGACCCGGTGACGTAACTCGCAGTGACGATACTGCATCACGCCGTGTGGCAGAAGGCGGCCTGGCAGGCTTAGGCCACGCGAAAACGGCGCGCCACCCCCGCGTCCGCCACTGTGGACGGTCCGCAGTGGACACTCCGGACCGGCCGGAGCCGCCGCGCGGGCCCGGGAACCCGCTGGTCCTGCACCCAGCGTGACCACGGACGGCGCCGGTCACCCCGGCTGCGCCTGCCGGGTGAATCCCGGCCGGCGCGGTTGGCGCACCCCCGGCGGGGGTATTTCCCCGTCAACGGCGGGTGGGCCGCCGAAGGAGATCTCCATGCTCAGTCACCACGAACGCGCCGAGCTGGACAAGATCGAGCGCTGGTTCGAGACCAGCGACCCCGCACTGGCCGCGGTGCTCCGCCGCGGCTCCCCGCCGAGGGCGGCCCCGCTCACCCTGCTCATCGTGCTGCTCGACACCGCCGCCATCGGCCTGCTGGTGACCGGCATGCTGGCGGCCAGCCCCGCCCTCACGCTCTGCGCCCTGCTGGCCGGCGCCGGCGGGGTCGCCGCGCACGTCGCGCGCTGCCAGGGACAGGACTGAGTCACCGCAGCACCGCTCGCCTCGACCAGCCACACGCACCGCGGCGCAACCAGCCACCGCTGCACGCACCGCGCGCCAGGCAGCGCTGAATCACCGGCCGACCGCAGGAGCGGCATATCCGCCACCGCCGTCGGTGCACGTTGGTCGAAGCCGGCGGGTGAGCGGCTCCCTGCCAGGAGTCGGCGCATGACCGGCCCCGGTGTGTCCGCGGACCCGGCCGGAATCGGCGGGTGACCGGCTCTCGCCGTCCGTGAGCGTGGCCGGGCCGGCTCGCGGACCGTTCCCGCCGTCCGCAGCCCCGGATTCCGGGTGCGGGGACCGCCCCGCGCACCGCACACTGGTGACGTGTCCGCCTGGGTCCTGCACGTCGATCTCGACCAGTTCATCGCTGCGGTCGAGATGGCCCGGCGGCCGCAGCTGCGGGGACTTCCGGTGATCGTGGGCGGCAACGGGGATCCGGCCGAGCGCGCGGTCGTCGCGACCGCCTCGTATCCCGCGCGCGCGTTCGGGGTCGATTCGGGAATGCCACTGCGGCTGGCCGCGAAGCGCTGTCCGGACGCCGTGTTCCTGCCGGTCGACGCGCCGGTGTACCAGGAGGTTTCGGACCGGGTGATGGCGCGGTTGCGGGAGTTCCCGGTGGTCGTCGAGGTGCTCGGATGGGACGAGGCGTTCCTCGGGGCGGACACCGGGGATCCCGAGGCGCTCGCCGCGGACGTGCGCCGCGGGATCGAGGAGGAGACCGGATTGTCGTCGTCGGTCGGGATCGGGGACAACAAGCTGCGCGCGAAGCTCGCCACCGGGTTCGCGAAACCGGCCGGGATCTTCCGGCTCACGCAGGAGAACTGGTGGGACGTCATGGCCGACCGCAGCACGGACGCGTTGTGGGGCATCGGGCGCAAGACCGCCAAGAAGCTCGTCGACGCCGGTTACCGCACCGTGCTCGAGCTCGCCGCAGCCGATCCGGACGCACTCGCTGCGCGGTTCGGCCCGCGGCTGGGCCCGTGGTACCGGCTGCTCGCCGGCGGTATCGGCGACACCGAGGTCAGTGCGACGCCGTACGTCGCGCGGTCCCGCGGGCGGGAGACGACGTTCCAGCAGGATCTCACCGATCCGAGCCGGATCGCAGACGAGATCGGGGTGCTGGCCGCCCGTCTCGCCGAGGACGTCGCCGAGGAGGGCAGGCCGGTCGCGCGGGTGGCGGTGAAGGTCCGGTTCGCGCCTTTCCACACCCACACGCACAGCGTCACGTTGCCTGCCGCGTCTTCGGATCCCGCCGTGCTGGACCGTGCCGCGCGAGAACTGCTCGACCGTTTTCCGCTCGGCGAACCGGTCCGGTTGCTCGGCGTACGAGCCGAGTTCCCGCGCGAACCGGACGCTTGACAGCCTCGCCCGCCGGTTGCCACAGTGGATTCGACGCGCCGGATGCGGCGCGGCCGCGAGCCGAGAGGCGCTGCGACGGGAAGTTTCCCGCCACGCTCGGCACGCGAGTTCCCGGCCAAGGGCGCCTCCTGCGAAGGAGGCGCCTTTCTTGGTTTCCCGGTGGCTTCCCCGGAATCCGCATGGCCTCCTGCTCCCGCACCCAGCCCTGTGGAATCGGAAAGGGAATACCCGATGAGCCCGAAAACCCGGACCGTGGACGGCATCGAGTTCGCGGTCGCCGACCTGGCACTGGCCGAGGCCGGACGTGCCCAGCTGCGCCTGGCCGAGCATGAAATGCCCGGCCTGATGGCGATCCGCCGCGAGTTCGCCGAGGCACAGCCGTTGCGCGGCGCCCGGATCGCCGGTTCGCTGCACATGACCGTGCAGACCGCCGTGCTGATCGAGACACTGGTGGCACTCGGCGCCGAGGTGCGCTGGGTGTCCTGCAACATCTTCTCCACCCAGGACGAGGCGGCGGCCGCGGTGGTCGTCGGCGAGGAGGGGACGCCCGAACACCCCACCGGCACCCCGGTCTTCGCGTGGAAGGGCGAAACCCTCGACGAATACTGGTGGTGCACCGATCTGCTCTTCCGGTTCCCCGGCGGCGCTGCGCCGAACATGATCCTCGACGACGGCGGGGACGCGACCCTGCTCGTCCACAAGGGAGCGGAGTTCGAAGCGGCGGGCGCGGTACCGCGGCCGGAGGAGGACGACCCGGAAGAGTACCGGATCATCCTGCGCACCCTCGCCGCGAGCCTGGCCGAGGACCCGGGGCGGTTCACCCGGATCGCCCGGGAGATCCGCGGGGTCACCGAGGAAACCACCAACGGCGTCAAACGGCTCTACCAGCTCGCCGGGCAGGCCGCACTGGCATTCCCCGCGATGAACGTGAACGACTCGGTGACGAAGTCCAAATTCGACAACCGGTACGGTATCCGGCACTCCATGGTGGACGGACTCAACCGGGCCACCGACGTGATGATCGGCGGCAAGCTCGCCGTCGTGTGCGGGTACGGCGACGTCGGCAAGGGCGCGGTGGCCGCACTGCGCGGACAGGGTGCGCGCGTGGCGGTGACCGAGATCGACCCGATCTGCGCGCTGCAGGCCGCGATGGACGGGCTCGACGTGGTCGAACTGGACGATGTGGTCGAGCGCGCCGACATCTTCCTCACCACCACCGGCGGGTTCGGCATCGTGTCCACCGCGCAGATGGCCCGGATGAAGCACAACGCGATCGTCGCGAACGTCGGCCACTTCGACCACGAGATCGACATGGCCGGGCTGGCGAAGGTCCCTGGCGTCCGCCGGACCGAGATCAAACCCCAGGTGCACGAATGGCTTTTCCCGGACGGGCACGCGATCCTCGTGCTGTCCGAGGGCAGGCTGATGAACCTCGGCAATGCCACCGGGCACCCGTCGTTCGTGATGTCCGCGTCGTTCGCGAACCAGGTGCTGGCACAGATCGAGCTGTTCACCAAGCCCGGCGAGTACCCGGTCGCCGTGCACCGGCTGCCCAAGCACCTCGACGAGAAGGTGGCGCGGCTGCACCTGGACGCACTCGGCGCGCGGCTGACCCGGCTGAGCAAGGCGCAGGCGGAGTACCTCGGCGTGGACGTGGACGGCCCGTACAAACTGGACCACTACCGCTACTGAGGCGCACCGGGCCGGGTTTCGTGTGCGGCGATGAAAGGGTCCTCCGGCTCCGAGGGGGAGGGAGAGCCGAAGGACCCCGTTAGTGTTAGCACACTGCCAACCCGGTTGTACACGGCGCCACACACGATCGGGTAAGGATCACGAACTCGCGGGGCGCCTTCGCCACGGAACCCGTAGCCAAGGCGCCCCGCGGTCAGGAAGCCCGCCGCAGCGCCGGACCGAGTGAGCCATGCGGGACGCAGCCGCAGCCGGGGTCGACGGCGTGGCAGTCGATGATCAGGCCGTGCCGGATCCGGTCCAGATCCGCGCACCCGGGATCGGTGCACTCGGCGAAGCCGCCGTCCGGGTGCACGACGAGTGTTCCGTGACAGTGGTCGATGCCGTCGGTGCAGAACGCGCATTCCATGCTCAGGCCGCCTTCCGCTTTCGGGCGATGCCCGGACGCACCACCAGGCACTCCCGGGCCGGACGACTCCTTGGTACCACCGGGAACCGGCGAAGCCCGGCATACCCGCGGCGTGTCGGCAGGCCCCCAGCCGACCTGCACGGCCACCCTGCTCAGCCCCCTCACACCGACGAGTGATGCAGGCCCGCCCCCACCGAACGACGTCCGGGCGAGTAGTCAAACCAGGCGGCCGGCGCCGGCCAACCGCTGCCCGGGTACTGGGCGCCCGGCGCCAGCCGACCGCTGCCCGGGTACTGGGCGCCCGGCGCCGGCCGACCAGCACCGCGCGGCGGATGCCAGGTGACCGACGCCAGACCGTCAACACCTCGCGGCCGGTGCAGGTGACCGACGCCAGGCGGTCCAGCACCGCGCGGCCGGTGCCGAACCGGCTCCGGCCGAGGCCGAACCGGCCTCGGCCGGAGCGAAGTACCCGTCGACTGCCCCGCGCCGGCACCCATCGAGCGCCGCCCACATCAGGCACCCGCGGTCACCGCGCGCTGGACACCCTCTCCACGACCCCTATCGTCAGCCACCCCGACCGCCGCGGGCCACGCCTTCCCACCACCGTCGCAGTCACACACCCCGCCACCACACGTCAGGCACTCCTCGCACCGCCACCACAGCCAGGTACCCCTCTCACCGCCACCACGCGCCGGGCACCATTCTCACCGCCGCGGCGGTGAGACAGCCCCGATTGCACGCTCCGCGGACAAGAGCGCGGTCGAGCACCTTCCTGCCGCCGCGGGCAGGATCCCGGTCACCTCGCTCCGGGGACCTTTCTCGCCCCGCTGCGGTCAGGCTGCCTCGACGCCACGGGTCGCACCGGCCCACCGCCGCTGCGGTCACACCCCGGCACCGGGCACCCGTCCCGGCACCGGTGCGGCCAGGCACCGGGCGCCGTTCCCCGGACCCCCGGAAATCAGGCATCCCCAGTCAGCGCGCGCCGGGACTTTCCCGCCACGCCTGCGGTCAGGCGCTCTTCGGCCGTCGGGGGCGGGTTGCCGGTTTCTTCGCGGACGGTTTGCCGTCGTTCTCGGTTGTGCGCGGGCGGGATGCGGACGGCTTGCGGCTCTTCGACGGCTCACGGGATTTCTTCGCCGCCGACACGCTGGCTTCCAGCGCCGCCATCAGGTCGACCACCTCGGCCTTCTCGCCCGGCGGCCGGGGCTGGGCGGTCTCGCCACCGCCCGCCTTCGCCTCGATCATCGCCTCCAGCGCCTCGCGGTAGCTGTCGGAGTACTTCTCCGCTTCGAACACCGGCTCGGACAGCGAATCGATCAGCGAGCCCGCCATCGTCAGCTCCTGCGGGCGCACCTGCGGCGGATCCTCGCGCAGAAAGGCGAAATCGGGTGTGCGGACCTCGTCCGGCCACAGCATCGTGGTCATCACCAGCACGTCGTCGACCACGCGCAGCAGCGCGAGGCTCTCCCGCTGGCGCACCGCCACCTTCGCGACCGCCACGTGGCTCGCCTTCTGCAGCGCGTCGCGGAGCACCACATACGGCTTCACCGCGTTCTTCTGCGGCTCCAGGTAGTACGTGCGGTCGAAGCGGATCGGGTCGAGCGATTCCAGCGGCACGAACTCCAGCACGTCGATGGTGTGCTGCGTCGGCAGTGGCAGTTCGGCGAGGTCGGCGTCGGTCAGCACGACCATCTCGCCGTCCGGCAGTTCGTACCCCTTGGCGATCTCGGCGTAGGGCACCTCCTCGCCGTCCACCGTGCAGAACCGCTTGTACTGGATCCGCCCGCCGTCGGCGGCGTGCACCTGGCGCAGCGAGACGTTCTTGTTCTCGGTGGCCGCGTACAGCTGGATCGGGATGCTGACCAACCCGAACGAGACCGAGCCCTTCCACATCGACCGCATGCCGCGCACCTCCGCCGGTCGCCGGTACATCCTCACGCTCGGTAACAACCGTAGCCCGGATCGTCCGAGTACGACAGTCCGCGCACTTCCCCGGGGCTCCGTCCCGCCTGCCCGGCCCGTGCGACGGACGGAAATCCGCCCGCTACGATCACCGAGTGTAGCCTGTAGTCGGATGCAAGATTTCGCGATACGCAGAATTCTTCGCGGCCCGCAATTTTCCTTGCTATCCTCGCCGCCGTGTCCACCGCCCCGATGCCCGGCCTGCGCGAGCGCAAGAAGCAGGCCGCCCGCCGGTCGCTCGCCGAGGCGGCACTGCGGCTGGCCCTCGAGCGCGGGCCCGACCAGCTGCGCGTCGAGGACATCGCGCACGAGGTCGGCGTGTCCCCGCGCACATTCAACAACTACTTCTCCAGCAAGGAGGAGGCGGTCTGCTCGTTCATCGTGGACCAGCAGGAACGGGTGCGGGAGGCGCTGCTGGCCCGGCCGGCGCACGAGCCGCTGTGGGATGCGGTGATCACCGCGGCGGTGGAACGGCAGGTCGCCGAGGGCACCCCCCGGCGCGAGGACGTGTGGCGGATCCGCGAGATGATGCACCACGCCGGCCTGTTCGGGGAGATGCTGCGCGCGCACGTGACCGTGGAACGCGTGCTCGCCACGGCGATCGCCGAACGCGCCGGGGACGGCGCAAATCCGTTGCACGCGAGGATGCTGGCGGGGATCGTGCAGAGTGCCGCCCGGATCGCCTTCCACACCTGGCTGAACTCGGACACCGCCGAGGGCTATCTGTCCGCGTTCACCGAACTCCTGCGGGAAGCGCAGGCAGGGATGCCGGCGCTGACCGCCGTGGCGGCGCACACCGCCGTGGCGGACCGGAGCGCCGCCGCGTCCTGAACCATCCGAACCGGACCACCACCACTTTATTGGGGGAGAACACGACCGTGCTGGTCAGACTGCTGCGCAGGCATCTGCGCCCCTACCGCGCCGCGCTGTGGCTCGTCGTCGTGCTGCAGCTGGTGCAGACGATCGCCGGGCTGTACCTGCCCACGCTGAACGCGGACATCGTCGACAACGGCCTGGTGAAGGGCGACACCGGCTACATCATGCGGGTCGGCGGCGTGATGCTGCTGATCACGCTCGTGCAGATCGCCGGCTCGGTCGGTGCGGTGTACTTTGGCGCGCGCACCGCGATGGGGCTCGGCCGCGACGTGCGCGCGGCGATCTTCCACCGCGTGCAGGACTTCTCCGCCCGCGAGGTCGGCCAGTTCGGCACGCCGTCGCTGATCACCCGGACCACCAACGACGTCCAGCAGGTCCAGATGCTGGTGCTGATGACGCTCACGCTGATGGTCTCCGCGCCGATCATGTGCATCGGCGGCATCGTGCTCGCGCTCAACCTCGACCTGCCGCTGTCCTCGCTGCTGCTGGTCATCGTGCCGGTGCTGGCGGTCCTGCTCGGGTTCATCATCGCCCGGATGCGCCCGGCGTTCCGGCTCATGCAGGTGCGCATCGACAAGATCAACCAGGTGATGCGCGAGCAGATCATGGGCATCCGGGTGATCCGGGCGTTCGTGCGCGACCGGCACGAACGCGAGCGGTTCGACCGGGCCAACGACGACCTGCTCACCGTGTCGCTGCGGGTCGGCAGGCTGATGGCGCTGATGTTCCCCACCGTGATGCTCGTGATGAACGTGTCCAGCGTCGCGGTGCTGTGGTTCGGCGGGCACCGGATCGACAGCGGCGGCATGGAGATCGGGGCGCTCACCGCGTTCCTGGCCTACCTGCTGCAGATCCTGATGTCGGTCATGATGGCCACGTTCATGTTCATGATGGTGCCGCGTGCGGAGGTCAGCGCGGAGCGGATCAGCGAGGTGCTGGACACCGAGTCGAGCGTGCGCCCGCCGGTCTCGGCGATCTCCCCCGGCACCGTGCACGGGCACCTGGAGCTGACCGGCGTCGAGTTCCGCTACCCCGGCGCGGAGAAGCCGGTGCTGCAGGACGTGTCGCTGCTGGCGAGGCCGGGTGAGACCACCGCGGTCATCGGCAGCACCGGCAGCGGGAAGACGACGCTGCTGAACCTGATCCCGCGGCTGATGGACGCGACGAGCGGCGCCGTCCGGGTGGACGGCGTGGACGTGCGCCGGCTCGACCCGGCGGTGCTGTCCGCGACCGTGGGCATGGTGCCGCAGAAGCCGTACCTGTTCGCCGGCACGATCGCCAGCAACCTGCGCTACGGCAATCCGCACGCCACCGACGAACAGCTGTGGCACGCGCTGGAAGTGGCGCAGGGCAAGGACTTCGTGGAACGTATGACCGACGGCCTCGACTCCCCCATCGCGCAGGGCGGCACGAACGTCTCCGGTGGCCAGCGCCAGCGGCTCGCGATCGCCCGGATGCTGGTGCACCGCCCGGAGATCTACCTGTTCGACGATTCGTTCAGCGCACTGGACTACGCCACCGACGCGGCACTGCGCCGGGCGCTGACCGGCGAGACGCGCGAGGCGACGGTGGTCATCGTGGCGCAGCGGGTCAGCACGATCCGCGGTGCGGACCGGATCATCGTGCTCGACGACGGCCGCGTCGTCGGCACCGGAACCCACCACGAGCTGATGGACGGCAACGAAACCTACCGGGAAATCGTGCTGTCGCAGCTGACCGAACAGGAGGCGGCGTGAGCGAGGAGACCGCCGCAGCGGGCGCCGTCGCGACCGACACCGGCGAGCGCGCCACCGCGACCCGCAACGAGCAACGCGATCAGGCCGGGCGGTTCATGACCGGCGGGATGCCGCCGGAAAAGCCCATGGACTTCAAGGGTTCGCTGGTCCGGCTGCTGCGCCTGCTGCGACCGCAGCGCGCGGCGCTGCTCGGGGTGCTCGTGCTGGGCACCGCCAGCGTTGCGCTGACCGTGATCGGGCCGAAGGTGCTCGCACAGGCCACCGACCTGATCTTCGCCGGCGTGCTCGGCCGGGGCCTGCCCGCGGGCGCCACGAAGGAATCCGTGGTCGCCGGGCTGCGTGCGCGCGGCGACGGCACGATGGCGGACCTGCTCACCCGGGTCGACCTGGTGCCCGGCCACGGCATCGACTTCACCGCGGTCGGCCGGGTGCTGATGCTCGTGCTGGCGCTGTACGTGATCGCCTCGTTCTTCGGGCTCATCCAGGCCCGGCTCACCACGAGCCTGGTGCAGAACGCGGTGTACCGGCTGCGCCGCGACATCGAGGAGAAGTTCGCGCGGCTGCCGTTGCGGTACTTCGACAGCCAGCCACGCGGTGAGGTGCTCAGCCGGGTCACCAACGACATCGACAACCTGGCGCAGTCGCTGCAGCAGACGCTCTCGCAGATCGTCTCGTCGGTGCTGACCGTGCTCGGCGTGCTGGTGATGATGTTCGTGATCTCGCCGCTGCTGGCGATCATCGCGCTGCTGACCGTGCCCGCCTCGGTGTTCGTGGCCGCCAGGATCGGCAAGCGGGCGCAGCCGCAGTTCATCCGGCAGTGGTCCACCACCGGCAGGCTCAACGCGCACATCGAGGAGATGTACACCGGCCACTCGCTGGTCAAGATCTTCGGCAGGCGCGCGGAGTCGGAGCAGGTGTTCCGGGAGCAGAACGACGAGCTGTACTCCGCCGGGTTCCGGGCGCAGTTCATCTCCGGCACGATCCAGCCGGCGATGATGTTCATCGGCAACCTGAACTATGTGCTGGTCGCGGTGATCGGGGTGCTGCGGGTGGCCTCGGGCAGCCTGTCGCTCGGCGACGTCCAGGCGTTCATCCAGTACTCGCGGCAGTTCAGCCAGCCGGTCACGCAGATCGCCAGTATGGCCAACCTGCTGCAGTCCGGCATCGCTTCGGCGGAGCGGGTGTTCGCGCTGCTCGACGCGAAGGAGCAGGAGCCGGAGCCGGCCCGGCCGGCGCGCCCGGCCCTCGTGCGCGGCCGGGTCGGGTTCGAGCACGTGTCGTTCCGGTACCGACAGGACACGCCGCTGATCGAGGACCTCTCGCTCACCGTCGAGCCGGGACAGACGGTGGCCATCGTCGGCCCGACCGGCGCGGGCAAGACCACGCTGGTCAACCTCCTGATGCGGTTCTACGAGATCAACGGCGGCCGGATCACCCTCGACGGCGTGGACATCGCCGCGATGGACCGCGAGGAGCTGCGCGACAAGACCGGCATGGTGCTGCAGGACGCCTGGCTCTTCGGCGGCACGATCGCGGACAACATCGCCTACGGCGCCGACGACGTCACCCGCGAGCAGGTGATCGAGGCGGCCACCGCGACCTATGTGGACCGTTTCGTGCGGACCCTGCCCGACGGGTACGACACGATCCTCGACGACGAGGGCGACACGGTCAGCGCGGGCGAGAAGCAGCTGATCACGGTCGCGCGGGCGTTCCTGGCCGCACCGGTGATCCTCATCCTCGACGAGGCGACCAGCTCGGTGGACACCCGCACCGAGGTGCTCATCCAGCGGGCGATGAACTCGCTGCGCACCGGCCGCACGAGCTTCGTCATCGCACACCGGCTGTCCACGATCCGCGACGCGGACGTGATCCTGGTGATGGAGAACGGCAGCATCGTGGAGCAGGGCGACCACGAGACGCTGCTGCACTCCGGCGGCGCCTACTCCCGGCTGTACGCGGCCCAGTTCGCCGAGGCGATGGCCGAGACGGACTGAGCCGGCACCGGGTGGCCGCGTCGGGTCCGGCGCGGCCACCCTGGCCGTTCAGGGGCGCGGGATGTTGCGCAGGTTGGACTTCGCCAGCTCCAGCATCTTGCCGACGCCACCGCCGAGTACCGTCCTGCTCGCCGCCAATGCGAAGCCGCGGACCTGGCTGGCGGTGATGTTCGGCGGAATGGACAGTGCACTGGGATCGGTGACCACGTCGAGCACGGCCGGGCCGTCGTGCGCGAGGATCTCGCGGATCCCGTCGCGCACCTCCCCCGGTTTCTCCACCCGGCGCGAGTGCAGACCGGCGGCACGGGCGAGTGCGGCGAAGTCCACCCGATCGTGGTCGGTGCCGAACTCCGGGAGCCCGTCCACCAGCATCTCCAGCTTCACCATGCCGAGCGAGGAGTTGTTGAACACCACCGCTTTCACCGGCAGCGCATGGGTTTTCAGGGTCAGCAGCTCGCCGAGCAGCATGGCCAGCCCGCCGTCCCCGCACATCGCCACCACCTGACGGCCGGGCGCGGCCGTCTGTGCACCGATCGCGTGCGGCAGTGCGTTGGCCATACTGCCGTGCACGAACGAACCGAGGATCCGGCGGTGCCCGTTCGGCGTGACGTAGCGGGCCGCCCACACGTTGCACATGCCGGTGTCCACTGTGAACACCGCGTCCGCGGCGGCCTCCTCGTCGAGCACGTCGGCGACGTATTCCGGATGCAGCGGCACGCGCTGCGAGACTTCTTCGGTGTAGGCGTCCACCACCCGCTGCAGGCTGCGTTCGTGCTTGCGCAGCATGTCGTTCAGAAACGAGCGCTCCGTACGACGGCGCAGCTTCGGCAGCACCGCGCGGATCGTGGCCCCGACGTCGCCCTGCACTCCGAACTCCAGCACCGAGCGGCGGCCGATCCGGGCCGGATCGATGTCCACCTGCACGGTGTTGCGCTGCGGCAGGAAGGTGTCGTACGGGAAGTCGGTGCCCAGCAGCAGCACCAGATCGGCCTCGTGCATCGCCTGGTAGCAGGCGCCGTACCCGAGCAGACCGCTCATCCCGACGTCGAACGGATTGTCGTACTGCACGAACTCCTTGCCCCGCAGGGAATGCCCGACCGGGGCGCCGACCGTGTCGGCGAGGGAGAGCACCTCGTCGTGAGCGGCTCGGCAGCCTGCGCCCGCCATGATCATCACCTTGTCCGCGCGGTCGATCCGCTCGGCGAGGCGGGCCACGTCGTCCTCGGCGGGCAGCATCGCGGGCGGGCTGCCGAGCGGGCCGGACTCGCCGGTGGGGTGCGCGGCGGATTCGTGCGCCACATCGCCGGGCAGCACGAGCACCGCGGCGCCGCGCCGGCCCACTGCGTTCTGCACCGCGATCCGCGCCAGCCTCGGCATCTGCTCGGGGATGCTGACCAGCTCGCAGTAGTGCGAGCATTCGGCGAACAGCTGCTGCGGATGGGTTTCCTGGAAGAAGCCGGTGCCGATCTGCGCGGCCGGGATGTGCGAGGCGATCGCGAGCACCGGCGCACCCGAGCGGTGCGCGTCGTAGACCCCCTGCAGCAAGTGCAGGTTGCCGGGGCCGCAGCTGCCCGCGCACACCGCGAGCCGCCCGGTCAGCTGAGCCTCCGCCGCGGCGGCGAACGCGCCGGCCTCCTCGTTGCGCACGTGTATCCAGTCGATCCCGCCGCGGGCCGAGCCGCCGGAGCGGCGTACCGCGTCCACCACCGGGTTCAGGCTGTCGCCCACCACCCCGTAGATCCGGCGCACGCCGGACTGCACGAGAACTTCGATCAGCTGATCGGCCACCGTCGCCATTTCCGGTCCCTTCGTGAGGTTCCCCCGCAGTCTGGCATCGATCCCGCAGGGCCGCCGAGGCGTGGCAGGAGCGGTTCGCCGGAGTGCGCGGCTGAGCGGGTCAGCGACGACGGACCAGCAACGTGACGCCGGCCGCGACCACGACCACGCCGGCGATGAGATTGCCGGTGAACGCGGCCGAAGACGGGGCGGTTTCGTCGCTGTAGCGCAGGACCAGCGGGGAGACTGCGGCCCACGCCCCGAGCACCGGCACGACCCAGGTCAGCGCCGGCAGCCGGAGCGCGGCGAGTACCACGATCGCCAGCCCGGCCACCGTATTGCTCACCGCGAGTTCCGCGGCACCGCCGTAGCGGGCCAGCCACGGCCCGGCGATCAGGTACAACCCGGCCAGCACCGCGAGTCCGGCCGCACCGCCGACGAGCGGGCCGACCGCGTGCCGGGCGGCGCTGTCGTGTCCGCTGGACATCTCGGATCACCTCAGCAGAATTCGGTTCTCTGCCGGAGTACCCGGATCAGCGCGTGGCCACGCCCGCAGCCGCACATGCCTCCCGCAACCGCGGCCGCACCGGCACAGTGGTGGCGATGCCGGACACGGCGAACGCGCGCAGCACGAGCGAACCGGTCGCGACCACGGAAAGCGCCGGACGCGCGCGGCTGGTTTCCTCCAGCGCGCGCAACCCGGCACAGCTGAGATAACCGACCCGGGACAGGTCGACGACCAGCTTTTCGCCCGCCCCGCACGCGTCGGACAGCACGGCGCGGAAATCCCCCACCGAAGCCAGATCGATTTCTCCCGCGGCGGTCACCAGCACGACATCACCGTCACGGACGGTGGTCAGAAGAGTGAGGCCGTGCTTCCCGCGGCGTGGGCCCATTACCGCGACGGTACGCGCCCGAGATGACCGGTCAAGAGCTTCCGTGGGGCAGGTCACCGGGATGGACGCGTGATTCCGGCGCAGGTGCACGTGCATCCCGTGCAAGCGCGGTTTCCGGCCTGCACGGGCACGGCTTCGCCTTCGTTCCCCCGCGTCCCCGACCCGTTCACGCGTAGGCGAGCAGCTTCTTCCGTAGCTCCGGTGCGTCCGCGAGGCCGTCTCGCAATGCGTGTTCCCGGAGCGACTGCAGCCCTTCGCGCGGCGCCTTGTCCCAGTCGAGCGGGCCGTGCGGTGGTTGCGGATCGTATTCGATGCCGAACTGCACGCCCCGCGCGACGTCCGGGCCGGCCAGCCGGTCGACGAGGTGCAACGCAAGATCGATGCCCGCGGACACCCCGGCGGCGGTGATCACCGGGCCGTCCTCCACCCACCGCCGCGCCACCGGCGTGGCCCCGAAGGCGCGCAACAGATCGCGGAACATCCAGTGCGTGGTGGCTTCCCTGCCCTCGAGCAGGCCGGCTTCGCCGAGCAGCAGCGAGCCGGTGCACACCGACGTCATCAGCTCGGCCCCGGCGGCGGCGCGCGAGAGGTATCCGATGAGCGTGCCATCGGCCATCGCGCGCAGCGTCGGGCCGCCACCACCGGGCACCAGCACCCACGACGGATCCGGAACCTCGGCGAAGGTGTGACTCGGCGCGATCTGCAACGGTGAGTCCGTCCCGATCGTCTCCCGCGTCTCCCCCACGACCACCACGCGAACCGACGGATCCCCCGCCGCGTAGCCGCTCAGCACCTGCAGCGGTCCCACCAGATCCAGGGTGGTGAGCCCCGGGTACACCACGAAAGCGAACGTCTTCTCGGTCATCTCGGCCCTTCTTCCCCGCCACGTTCCGGTCATCGTCGCGCGGCACGGACCGGCCCCGGACCGGGTTGTCCGAAATCCTGCGAACCCTGTCGATCGGCCTGGTGAGCTGCTAGCGTGCCGGACATGCCGGGACCCGCACGGCAGGTCGTGATCGTCGGTTACGCCGAGGCCGAGCTGCTGGACATCGCGTGTGCTTCGGACGTGCTCGACGCGGCCAACCGGCTCGGCGCGCGGCGACCGTACGAGATCCGGCTGGCCACCGTCGACGGACGGCCGTTCGCGTGCCAGTCCGGGCTCACCCTCACCCCGCACCTGCGGCTGGACCAGGTCCGCGGTGAACTCGACACGATCATCGTCGCCGGTGGCCTCGGCCATCGCGCGGCCGCGGGCGACCAGCGGCTGCTCGAGCACGTGCGGCGGCTGGCGCGCCACAGCCGGCGCACCGCGTCGGTGTGCACCGGTTCCACCGTGCTCGCCGCGGCCGGCCTGTTGAGCGGACGCCGTGCGACCACCCACTGGGCCTGCGCGGCACAGCTGGCCGAGCACTATCCGTCGGTGTCGGTCGATCCGGTTCCGCTCTTCGTGCGGCACGGGGACGTCTACACCTCGGCAGGCGTCACCAGCGGACTCGATCTGACACTCGCCTTCGTCGAGCAGGACCACGGCCCGACGCTCGCCCGCGAGACCGCCCGCACGCTGGTGACCTACCTGCAGCGACCCGGCAATCAGGCACAGGTGAGCATGTTCCTGTCCGGACCGCCGCCGGAACACCGGCAGGTCCGCGACCTGACTGCATACGTCGCCGAGCACCTCGCCGAGGACCTCGGCACGCCGGTACTCGCGCAGCAGGCGGGCATCAGCGCCCGGCAGCTCACCCGGCTGTTCGACGCGCACCTCGGCACCACACCGGGGAAATACGTACGGACGGTGCGCGCCGAGCACGCCGCTCGCCTGTTGTCCGGCACCGAACTGCCGCTGACCGCGATCGCCCGCCGCTGCGGCTTCGGCTCTACCGAGACGCTGCGGCAAGCGTTCCTCGACCACTTCGACACCCCGCCGTCGGCCTACCGGCGAGTGCACGTGCGTACCGCGTACGCCTGAGCGAAACGCCGGATACGCCCGGCTTCTCCCCCACCCGGTACGGGTGAACCAGCCGCGGGGAGGGCAGGATGTGCGCCGTGGCACCGCGCGACTACTCCGACGACAACCCCGGCGCCGCACGCCGGGACTCCGGCGAACCGTCGCCACCTCCCCAAGCTCGCCGCGCACGTGGCGAGCGTCCACCGTCCCCGGACGATCCGCGCCGCCGGGCACAGCCGCCCCGCCGCCCCCGCACGAGCGGGCCGGAACACCCGGTGGCACCGGACTCGGAGCAGCCACCGTGGCCCGGCCCCACGGACCAGCCGGGCTCACCACATCCGGCCGGCCAGCCCGGCTCACCGCAGCACTCCGGCCCATCCGGCCAGCCCGGCCCGCCGCAGCACTCCGGCTCATCCGGCCAGCCCGGCCCGCCGCAGCAGTCCGGCTCGTCCGGCCAGGTGGGCCGGTCGCGTTCGCCGCGGGACTCCGCTGCGGCGAACCGGTCCGGTCCGCCCGCACGCTCCGCCGCGTCCCGGCGTTCCGCTCCGCCCGACCGATCCGGCCTGCCGCCGCAGCCGGATCCGGCGGACCTGCCCCGCTCACCGCAGCGGCACGGTGGACCCGCGGAGGAAGCGAGCCGCCCCCGCCGCCCGCGGAGCACCGGTCCGTCCAGCCCGGAGGGCGGACCGGACCGGCGTGCGCCCAGGCCAGGTGAAACCCCGTCCCCGGGAGGCCGGCGCTCCGAAGGCCGCGCCGGTCCCGACACCGGCGAACGGCGCTTGCCCGACCGCAGCCGCACCGGTGCGGCTGCGCCCACCGGCCGGCGCCGGACAGCGTCAGGTGACGGTCGTGCAGCTGCTCCCGCATCGTCCGCATCGTCCACACTGTCCGAAGAGGACATTTCCGAAACGTCGGAGTCCTGGCACCGCAGGGTGTTCCGCAGCGCGTTCGGCGGAATGAACCACGGCCACGGACATGGGCACGGACATGCGCACGGCCCGGCGGCCCCGGCGTCGAAACGGGTCCGCACCCTGCTCATCTGGCTGCTCGCGCCGCTGGCGGTGGCGACCGTGGCCGGCATGATCGTGCTCTACCCGTGGGGGAAGTCGCTGCCGTCGAGTGCCGTCCAGCAGGGCACGCCGGTGGAGGCGACGATCGCCACCGCGGCCTCCGGCCCGTGCCTGCAGCCGGGCCAGGTACAGGTGGGAGCGCAACCCTCGCCGGACGACAAACCGTGCCTCACCGTGGATCTGCGGATGACCGACGGGCCGGCGTCCGGCAAAACGGTGCGGCTGACCGTGCCGATCGAGCCGAGCACGCCACGGTTCACCGCGGGGGACGACGTGGTGCTCGCCTACAACGGCGGGAACGCGCTGGATGCCGAGTCGTTCCAGCTCGTCGACTTCCAGCGAGGTACCCCGCTGGTGGTGCTGGCCGCGCTGTTCGCCGCGGCGGTGCTGGTGCTGGGCCGTTGGCAGGGGCTGGCCGCGCTCGTCGCGCTCGGGCTGAGTTTCGTGGTGATCGTGCTGTTCGTGCTGCCCTCGATCCTCGCCGGGGAGAACCCGCTGGTGGTCGCGATCGCCGGGGCGGGCGCGATCATGTTCGTGGCGCTGTACCTGACCCACGGGCTGTCCGCGAGAACGTCGGTCGCGGTGCTCGGCACGCTGGTCAGCCTGGCGCTGATCGGGGTGCTGTCGGCGATCTTCTCCGCGGCCGCGGCGCTGACCGGGCTCGACGACAGCACCACGACGCTGATCGGCTCGCTCGGCCACGGCATCGACGCACGCGGGCTGCTGCTGGCCGGTGTGGTGATCGGCGCGCTCGGGGTGCTCGACGACGTGACCATCACGCAGACGAGTGCGGTGTGGGAACTGCGCCGTGCCAACCCGTCGCTGGGCTGGCGTGAGCTGTACCGCTCGGGCCTGCGGATCGGCCGCGACCACGTGGGATCGGCAGTCAACACCCTCGTGATGGCCTACGCGGGCGCGGCACTGCCGGTGATGCTGTACTCCGCGATTTCCGGCGTCGGCCTCGGCGCGCTGCTCGGCAGTGAGGACATCGCGTCGGAGATCATCCGCACACTGGCCGGCTCGGTAGGCATCGTCGCGGCAGTCCCGGTCACCACGGTCCTGGCGGCACTGATCGCCTCCCGCGAACCGGTACACCACCTCATGAGCACCACAGATCTCGCGGAGTCACACCAGTAACAGCCATCCGCCCCCGGTCTCGCCCCAGCCCGGCCGGTGCGGTACGAAGACCGCCACCGCCGCACTCGAGGAGGGGCCGTGTTCGCAGCCGTCCTGGCCGGACCCCGGGTCACCGTGCACCTGCTCCGCCGCCTCTTCGCCGCGACGCTCGAAGCAGCCGAGTCGGTCCCCCGCATCGCCACCGCCCTGGACGACATCCGCGCCACCGTCCGCCACCTGGAACGGCTGCTCACCTACGTCGCCGAGGAACTCCCGGAACTGTCCGACCACCTGGACCGAATCCGCGCCCGCCTGGACGGTCTGGAAGCCCTGGAACGACAACGCCACCAAGCCCGCTCGGAAGAACCCGCCGACCGATAACCAACGACTCGCCGCTCGCAGCTGGCCGGATTTGAGTCCGGCAAACACTCACGAATAACCAGCGGTCAGCGAGTCCCGGCTGGCGGTCGGCGGCTCCGAGCCCGGGGCAAGCGGATCCGTCGGCAGGGACAGTCGGCCGGTCGGCTTCACGCGGGGCGCATTCCCCGGGGCGCCTGGGCCCTCGACGTCACCGGGCCGAACCCACAGCCAAACGAGACCCGGAAGCAAGCCGGACCCCGCCAGCAAGCCGCGCTCGTAGTCAGTCCGGGCCCGTAGACAGGCCGGACGCGGCAAGCAGGCACGCCCGGCGGGCCGAACGCACAACCAGGCCGCGCCCAGCGGGCCGGGCCCGAGCCGGTCCGGCCACGAGCCGGTCGGGCCACGAGCCGGTCGGGCCACGAGCGGGCCGGGCCGGATCGTGTCGGCTGGGGCAGGTGCTCCGTGGCCAGACTGCCCCCGGCGGCGGGGACGGGCACCGGTCAGTCCAAAGTGGTCACGAAGCGGCTGACTGCCTGCATCGGGAAGCGTTGCAGGTATCGGCCGGACGGGGCTCCGGCGGCGAGGCGGTACAGGGGGCGTTCGGCGACCGCGTCGCCTCGTGCTTCTGCGCGTAGTTCGGCTACCAGCAGTTCCGAGAACACCAGGCCGTTGGCGTCGGTGTTGTTCAGCAGCGCGTCGGCGATCCGGCGCAGTTCCAGCGGGCCGAGTTCGCGCCCGCCGGTGCCGGAGAAAACCGCCAGGTCCAGTTTCACCGCACGGCGGCGGTGGCCCGCGTTCACCAGGAGGCCGACCGTGCGCGTGCCGCGGACGTCGGTGACCACGACCTCCACCTCGGGTGCGGTGCCCAGATCCACGCGGCGCACACCCCACGTCCGGATCACCAGCGTGGTGCCCTCCAGCCAGATCCGGCGACGGAACGCGAACAGCGTCACGTACAGCATCGGCAGCCCCACCACCGCGGCCGCCACGAGTCCCGGCAGCTGCCCGCCGATCAGGCCTGCGATCCCGCCGAAGGCCGCGGCGACGATCACCACCCCGATGATCCCCGACCACAGCCGGCGGCGGCGCGGTTTCGGATCCGCCGCGAACAGCGGCAGCCGCTCCGGCGGAGTGCCGTCCCCCGGCACGCCGCTCACCCGGCCGCGCCGGGCAGGTGCGGATTGCCGGCGCGTTCGCGTCCGAGGGTCGTCGCCGGGCCGTGTCCCGGCAGCACGACGGTGTCGTCGGCAAGGGTGAGCAGTGTGCGCAACGATCTCTCCAGGTCGGCGCCGGAGCCGCCGGTACGCCCGATCGACCCGGCGAACAGCGTGTCCCCCGTGAGCACCAGCCTGCCACCCTCGTGCGCGGTGACGGTGAAGGCCACCGATCCCGGCGTGTGTCCGGGCAGCGGCAGCACCCCGACGGTCAGGCCGGCCACCGCGAGCGGCCCCTCGGCCAGCGGTTCCCACGGGCCGGAACAGCCGTCCGCGTCCGCCGGGTGCAGCCGCAGCGGCACGCCGTAACGCGCCGAGGCCTCGGCAGCCGCGCCGACGTGGTCCGGGTGCCCGTGCGTGGCCAGCAGCGCGACCGGCGTCAGCTCGTGCTCGGCCAGCGCGGGCACGAGCGGCGCCATCGCCCCTTCGCCGGGGTCGACCACCACGCACGGGCCGCCGGGAGCGGGCGCGAGCAGGTAGCAGTTCGAGCGCAGCGGACCGGCGGCGAATCCGGCGACGAGCACGAAAACCCCTCCCGCGAAGTCGTCTCGATCACGATCACGACGACACTAGCCGCCCCTGTACAGAGGCCTCACAGGCTGTGCCCATACACTGCCGGAACCTCAGACGTGTGACTCCGAGCGGAAACTGGAGGGCGGGTGGCGACCAACCAGCAACGCCGCGAAGCCGCGAAGCGCAAACTCGAGCGGCAGCTCGTGCGCAGGGCCGAACGGCAGAAGCGACGCAAGATCGTCGGCGCTGGAGTGGTCGGCGGTGTCGTGCTCATCGTCGCCGGTCTGGTGGTGTGGATCGTGAACAGCGGCGGCAGCGGCGACGACCAGGCCACGGCCGCCCCGCCGTCCAGCTCGACCCCGCCTGCGCCGACGGCCACGGACATCCCGACCCAGCGCGCCGAGCTGCCGAAGCGGACGAAGGCCCTGCCGAACCCGACCACGTGCTCGTACCCGGCGGACAAGCAGAGCGCGCCGCCGGAGAAGAAGGCGACCGTGCCGGACGGCAAGAACGTGCCCTCGACCGGCACGGTGAACATCACGATGAAGACGACCCAGGGCGACATCCCGATCACCCTCGACCGGTCGCTGGCGCCGTGCACCGTGAACAGCTTCGAGAGCCTCGCCAAGGAAGGCTTCTACACCGACACGATCTGCCACCGGCTCGGGGTCACCGAACTGCAGATGCTGCAGTGCGGCGATCCGAACGCCAAGGGCGACGTGAGCACGGACGGCAGGGGCGGCCCCGGCTTCACCGTCCCGGACGAGCTCGTCGACGGGCAGAAGTACGGCCGTGGCCTCCTCGCGATGGCCAACACCGGCCAGCCGAACACGGGTGGCAGCCAGTTCTTCATGGTCTACGGCAAGGCGGAGCTGCAGCCGCAATACACGATCTTCGGCAGCATCTCCGACGCCGGGCTGCAGGTGCTGAACAAGATCGCGAAGACCGGTATCGGCGCGGTCGGCGAGGACGGTGCCACCGGCGAGCCCAAGGAACCGGTCAAGTTCACCTCGGTCACCGTCTCCTGAGGTGACTGTCCGGCGCGAGCTCAACGGCGCACCCGCCGGTCCCGACGACCTCGCCGCGGCGATGACCGGCTACGGCCATTTCACCGCGATGCAGGTCCGGGACGGGCGGGTGCGCGGACTGCCCCTGCACCTCGACCGGCTCGCGACGAGCACCCGTCTGCTGTTCGGTGCCGACCTCGACGTCGAGCAGGTCCGGCGGTACGTACGGCAGGTCGTCGCCGGGCAGGGTGCGCTGTCCGTGCGGGTGGTGGTCTTCTCCCGAGCGTCGGCGCACGAGGCGGTGATGCCGCCCGAGGTGCTCGTGCGGACCGAACCGCCGCGCGAACACGTGGCCGAGCCGATCCGGCTGCGTGCCGTGCGGTACCAGCGGGACCTGCCGCAGGTGAAGCACCTCGGCGGGTTCGGCCTGATCCGCCACTCGCGCGAGGCGGCCCTCGCCGGCTACGACGACGCGCTGTTCCTCGACGACGCCGGACGGGTCAGCGAGGCGTCGATCTGGAACGTCGGGTTCGTCCGCGACGGCACGGTGACCTGGCCGGAGGCCGCCGTCCTGCCCGGCATCACCTACCTCGTGCTGCGCGAGCAGCTGCGCACCGCCGGGGTGGCGCAGGAGGTCCGGCCGGTGTACCCGGCCGAGCTGCCCACGTTCGACGCGGTGGTCCTGACCAATTCCGAGACGGTTGCCCGCCCGGTCGCCACGGTCGACGACCTCGTGCTGCGCACCGACCCCGCCGCCGTCCAGCTCCTGCGCAGCGCCTACGAAAACGCGCCCTGGGACGAGATCTAGGTGTGCGGTCCAGGGACGTCGTCGTGAGCTGAGGCGGTGGCCGCCTGTCCTGCTGAACGGATGGGCCTACGCCCGCTTCCACCCCAGCGGACACGACCGTCGGACCGCTCTACCTGCGCGGTTGCACTTCTACCGGGAAACTACCCGGCACCCGACCGACCTCCCCGGACACCGCACCTAGCGGACCGGTCGATCGGTGAACTCCGGCGCACGGCGGTTCAGGAAGGCGTCCACGCCCTCCGCGTAGTCCGCGCTGTGCAGCACCGCCAGCCGGATGTCCGCCACCTCCTGGTCGGCTTCCTCCTGGCCCGCAACGATCTTCTCGATGATCCGGTTCATGCCGTGGATCGACGCCTGCGAACGGGAGCAGAGGGTCTCGACGAAACGGGCGGTGACCGGCTCCAGATCGGCTGCCGCGACGACGTCGTGCACGAGGCCGATCTCGCGGGCCCGCCCGGCGTCCACGAGTTCTCCGGACAGCAGAAGGTACTTGGCCCATGCCGGCCCCACCAGCGACACCAGCAGACGGGTCGAGGGGAACTGGTAGGCGATGCCGAGCCGCGCCGGGGTGATGCCGAACCGGGCGCCGTCCGCGGTGAAGCGGAAATCGCACGCCACCGCAAGCTGGCAGCCGCCGCCGATGCAGTTGCCCTGGATCGTCGCCACCGAAGGGGTGCGCATCCCGGTCAGTGCGTCCACCGCGGCGTCCACGGCCTTGTCGTAGGCGCTCGCCCCTTCGGCGGTGTTGCGCAGCGTACGGAACTCGCTGATGTCCGCTCCTGCCGAGAAGTGCGGACCGGCACCGGCCAGCACGAGCACCTTCAGCTCCGGAGCCGCCTCGACCTGTGCCACGACTTCCGGGATCGCCGACCACATCTCGTGCGTGATGGCGTTCATCTTCTCCGGCCGGGTGAAGGTGAACCGGGCGACAGCGCCGTCGCGGGTGAACTCGAATCCGTCGGTCATGGCAGCACCCTAACCGGCGACGGGCACCGGTCAGGACGCCGAAGTGACCCGGTACACGTCGTAGACGCCCTCCACCCCGCGGACCACCTTCAACACGTGCCCGAGGTGTTTGGGATCGCCCATCTCGAACGAGAACCGGCTCACCGCGACCCGGTCCCGCGAGGTGGTCACCGACGCGGACAGGATGTTGACCTTCTCGTCCGCGAGCACCTTCGTGACGTCCGAGAGCAGCCGGTGCCGGTCGAGCGCCTCCACCTGGATGGCGACCAGGAACACCGAGGACGACGACGGCGCCCACTCCACCTCGACCAGCCGCTCCGGCTGGGCCCGCAGATCGTCCGCGTTCGTGCAGTCGGTGCGGTGCACGCTCACCCCGCCGCCGCGGGTGACGAAGCCGAGGATCTCGTCGCCGGGCACCGGGGTGCAGCAGCGCGCGAGCTTCGCCCACACGTCGCCCGCGTCCTTGACGATCACGCCGACGTCGTTGGAGCCCCGGCGGCGGGTGACGGTGGACGGCGTCGCCCGCTCGGCCAGTTCCTCCTCCGCCTCGTCCACCCCGCCGATGAGGGCGACCAGCCGTTGCACCACGTGCTTGGCGCCGGTGTGCCCCTCCCCCACGGCCGCGTACAGCGAGGAGATGTCGGGGTGCCGCAGTTCCTTGGCCACCGAGCCCATCGACTCGGCCGACACCAACCGCTGGATCGGCAGGCCGACCTTGCGGACTTCCTTGGTGATCGCTTCCTTGCCGGATTCGATCGCCTCGTCGCGGCGTTCCTTCGCGAACCACTGGCGGATCTTCGCCCGTGCCTTCGGTGATCCGGCGAACTGCAGCCAGTCGCGGCTCGGCCCGGCATTGCCGGCCTTGGACGTGAAGATCTCCACGACCTCGCCGTTTTCCAGCTTCCGCTCGAGCGCGACGAGGCGTCCGTTGACCCTGGCCCCGATGCAGCGGTGCCCGACCTCGGTGTGCACCGCGTAGGCGAAGTCCACCGGCGTGGAATCGGCAGGCAGCGTGATCACGTCGCCCTTCGGCGTGAACACGAAGATCTCGCGCGCGCCGAGTTCGTAGCGCAGCGACTCGAGGAAGTCGCCCGGATCGGCGGCCTCCCGCTGCCAGTCGAGCAGCTGGCGCATCCACGCGATCTCGTCGAGCTCCATCCCGTTGGCGCTGCCGCTGTGCGTGCCCCGGGTTTCCTTGTACCGCCAGTGCGCCGCGATGCCGTACTCCGCGGTGCGGTGCATGTCGTAGGTGCGGATCTGCACCTCGAGCGGTTTGCCGTCCGGCCCGATCACGGTGGTGTGCAGCGACTGGTACACGCCGAACCGCGGCTGCGCGATGTAGTCCTTGAACCTGCCGGGGACCGGCTGCCACAGCGCGTGCACCACCCCCATCGCGGCGTAGCAGTCGCGTACGTCCTCGACCAGGATCCGCACGCCCACGAGGTCGTGGATGTCGTCGAGGTCGCGGCCGCGCACGATCATCTTCTGGTGGATCGAGTAGTAGTGCTTGGGCCTGCCCTCGACCTTCGCGGTGACCCGCGAGGACACCAGGTTGCCGGTGAGGTCCGCGATCACCTTGCGCAGGTAGGTGTCCCTCGACGGGGCGCGATCGGCGACCAGGCGCACGATCTCGTCGTACTTCTTCGGCTGCAGGATCGCGAACGCGAGGTCCTCCAGCTCCCACTTCACCGTGGCCATGCCGAGCCGGTGTGCGAGCGGGGCCAGCACCTCCAGCGTCTCGCGGGCCTTGCGGGCCTGCTTCTCCGGCGGCAGGAACCGCATGGTGCGCATGTTGTGCAGCCGGTCGGCGAGCTTGATGACCAGCACCCGCGGGTCCTTGGCCATCGCGATCACCATCTTGCGGATGGTCTCCGCCTCGGCCGAGGTGCCGAGCTTCACCTTGTCCAGTTTGGTGACGCCGTCGACGAGTTCGCCGACCTTCTCGCCGAAGTCGGCCTTGAGCTCGTCGAGTGAGTAGCCGGTGTCCTCGACCGTGTCGTGCAGCAGCGCCGCCACCAGCGTGGTGGTGTCCATGCCGAGCTCGGCGAGGATGGTGGCCACCGCGAGCGGATGCGTGATGTACGGATCGCCGGACTTGCGCCGCTGGTCGCGGTGCAGCTCCTCGGCCACGTCGTAAGCCCGCTGCAGCAGGCCGAGATCCGCGTTCGGGTGCAGTTCGCGGTGGATCACCGCCAGCGGTTCGAGCACCTGCTTGACCGGTGCGGCCCGCTGCGCGGTGATCCGGCGCGCCAGCCGGGCCCGCACCCGGCGGGTCGCCGACGGATTCGGTGCCGCCCCGTTCGCCTTCGGCAGCGGCTGCGCCCCGGTGTCCTTCGCGGAGACCGTGCTCTTCGCGGGGACGTCGGCGTCGAGCTCCTGGCTCACCCGCACCTCCTGCTGCTCGTGCGGCTCCTGAACCTCCAGGGTAGCCGCTGGGCCTCCGGGCTCCTCGGCACCGCCCGTTTCCGGGTGAGTTTCGAGGTCCGCGTCCCGGTCACCCTGCGTGGCAATCGGCCGGGTTTCCCGGTCAGACCGACCGCAGTGCGTGCACGGAACGGCCGCCGAGGCCGGCCCGGCCGCCCAGCGCGGCGAGCTCCAGCACCACCGAAACGCCGGTCACCACCGCACCGGCGTCCTCGAGGAGCTTGCCGGTGGCCGCGACCGTGCCGCCGGTGGCGAGCACGTCGTCGAGCACCGCGATCCGCTGCCCGGCCCGCACGACACCGGCGGGCAGCTCGACGCTCGCGGTTCCGTACTCCAGGGAGTAGTCCACCCGCCCGGCCACCGCGGGCAGCTTGCCCGGCTTGCGCACGAGCACCACGCCGAGACCCCGCGAGTACCCCACCGCCGCGGCGAGCAGGAACCCGCGCGCCTCGACGCCGGCGACCAGTTCGGCGTCCGGCGCCAGCGTGCCGGCCAGCGCGTCGGCCACTGCGGCGAACCCGGCCCCGTCCGCGAACAACGGGCTGAGGTCCCGGAACAGCACCCCCGGCTCGGGGAAGTCCGGCACCTCGGCGATCAGGTCCAGTGCCTCGTCGAGCCGCATCGGGTCAGCGCTTCTTCTTGGACGACGGGCGAGGCTTGGCCTTCGGGGTGCGGGCCGGCACCGCGGCCGCCGCCGCGTAGGCCTTCTCCTTGCGCAGTTCGCTGGCCAGCTGCTTCTCGTCGGTCGGGTCGAAGTCCCCGCCGGTGTCGCGGGAGGCGGCCTTTGCCCGCCGGGCCCGCACCCGTTCGGCCTGCTGCCGGTACCGCGGATCGCGCATCTTCAACTCGACCAGCAGCGGGGTGGCCAGTGCGACCGAGGACAGCACCCCGACCAGGGTGCCGGTGAGCTGCACCAGTGCCAGGTCCTGCAAGGTGCCCGAGCCGAGCAGGATGTAACCGACGATGAGCAGGCCGAGGATCGGCAGCAGCGCGATGAACGCGGTGTTGAACGAGCGCATCAGCGTCTGGTTCAGCGCCAGGTTCGCCGCCTCGCCGTAGGTGCGGCGGCTCAGGCCGAGCAGTCCGCGGGAGTTCTCCCTGACCTTGTCGAACACCACCACCGTGTCGTACAGCGAGAATCCGAGAATGGTGAGCAGGCCGATCACCGTCGCCGGGGTGACCTCGAAACCGGACAGCGAGTACACGCCCGCGGTGACCACGATGTCGTGCAGCAGCGAGATGAGTGCCGCCATCGCCATCCGGGTGTCGAAGTAGATCGCCAGGAAGATCACCACAGCGACCAGGAACACCACGAGCGCGATCACGGCCTGCCGGGAGATCTCACCCCCCCAGGACGCGCTCACCGCACTGTCGCTGATCGCCTGCGGACTCGGCTGCCCACTGCTGCCGATCGGCGCGAGGTCGGTGAACAGCTGCTTCTTCACCTTGTCCACCGCGGCGGGTTCGAGCGCCTCCGAACGGAGCTGGAAGGTCGAGGCCGCGCCCGTACCGACCTGCTGGGTCTCCGCGGGCTGCTCGCCCAGCGCCTTCTGGAACGACTCGATCACCTGCGATTTGGAGATCTCGCCGCGGGCGCCGTGCGCGGGCATCTGGATCTGGGTGCCGCCCTCGAACTCGATGCCGAAGTTGAAGCCGCGGAACACCATCGAGCCGATGCACACCAGCAGCAGCAGCGCGAAGAAGAGGTACCAGCGCTTGCGCGCGCCGACGATGTCCAGGGCGCCGGTGCCCACGTACAGCCGGTGGAAGAAGCTTTCCTTCTTGCCGGTCTCGCCCGCAGGGGTGCCGGTCTCGCCCGCCGGGGTGCCGGCGTCCGGGGTGGTGTCTTCGGCAGCCACGTCAGGCCTCCTTCACGTTCGTACGGCCTGCGGACTTGCGCGCCGCCTTGCGTTGCGTGCTCAGCCGCTGGACGGCACCGAGGCCGAGGTGCCGGGGGTTGGACAGGAATGCCGACTTCGAGGTGGACACCAGCGCCACGAGCGGATGCGTGACCAGGTAGACGACCACGAGGTCGAGCACGGTCGACATACCGAGGGTGAACGCGAAGCCCTGCACGTCGCCGACCGCGATGATGTAGAGGATCGCCGCGGCGAGGAAGCTGACCGCGTCCGAGGCGAGGATCGTGCGCCGGGCTCTGGTCCAGCCGCGCGGCACCGCGGACCGGAACGTGCGGCCCTCCCGGATCTCGTCCTTGAGCCGTTCGAAGTAGATCACGAACGAATCCGCGGTGATGCCGATCGCGATGATCAGCCCGGCGACGCCTGCAAGGTCGAGCGTGTAGCCGATCCACCGCCCGAGCAGCACCAGCACCGAGTACACGAGCAGACCGGACATGGCCAGTGACCAGATCGTCAGGATGCCGAGCAGCCGGTAGTAGAACAGGCAGTAGACGAACACCACGAACAGGCCGACCGCGCCGGCGATCAGGCCTGCCTCCAGGGAGGCGAAGCCGAGCGTCGCGGACACCGTGGTGGCGTCCGAGGAATCGAACGACAGCGGCAGCGACCCGTACTTGAGGATGTCCGCCAGGTCCTTCGCGGAGGACTGGGTGAACTGACCGCTGATCTGCGTCTGGCCACCGAGGATGGCGCCGTTGACACTCGGTGCCGACACCACGTCGGTGTCCAGCACGAACGCGGCCTGCTTGCCCACGTGGGACGAGGTGAAGTCACCCCAGGTCTTGCTGCCCGCCGCCTTGAAGTTCAGGTCGACGATCCACTGGCCCTTGGTCTGGTCGTAGCTGGAGTTGGCGTCGGAGATCTCCGTGCCGGGCAGGAACTCCGGGCCCAGCACGTACTTGTTCGCGTCCTTGTCGCCGCAGGTGACCAGCGGTTTGCCCGGCAGGTCGTTGCCCTCGAGCGGATCGGCGACGTTCGGCGCACAGGTCAGCGTGGCCATCGCGGCCTGCTGGGCGGCCTGCGCCTTCGCCTGGTCGCTCGAGGTCAGGTCCGGGTTCTGCCGTACCTCGCGGGCCTTCTCGACCGGCGTCTGCTGCTGCCCGCCTGCCGAGGAGGACGGCGGCGCGGACGGAGTGCTGCTCGGCGGCTGCTGCGCCGGGGCACCTTCGGCACCACCGCCGCCACCCTGCTGGCCCGGCGCCGAGGACGGCGCGGACGGGCTGTTCGAAGCACCCGGCTGACCGGGCTGCGGGGCGTTCGGCTGCGAGCCGATCACCTCGCGGATCCCGAGCTTCGCGGTCCGGCCGAGGTTCTTCGCCTGGTCGCCCTGTTCGCCCGGCACCGTGATGACGACGTTGCTGCCGTCGAGCACCACCTCGGCGCCGCCGACCCCGATGCCGTTGACCCGGGTCTCGATGATCTGGCGGGCCTGGTTCAGCTGGTCGCGGGTCGGCTGTCCGCCGTCCGGCGTCCGTGCGCTGAGCGTGACCCGGGTGCCGCCCTGCAGGTCGATGCCGAGTTTCGGCGTCGGCTTGCCGTCACCGGTGAAGAACACCAGTGCGTAGAGCACGACCACGATCAGGGCGAAGAAGGCGAGATAGCGTCCCGGGCGGAGGTGCCCGGCCGATGGTGCCACGGTACTTCGGTCTCCTCGGACTGGGTGGACCCCGAGGGGTCGGATGAGCGTCCGGAAGAGGGCCTGCCCGGACGCTGCTGGGCCTGACCGTGGCGGCGGACACGCACGCAGCACCGAGACACTACTCGGTGCTGCGTGAGCCCGGCGTTCGCCCGTGCCGGCACGTCCGGCCGCGGACGGGTCAGTGCCCCGCGGTGCGGGTGGTCACTTCTTTTCGTGCTCCAGCGGGGGCGCGACCTGCGCACCCGGCTTCTCGCTCTCCTCGGCGGAGATGCTCTCCTGGGCAGGCGCCTCCGAAGGGCTCGAAGCCACCTCGGCCACGGTCTCGTCCGTGTCGGTGCCGGTGGTCTCGTCGGTCTCGGTGGCCGGGTCGACCTTCTCGCGCACCGCCAGGCGCAGCCAGGTGGTGACGACGCCGGGGGCGATCTCGAGGTCGATCGTGGTGTCGCCGCTCGCGTCGGCCACCGTGGCGTAGAGGCCCGACGTGGTCATCACGCGGTCGCCGGGGGCCAGGCCTTCCTGCAGATCCTTCTGGGCCGCCTGCTGCTTCTTCTGCTTGCGGGTGCCCATGATGAGCGGCACGGCCACCACGAGCAGCAGCAGCAACGGCAGCAGTAATTGGTTCATGACTCTCCATTCGACGGACGCCGCCGGTCGCCGTCCGCCTCCGGTTTTGACGGATGTGCTCTGTTCGAGTGTGCCAGGTGCCCGCGCACACGCCAGCACCCACCGTCCGGTCGCACCTCGTCAGTCCTGCTCGAACAACGTCGGACCGGCCTGATCGGCCCGCCCGGTCTCGGGCGGCGGCACCAGGCCGAGGTGTTCCCAGGCGGCCGCGGTCGCCACCCGGCCCCGTGGGGTTCGGGCGAGCATACCCGCGCGCACCAGGTACGGTTCGCACACCTCTTCCACCGTGGTCGCCTCCTCGCCCACGGCGACCGCGAGGGTGGAGATCCCGACCGGTCCCCCGCCGAACGAGCGGGTCAGCGCACCGAGTACGGCCCGGTCCAGCCGGTCGAGCCCCAGCTCGTCCACGTCGTAGACCTTCAGCGCGGCCCGCGCGACCTCGAGGGTGACCTTGCCGTCCGCCCGGACCTCGGCGTAGTCGCGGACCCGGCGCAGCAGCCGGTTGACGATCCGGGGGGTGCCCCGCGAGCGGCCGGCGATCTCCGCGCAGCCGTCCCGGTCGATGGCGATGCCGAGGATGGTCGCGGCGCGGCGGGCGACCAGCTCCAGCTCGCGGTCGGAGTAGAACTCCATCTGGCCGGTGAAGCCGAACCGGTCGCGCAGCGGACCGGTCAGCGATCCGGACCGGGTGGTGGCCCCGACCAGGGTGAACGGTGCGATCTCGAGCGGGATGCTGGTGGCGCCGGGGCCCTTGCCGACCACCACGTCGACCCGGAAGTCCTCCATCGCGAGGTAGAGCATCTCCTCCGCGGGCCGGGCGATGCGGTGGATCTCGTCGATGAACAGCACGTCGCCGGGCGCCAGGTTGGACAGCATCGCGGCCAGGTCCCCCGCGCGTTCGAGAGCGGGCCCGGAGGTGATCCGGATGGCCGCGCCCAGTTCCGCGGCCACGATCATGGCCATGCTCGTCTTGCCCAGCCCCGGCGGGCCGGACAGCAGCACGTGGTCCGGCGGCACCCCGCGCCTGCGGGCGCTCTCCAGCACCAGCTCGAGCTGCTCGCGCACGCGCGGCTGGCCGACGAACTCGTCCAGTTTGCGCGGCCGGAGCGTGGTTTCCAGGTCGCGTTCGCCGGTCTGCGCGAGCGCGGACAGCGTCTCGTCCTCGGCCTCGTACCCGCCGGTCTCGAACTCGGTCACCTCGGGTTCCACCGGCTACCGCTTCCGGCCGAGCGCCGCGAGCGCCGCGCGCAGCACCGACGACGTGGTGTGTCCCTCGCCGTCGGCGAGCACCCGGTCCACCGCCTGTTCGGCCTGCTTCGCCGCGAAACCGAGCCCGGCCAGCGCCTCCACCACTTCACCGCGCAGCGCGCCGGGGGCGGCCACGGCCGGTGCCTCGCCCGGCCCGCCGAGCGCGTTGACCTTGTCCCGCAGCTCCAGGCTCAGCCGCTCGGCGCCCTTGCGGCCGATGCCGGGCACCTGCGTCAGCACGGTGATGTTGCCTTCGACGACCGCGGCGCGCAGTTTGTCCGGCTCCAGCACGGCGAGCGTCGCCAGTGCGAGCCGGGGCCCGATCCCGGAGACGGTCTGCAGCAGGCCGAACAGCTCGCGCGCGTCCTCGTCGGCGAATCCGAAGAGGGTCAGCGAGTCCTCGCGCACGACCAGCGCGGTGTGCAGCCGCGTCCGCTCGCCGCGGCGCAGCGTGGCCAGTGTCGCCGGGGTGGCCTGCACGGCGAAGCCGACCCCGCCGACCTCGACCACCGCGTGGTCGAGCCCGACGGACAGCACTTCGCCGTGTACCGAGGAGATCATCGTCGTGCTCCTGACTCGTCCTGCTTCTTCGGGGGCCCGGCCTGTTTCGCCGCGGCGGCCAGCCGGGCCCGGTGTGCCTTGGCCAGCTCCGCCGCCCGTGCCTCGGCCTCGGCGAGCCGGACCCGCATCGGCTCCCGCCAGAGGTGGCAGATGGCCAGTGCCAGCGCGTCCGCCGCATCCGCCGGATGCGGCCGCACCTCGAGACCGAGCAGGCGCATCACCATACCGGTGACCTGCGCCTTGTCCGCACGCCCGGAGCCGGTGACCGAGGCCTTCACCTCACTCGGCGTGTGGAAGACCACCGGCAGCCCGCGCCGGGCCGCGGCCAGCGCCACCACGCCGCCTGCCTGTGCGGTGCCCATCGCGGTGCGGACGTTGTGCTGGGCGAACACGCGCTCCACCGCGACCGCCTCCGGGCGGTACCGGTCGAGCCAGCGCTCCACCTCGTCGGAGATGCTGAGCAGCCGCTCCGCCAGGTCGGTTCCGGCCGGTGTGCGCACCACGCCGACCGCGACCGGGCGCACGGTCCGTCCCGTGCCGCCGTCGACGACACCCAGGCCGCACCTGGTCAGACCGGGGTCGACCCCGAGCACCCGCACCCGTTCTCCTCCGCCCGCGCGAACATCCGTTCGACATGCAGGCTAGCGGTCGCCGCGGCGGGTGCCGCGGACGGACACGCCCGCGGGCACCACGGGGACACGGTCGTACCCGGGGATTCCGACACGTCCACCGCGCACCTGGGCCGGATGCCGCTGCCGTGGAGGTCGGCCGGTTCGCGCAGAGCCGGCGCGGGGACGGGACTCGGCGATCTACTACCTGCTGCGGGCGCCGGAGGTCTCCGCACCGGCTCGACCGGGTCGAGATGTTCGTGCACCACGGTGGCGCACCTGCCCGGATGCTGCTGCACCCCGGCGGCGAGGTGACCCGCCCGGTGCCGGGCACGGACCCTCGCCGCGGGCGCGCATCCGCAGGTCGTGGTGCCTGCCGTGGCCTCGCAGGCGAGCGTGCCGCTCGGCGCGTGGAGCCCGCTCGGCACAGTGGTCGTGCCGCCCTATCCCGACGAGGGATCCGGCCGTGCTCGCCGCGCAGTTCCCCGCCGGGGCCGCGGATCCGGCCGCGCTGACGCGGCGCTGCTCAGGGGCCGTCGACGCCGGGGGTCCAGCTTTCCGGCAGCCCGCTTTCGGTGAGCACCGGCTGCCACTGTGCGAACCCGTCCGGCGCGGTGTCCTGCCACGGGAAATGCCCCTCCGGGGTGGCGACGATCAGCTGCAGCGCCGGGAAGTCGCCGTCCGGGTAGACCAGGAACGCGGATCCGAAGTACTCCAGGTAGTGGCCTTTCGCCACCCGCTCGAAGACCACCGGGGCGCCGTCGAAGAAATCGTCGTAGCGCTTGCCGACCTCGAAGATCTCGCCGTTGGCCGCGCGGTCGACGTAGGCGTCCAGCAGCACCGGCGCCATCTGTTCGGGCAGCCCGACCACGACCGCCTCCGGCACGTTGTGCAGTGCCCAGGCGCATGCGGTGAAACAGTAGCCCGCGCCCTCGTCGTCGGAGGCAACCGAGATCACCGCATTGCCCCGTTCCCGCGCCTGGGCTTCGATCCACGCGATCAGGCTCTGGTCTTCGGCACTCAGGGCTGGGCTCGTCACGGCCGCCATTCTGCCGTACCCGCGCCGCCGAACCCAGCCCCCCGGCCGGAGATTTTCGGCCCGCGGTAAGGATTCCCGCGCTTTCCGTTGCAGGGCAAGGACATCGGGGCGGAAAAACGGCCGCAGCCCCGGACACTGCCCGGGGCTGCGGCCGTCGTCTTCGCCGGGTGGATCAGTCCACTGCGGCCATGACCTCGTCCGAGACGTCGAAGTTCGCGTAGACGTTCTGCACGTCGTCGCAGTCCTCGAGCGCGTCGATCAGCTTGAAGATCTTCTTGGCCCCGTCCACGTCGAGCGGCACGCTCACCGAGGGCAGGAAGGTCAGGTCGGCCGACTCGTACTCGAACCCGGCTTCCTGCAGTGCCTTGCGCACCGGTACCAGATCGCCGCCCTCGGACACGATCTCGAAGCTCTCGTCCAGGTCGTTGACCTCCTCGGCACCCGCGTCGAGGACCGCCAGCAGCACGTCGTCCTCGGTCGCGTCCGCCTTCGGCATGATCACCACGCCCTTGCGGTTGAACATGTAGGCGACCGAACCCGGATCGGCGAGTGAGCCGTTGTTGCGGGTGAGCGCGGTCCGCACCTCCATCGCGGCACGGTTCTTGTTGTCGGTGAGGCATTCGATCAGCACCGCGACACCGTTCGGGCCGTAGCCCTCGTAGGTGATGTTCTGCCAGTCGGCGCCGCCCGCCTCCTCACCGGCGCCGCGCTTGCGCGCGCGCTCGATGTTGTCCTGCGGGACCGAGGTCTTCTTCGCCTTCTGGATGGCGTCGTACAGCGTGGGGTTGCCGTCCGGATCGCCCCCGCCGGTCCGGGCGGCCACCTCGATGTTCTTGATCAGCCGGGCGAAGAGCTTGCCACGCTTCGCGTCGAGGTTGGCCTTCTTGTGCTTCGTCGTGGCCCACTTGGAGTGGCCGCTCATCTTTCCTCCATCTGTTCCTCGTCCGCCCGCCTGCCGGCCGGCCGACGCCGCGATCCCTGCTCAGGCTTCCCGCACGAGCTCGACGAACCGCCGGTGCAGCCGTTCGTCCCCGGTGATCTCCGGGTGGAACGCCGTGGCCAGCACCGCCCCCTGCCGGACGGCGACGATCCTAGCCACCCGCGGCCCGTCCGGCCGGTTGTCCGGATCGGCGGGCCCGGCCACGGTGGCCAGCACCTCGACCCCGCCTTCCGCCTTCTCCACCCACGGGGCGCGGATGAAGACCGCGTGCACCGGCCCGCCCGGCACGCCCGCGAACGGCAGGTCTGCCTCGAACGAATCGACCTGCCTGCCGAACGCGTTGCGCCGCACGAGCACGTCGAGCCCGCCGAGCTGGCGCTGGTCCGGACGGCCGTCGAGCACCTGGCGGGCGAGCAGGATCATCCCCGCGCACGAACCGAACGCGGGCAGCCCGCCCGCGATCCGTTCCCGCAACGGCTCGAGCAGCTCGAAGCTCTCCAGCAGCCGGGACATCGTGGTGGACTCGCCGCCCGGCAGCACCATACCGTCCACTTCGGACAGCTCGGCCGGACGGCGCACCGGGACGGCCCGCGCACCCGCGCGCTCCAGCATCGCGACGTGCTCGCGCACGGCGCCCTGCAGGGCGAGCACACCGATCTTCGGCGCTGCTCCCGAAGCTGTCGCCACCCGACCTCCCGAAAGACCTTCGCTCCAGCTTAGGGGGGCCACCCGCGGACCTTCCGGCCAGGTCAGCGGGCGGCGGCCGATCCGCTGCACGGTCTGCCGCAGACCTGAAGTGGACTGCTGGAATTGCCGGGAAGTGGCCTCCCAGAAGGTGATCTTCACCGGACGCCGGGTACCGGATCGGACCGGGCCACTACCGCACCCATCATGCTGCCCGGAAGCAAATACCCCGGTCAGCGCCGTGCTGGGACACCCACCCCGCGCCGACCGGATCGCGGCGGCCGGAAAAGTGGCCTTCCGAGATACCTCAGAACTGGCCTGCATCGACAGTCCACCGTGGACCTACGCTGGCCGGGACAGCAGTGTCGTCCTCCGAGAAAGGTCCGCAAGGTGTCGCAGCAGCAGAGCGCCGAACCCCAGTCCGTCACCGGCACCGCCAAGGTCAAGCGCGGGATGGCGGAAATGCTCAAGGGCGGCGTGATCATGGACGTGGTCACCGCCGAGCAGGCCAAGATCGCCGAGGACGCCGGCGCGGTCGCGGTGATGGCGCTCGAGCGCGTGCCCGCGGACATCCGCGCGCAGGGCGGTGTGGCGCGGATGAGCGACCCGGACCTGATCGACGGGATCATCGAGACGGTTTCGATCCCGGTCATGGCGAAGGCCCGGATCGGACACTTCGTCGAGGCGCAGGTGCTGCAGTCGCTCGGCGTCGACTACATCGACGAGTCCGAGGTGCTGACCCCGGCCGACTACGCCAACCACATCGACAAGTGGGCGTTCACCGTGCCGTTCGTCTGCGGCGCGACCAACCTCGGCGAGGCACTGCGCCGGATCACCGAGGGCGCGGCGATGATCCGCTCGAAGGGCGAGGCGGGCACCGGCGACGTCTCCAACGCCACCACGCACATGCGCAGGATCCGCGGCGAGATCCGGCGGCTGCAGGCACTGCCCGAGGACGAGCTGTTCGTCGCGGCCAAGGAGCTGCAGGCGCCGTACGAGCTGGTCAAGGAGGTCGCGGAGCACGGGAAACTGCCGGTCGTGCTCTTCACCGCCGGCGGCATCGCCACCCCGGCCGACGCGGCGATGATGATGCAGCTGGGCGCGGAGGGCGTGTTCGTCGGCTCGGGCATCTTCAAGTCCGGCAACCCGGCACAGCGCGCCGAGGCGATCGTGAAGGCCACCACCTTCCACGACGACCCGGACGTGCTGGCGAAGATCTCGCGCGGCCTCGGCGACGCGATGGTCGGGATCAACGTGGAGGAGCTGCCGGAACCGCACCGGCTCGCCGAACGCGGCTGGTGACGAGCACCTTCCTGCCGAGGAACAACGTCCGCTGGTGCGCGTTGTCGATGAGCCGCGAGCACCACCGCCGTTACGTGGATCGACACGAGGAGGACCGTGAACGGGCCTGACGATCGGGCCCGCAGCAGGCCGGTGCACGGTCGACCGGGCCCGCCCGCCGGGAGATCTTCAGGGGCGGCCGGCGGATCGCCGGGAGAGCGTTCCCGGCGGATGACCGACGCAGCCGGGGTTTCGCCGTCCACAAAGGACAACTGGCCGGGCTCGCGAGTCACTCGATCCCCGGCGCAGCACCGAGTGCGGGCCGCGGCAGCACCGTGGCGGAACCGCACCGGCCGGTAGCCGGTGCGGTTCAGGCGTACTCCGAGATTTCCACCCCGAACGTGCCCGGTTCGAGTGCCTCGAACACGTGCCGGACGTCGCCCGGGTAGCAGATGTAGTCGCCGGGCAGCAGCTCGGCCGGGTCGTCGGCGACGCCGATGCGGGCCCGCCCGGCGCACAGCACGATGTGCTCGACCACGCCGTTCATGTGCGGGTCCGACCGCCGTGGAGTGCCCGGCTCCGCGCGGACCAGGTACATGTCCCGGCGTGCCGCGGACGGGCACGCCGACAGCAGCGTGCACGCGTAGTCGGCGTGTTCGGCGAACACCGTGGGGCCCTTGCCCGCGCGGATCACCTTCACCTGGGGCCGGTCGGGCTCCACGAGCCGGGAAAACGGCACGTCGAGTGCCACGCCGAGCGCCCACAGCGTCTCCACGCTGGGATTGCCGGAAGCGGACTCCAGCTGGGACAGCGTCGATTTCGCGAGCCCGGCACGGCGGGCGACCTCGGTCAGCGAGAGCCCGGCGCGGGCCCGCTCGCGGCGCAGTGACGACGCGATGATGTCCAGCGGGGCGGAGGCGGCGTCGTGCGACATCCGTGTTCGATCCATCAGTCTCCTCGTTCGCCTTGACGAACAGTCGGCACTGCGTTCAGCATAGGGCACTATGCGTTCGATCTGGCGAACACTCGACCGCGGGCTTGTCCGCGACATCGGCCTCGTATGCCTTGCCGACGCACTCGTCGGCGTCTCCTACGGGGCCATCTCGGTGAGTTCCGGCTTCCCGCTCTGGGCGCCGATGCTGCTGTCACTGCTGGTCTTCGCCGGCGCGTCGCAGTTCATGTTCGTCGGCATCGTGGCCTCCGGTGGCAATCCGCTGGCCGCGGTCGCGGCCGGGCTGCTGGTGAACGCACGGCACGTGCCGTTCGGCTTCGCAGTGGGCGACGTCTTCGGCCGTGGTCTGTTCACACGGCTGGCCGGCAGCCATCTGATGGTCGACGAAACGGTGGCGTTCGCACTGGCCCAGCGGGACGCCGATCGCCGCCGGGCGGTGTATTGGCTGTGCGGCGCGGGGTTGTTCGCGTTCTGGAACACCGGCGTCGTGCTCGGCGCGTTCGCCGGCACGGCGATCCACGACACGGACGTGTTCGGCCTGGACGCCGCGTTCCCGGCAGTGCTGCTGGCGCTCGTGCTGCCGTCGCTGCGCGACCGGGCCACCCGCCTGCCGGTTCTGCTCGGGGTGGTGGCGGCCCTCGTCGCGACGCCCGTGTTACCCGCCGGACTGCCGGTCCTGCTCGCACTGGTCGGGGTCGTCGCCGGAGCCGCGGCGAAGGAGCCGAAACAGCGGGAAGGAGCACACTGATGGACGCCGTCGAACTGCTGATCGCGACCGCCGTACTGGCCGCCGGCACGTTCGCGTTCCGGTTCGCCGGCCCGGCCCTGCGTACCCGGCTGCGGCCCTCCGCCCGCGCCGAACGGCTGATGACGCTGGCCGCGGTCGTGCTGCTGGCGGCGCTGGTCGCGACGAGCACCCTCACCGAGGGGCACGGATTCGCCGGATTCGCCCGCCCGGCCGGGGTGCTCGTCGGCGGCGTGCTGGCCTGGCGCAGGGCACCGTTCGTCGCGGTCGTGGTGGCCGCGGCGGCGACCGCGGCACTGCTGCGGCTGGCCGGAGTACCGTGAGCGTCCGTTGTGGACAGCCGGAGGTCCGCCGCCGTTCCATCGTCCACAGTGGAACTCCGGCGGGCCGGGTCCGCCGGTGCGCGACCGGCCGCCCATTTCCGCCGACCGGTTCACCGGCGGACCGCCGAACGGCCTCCGCGCCGACGCCGGCACTCCCGGCGGTCACCGGCGTCCCCCCTTCGCGCCTTGCCTCACGCGGGGTGCCGGGTGTGTGATCGAGGACACACGCATTCGCCGTCGTCCGCTGAGGAGGCCGCCATGGCCGACAAGCAGAACAGGAGTACCGACACCGGGGCCGCCGTCGCTGTGTCCGACCCCGCCAAGGTGCGCAACGTCGTCCTCGTCGGACCTTCGGGTTCGGGCAAGACGACACTGGCCGAGGCGCTGCTCGCGGTGTCCGGGACCGTGTCGCGGGCCGGTTCGGTGGTCGAGGGCACCACGGTGTGCGACCACGATCCGGCGGCCGTGCGCCAGCAGCGTTCGGTCGGGCTGTCCGTGGCGCCGGTGCTGCACGCCGGGCACAAGATCAACCTCATCGACACCCCCGGCTACGCCGATTTCGTCGGTGAACTGCGCGCCGGGCTGCGGGCCGCGGACGCCGCACTGTTCGTGGTCTGCGCGGCGGAGGGTGTGGATGCCGCGACCGTCGCGGTCTGGGAGGAATGCGCTGCGGTCGGCATGCCGCGGGCAGTGGTGGTGTCCCGGCTCGATCACCACCGCGCCGATCCGCTCGCCGAGATCGCCGCCTGCCGGGCCGCCTTCGGCGCCGGGGTGCTGCCGCTCTACCTGCCCGCCCAGGACGGGCTGATCGGGCTGGTCACCCAGCGGCGCTACGACTACTCCGGCGGCTACCCACCGCGCGTGGGCGATCCCGATCCCGCCGAGCCGGCCGGTCTGGCCGCGGCCCGCGACGAGCTGATCGAGGGCATCATCGCGGAGAGCGAGGACGAGACCCTGATGGACCGCTACCTGGCCGGCGAGGAGATCGCCGAGGAGGTGCTGATCTCCGACCTCGAGACCGCGGTCGCGCGGGGGTCGTTCCACCCGGTCATCCCGGTGTGCGCGACCAGCGGGACCGGACTGGCCGAGGTACTCGACGGTATCGTGCGGGCGTTCCCGTCGCCGCTGGAGCACCGGCCACCCGGCGTGACCCGTCCGGACGGCGCACCGCACGACGCGCTGGCCGCCGACCCGGACGGCCCGCTCGCCGCCGAAGTGGTGCGCACCGCGGTCGACTCCTACGTCGGGCGCGTTTCCCTCGTGCGGGTGTTCTCCGGGACGCTGCGCGCGGAAAACGCGGTGCACGTGTCCGGCCACGGGCTCGCCGAACGCGGACACGAGGACCACGACGCCGACGAGCGCGTGGCCCACCTGTACTCCCCGCTCGGCTCGAACCTGCGCGAGGTGCCGCACTGCGTGGCAGGCGATCTGTGCGCGCTGACCAAGGTCGCCGTGGCGGAGACCGGCGACACCGTCTCGTCTCCGGACGATCCGCTCCTGATGAAACCGTGGCGGATGCCGGAGCCGCTGCTGCCGGTCGCCGTGGCGGCGAAGACCCGCAGCGACGAGGACACCTTGTCGCGCAACCTTTCCCGGCTCGTGGCCGGCGATCCGACGCTGCGCCTGGAGCGGAACGCGGAGACCGGGCAGCTCGTGTTGTGGTGTATGGGCGAGGCACACGCGGACGTCGTGCTTTCGCGGCTGCGCGCCGGTGGCGCGGAAGTGGAGACCGAACCGGTGCGGATCAGCCTGCGGGCCACGTTCGCGAAACCGGCGCGCGGGCACGGCAGGCACGTGAAGCAGTCCGGCGGGCACGGGCAGTTCGCCGTGTGCGACATCGAGGTCCAGCCGTTGCCGCGCGGTGGCGGGTTCGAGTTCGTGGACAAGGTGGTCGGCGGTGCGGTGCCGCACCAGTTCATCCCGAGCGTGGAGAAGGGCGTGCGGGCACAGCTGGAACGCGGGCTCTCCGACGGCCATCCGGTGGTGGACGTGCGGGTGACGCTGGTCGACGGCAAGGCGCACAGCGTGGACTCCTCCGATGCGGCGTTCCAGACCGCCGGGGCCCTCGCCCTGCGCGAGGCTGCCGCGGCGGGCCGGATCACCCTGCTGGAGCCGCTGGACGCGGTCGAGGTGACGCTGCCCGACGAGCACCTGGGCACCGTGCTCGGCGATCTGTCCGCACGCCGCGGCCGGGTCCTCGGCACCGAATCCGGCGAGGGCGGCCGCAGTGTGGTGCACGCCGAGGTGCCTGCCGTGGAACTGCTGCGCTACGCGGTCGACCTGCGCTCGCTGACCTCCGGCACGGCCGCTTTCAGCCGGCGGCACGCCCGCTTCGAGCCGATGCCGGACACCGCGGTGGTCCCGACCTGAGAAGGCGGACCGTGCCCGGACGCCAGGCGGCGATCCCGGCCCGTGGGGGTGGCCGTGGCCGGCGGACCGGCCGGGAGTGCGGTTCAGAACTCGAACCCGCCGGGGCGGTCGTTGCGGTCGGCCAGCAGGCCGGCGAGGGTCGCGACGGCGATCTCCGGCGGCGTGCGCGAGCCGATGTTCAACCCGACCGGGCGGTGCACCCTGGCGATGTCCGGCTCGGGCACGTCGAGTGCGCGCAACGCTTCGACGTGCGGGCCGGGGTGCCGCGGATTGCCGAGCACACCGATCCAGCGTGCCTCGCCCGCCAGCGCGGCCTGGAGCACGGTGCCCAGTTCGGGGCGATGGTGATCGGTCACCACGACGTCCGCGTCCGGTCCCGGCGCCGGCGGCGTGGTGCGGACCTCGGCCCCTTCGGGTGCGTCACTGGCGCGCGCCGCGTCGGGTTCGAACAGCACCGCGCGGTAGCCCAGGTCGGCGGCGTAGCGCAGCAGGTATCGGGCGACCGGCGACGCGAACACGGCCACCAGCGTCCGTTCGGCGGGCGCTGCTTCGGCTTCGCCGTGCGCGACGGCGCAGGCCTCCGGTTCGGCAGTCATCTCCGCCCTCCTTCCCTCCGGCACCCGGTGTTTCCGCTGATTCTGCCTCAGACCTCGGGTTCGGCGAACTCGAAGTACTCCGGCAACGGCGCGGTGCCGGCGAGTTTGAAGTAGCGCACCTTCCGGCGGCGGCGCAGGGCCAGCGTGTCGCGGACGGCGTCGTTGTGCACCCTGCGGGCGATCACCACGCGGTGCTCGGCGTCGGTCAGTTCCTCCACGAGCCCGGACGGCAGCCGGGACCGGTCGACCTGGGCGAGCAGCAGGGTCAGCTCGTTCTCCTCGACCTCCCGGTCCGGGCGCGGAGCGGCTTCGGCCCGTTCGGCGGTGCGGTGGAGCCCGTCCCCGTCCAATACGACCGCGACGGCCCTGGCCACCACCGCCCGGCGGGCGAGCGCGGCGTCCAGCGCCGCCCAGCCGGCGTCGGTGCGCACGTGCAGCCGGTCGAGCCGGTTCGCCGTCGCCACCAGGAACAGGCCACCGAGAACGACGATCACGGCGAGCGCGACGAGCAGCCACTCGAACACGCTCACCGCACCTGCTCCCGCTCCCCCGCCACGACCAGCCGGGGATCGGCCGCGATCGCCGTCTCGTACACCCGCAGCACCTGGGTGACCACCACCGACCAGTCGTAGGAGATCACCCGCTCGCCCGCGGCGGCGGCGAGCGACGCCCGGCGGGCCGGATCGCCCAGCAGCTCCCGCAGCCCGTCCGCGAGCGCACCCGGGTCACCGGTGGTGGCGAGCATCCCGGCGCGGCCGTCGTCGAGCACGCGGCGGAACGAATCGAGCCCGCTGGCCAGCACCGCGGTGCCCGCCGCCATCGCCTCGGTGAGGATCATGCCGAAGCTCTCGCCACCGGTGTTGGGCGCGCAGTAGACGTCCACGCTGCGCAGTGCACGGGCCTTGGCCGCGTCGTCCACCTGGCCCAGCAGCTCGATGTGCGGCCACAGCCGTGGTCCGGCCATCCGCCGCAGCTGCTCGGGATCCCCGCGCCCGACCACGAGCAGCCGCAGGTCCTCGAACTCCGGCAGCAACCGCCGCGCGGCCTCGAGCAGCACGTCCATGCCCTTGCGCGGTTCGGTGAACCGGCCGACGAACCCGACCGTGCCGCCGGCCCGCGGATACCCCGCCAGCGGCGTGGCCAGCGAGAAGAACTCGACGTCCACCCCGTTCGGGATCTCCACCGCGTCGCCGCCGGCGTGCTCCACCTGCACCCGCCGGGCCAGCGCGGACACCGCGATCCGCGCGGTGATCTTCTCCAGCAGCGGCCGCAGCACCGGCTGGAACGCCGCCAGCGTGCGGGAACGCGTGGTGGCCGTGTGGAAGGTGGCCACGATGGGTCCGTCGGCGACCTTCAGCGCGAGCAGCGCCAGGCTCGGCGCGGCGGGTTCGTGCAGGTGCAGCACGTCGAACCCGTTGTCCCGGATCCACCGGCGCACCCGCGCGTAGGACACCGGGCCGAACTGCAGCCGGGCCACCGAGCCGTTGTACCGGATGCCCAGCGCCTTGCCCGCCGGGTGCACGAAGTCCGGCAAGCCGGAGTCCTCGTCGGCAGGGGCGAGCACGGAAACCCGGTGCCCACGCTCCAGCAGCGCCCGCGCCAAGTCGATCACGTGGCCCTGCACGCCGCCGGGTACGTCGAAGGAGTACGGGCACACGATCCCGATGTTCAACCCGCCCGGCATCGGCTCAGCTCGCTTCTTCGAGACCGCCGGAGGGTTCCGGCCCGGCGAGATCGGCGGGCCAGAACGGCTGCAGCATGTGCCAGTCGGCCGGGTGCGCGGCGATGTCGCCGGCGAACGCGTCGGCCAGCGCCTGCGTGGCGGCGGGCACCTCGGCCCGTGCGGTGACCCGGATCCGCGGGTGCACGCGGATCTGCCAGCCGTCCTCGGAGTACCAGCTGCCGACCGGCAGCAGCGCGGCGCCGGTGGTCGCGGCCAGCCGGGCCGGACCGGCGGGCAGCCGGGCGGATTCGCCGAAGAACCGCACCGCGAGCCCGGACGAGGTCAGGTCGCGGTCGCCCACCAGGCAGATCACCTTGTTCTCGCGCAACCGCTTCAGCAGCAGCCGCATCGCCGCGCTGTCGCCGGTGAGCGGCACGATCTCGAACCCGAGCGCCTCTCGGAAGGCCACGAACCGGCGGAACAGCGATTCCGGCTCGAGCCGTTCGACCACGGTGGTGAACCCGCCGAGCCGGTCGCACAGCCAGACCCCGGCCACGTCCCAGTTGCCGCTGTGCGGCAACGCGAGCACCGCGCCGTTGCCCTCGGCGAGCGCGGCCTCGATGTTCTCCATTCCGGTGAGCACGACCTGGCGGACCACCTCGGCCGGGTCCATCACGGGCAACCGGAAAGTCTCGTACCAGTAGCGCGCATACGACCGCATCGCACGGCGGACCAGTTCGTCCAGCTCGGCCTCGCCTGCCTGCGGCACCACCCGGGCCAGGTTGGCCCGCAGCTGCCGCACCCCGCCGCCACCGCGGCGAGCCGCCATGTCCGCGCCGAGCGCGAACGCCGCCGACCCGAACCGCTGTGGCAGCCGGCCGACGAGCTGCCAGCCTGCCGCGTACCCGAGTTCGCCGAGCTTCGCCGACAGCGCGCTCACGGCTGTGCTCCGCCCGGCGTGACCCCGTCGCCGGTCCGCTTCGCCGCGACCGCGCGCGCTGCGCTCGCGACTGCGGCCATCCGCTGCAGCAGCGTGACCACCGACAGCACGGCGAGCAACCAGAGCGAAATCTCCACCGTCCACGGCACACCGAGCCCGTGCAAGCCGGTGCCGACCAGCGCGATGATGAGCCGTTCGGCCCGCTCGACCAGTCCGCCGTCGGCCTCGAGGCCGGAGGCCTCCGCGCGTGCCTTGACGTAGGAGATCACCTGGGCGAGCACCAGGCAGACGAGCGCGGCGGCGGCCGCGCGCTCGTTGTCGTCGTGGGTGAAGCACCACCAGGCGATCGCCGCGAACAGCGCACCGTCGACCAGCCGGTCGCAGGTCGCGTCGAGGACCGCGCCGAACGGGGTGCCGTAGCCGCGGGCCCGTGCCATCGCGCCGTCGAGCAGGTCCAGCATGGCGAAGCCCCACACGGTGAACGTGCCCCACAGCAGCATCCCCTGCGGGAAGAACACCAGCGCGCACACCATGGCGCCCACGGTGCCGAGCACCGTCATCGCGTTCGGTGTCAGTCCGGCGCGGACCAGCGTGCGGCCGATCGGGTCCGTCACGCGGGAAACCGAGGCGCGGGCGAAAATGTTGAGCATCTTCCTCGTCTGTGCACCTGATTCGGGGGCGGGTGGGCGAGGAAAGCCTATCGACCCCGTCCGCCGCGCCGGAGGTGCCCGCCCGCGACCCGCCGGTGGGTCAGCCGGATTTCGGCAGTTCGACGACCTCGGCGTCGCATCCCGCTTCCTCTTCGGCCGCCACCGCAGCCGCGCACCGGGGCCGCAGCGCGCCGAGGATCGCGGTGGAGATCTCGTCCAGCTGGCGCACCTGCTCCGGGGTCAGCGGGTCGAACAGGCTCTCGCGCACGGCCTCCACGTGCCCCGGCGCGGCGGCCTCCAGCGCGGCCATGCCCTCGTCGGTGAGCACCGCCCAGGAACCGCGTTTGTCCGTGGGGCACGACTCACGGCGCACCCAGCCCTTGGCCTCCAGCCGCGCCACGGCGTGCGAAAGCCGGCTGCGCGACGATCCGCGCACCTCGGCCAGCTCACTCATCCGCAGCCGTCTGCCGTGCGCCTCGGACAGCGACACGAGCACCTCGTAGTACGTGTGCGGCATGCCCGAATCGCGTTGCAGCTGCCCCTCGAGATGTGCCTGCAGCATGGCCGTGGCGCTCGCATAGGCACGCCACGCCTGCTGCTCGTCGTCGGTGAGCCAGCGTGGTTCGGGCATACCGCCATGATACGCGAGTTGAGACCTCAACCACCTGTGCCGCGCACCGCACCCCACGCCTCCGCCAGCAGCTGCCGGGTCTCCCCCAACAGCTGCGGCAGTACCTTCGTGTGGCCGATCACCGGCATGAAGTTCGCGTCCCCGCCCCAGCGCGGCACCAGGTGCTGGTGCAGGTGCGCGGCGATCCCGGCCCCCGCGATCACGCCCTGGTTGATGCCGATGTTGAACCCGTGCGCCGCGGAGACCGCGCGCACCACGCCCATCGCGTGCTGGGTGAACTCGGCCAGCTCCCTGGTCTCGTCCACGGTCAGCTCGGGGTAGTCCGCCACGTGCCGGTAGGGCACCACCATCAAGTGGCCCGGGTTGTACGGGTACAGGTTCAGCACCGCGTACACGGTCGCGCCGCGGGCCAGGATCAGCGCCTGCTCGTCCTCGAGACCCGGCAGCCGGCAGAACGGGCAGCCGGTCGGCTCGTCGCCGTCCGGCTTGTCCTGGCCCTTGATGTAGGCCATCCGGTGCGGGGTCCACAGCCGCTGCAGTGCGTCCGGGACCCCGATCCCGTCCTGTTCGACGAACTCGGGACCGTCCTGCTCCTCGCTCACCGCAGGATCTTCTCCACGGCCTCGGCGCCCGGCGACGCGTTCTCCCTGCGCTCGATCCACTCCGCGATCGCCTCGACCGCGGTGTCCACCGCGACCCCGTTGATCTGGCCGCCGTCACGGAACCGGAACGACACCGCACCGGCCTCCGCGTCCTTCCCGCCCGCCAGCAGCAGGAACGGCACCTTCTGCGTGGTGTGCGTGCGGATCTTCTTCTGCATCCGGTCGTCGCTCGCGTCGATCTCCACGCGGATCCCCTTGGCGCGCAACGCCTTCTCCACGCCCTGGAGGTACTCGACCTGGTCGGCGGTGATCGGGATGCCGACCACCTGCACCGGCGAGAGCCACGCCGGGAACGCACCCGCGTAGTGCTCGGTCAGCACGCCGAAGAACCGCTCGATCGACCCGAACAGCGCGCGGTGGATCATCACCGGCCGCTGGCGTGATCCGTCGGAGGCGGTGTACTCCAGCTCGAACCGCTTGTTCTGGTTGAAATCCAGCTGGATGGTGGACATCTGCCAGGTGCGCCCGATCGCGTCCTTGGCCTGTACGGAGATCTTCGGCCCGTAGAACGCCGCACCGCCCGGGTCCGGCACCAGTTCGAGACCGGAGTCGAGCGCGGCCTGCCGCAACGTCTCGGTGGCCTCTTCCCACTCCCAGTCCTCGCCGATGAACTTCTCCGAGTCACCGCGGGTGGACAGCTCGAGGTAGAAGTCCGAGAGCCCGTAGTCGGCCAGCAGGTCCAGCACGAACTTGAGCAGCGACCGCAGCTCGCCCGGCATCTGCTCCTTAGTGCAGTAGATGTGCGAGTCGTCCATGGTCAGCCCGCGCACCCGGGTCAGTCCGTGCACCACACCGGATTTCTCGTAGCGGTAGACCGTGCCGAACTCGAACAGCCGCAGCGGCAGCTCCCGGTAGGACCGGCCGCGCGAGCGGAAGATCAGGTTGTGCATCGGGCAGTTCATGGCCTTGAGGTAGTAGTCCTCGTCCTCGAACTGCACCGGCGGGAACATGGTGTCCGCGTAGTACGGCAGATGCCCGGAGGTGTGGAACAGCTCGCCCTTGCTGATGTGCGGGGTGTTCACGAACTCGTAGCCCGCCTCCTCGTGCCTGCGGCGCGAGTAGGTCTCCAGCTCGCGGCGGATGATGCCGCCCTTGGGGTGGAACACCGGCAGACCGGAGCCGATCTCCTCGGGGAAGGAGAACAGGTCCAGCTCGGCACCGAGCTTGCGGTGGTCGCGGCGCTCGGCCTCGGCGATCCGCGCCAGGTGGGCGTCCTGCGCCTCGGCCGATTCCCACGCCGTGCCGTAGATCCGCTGCAGCTGCGGGTTCCGGTCGTTGCCGCGCCAGTACGCCGCGGCGACCCTGGTCAGCTTGAACGCGGGGATGAACTTCGTGGTGGGCACGTGCGGACCGCGGCAGAGATCGCTCCACACGCGCTGCTTGGTGCGCGGGTCGAGGTTGTCGTAGATGGTCAGCTCGCCGCCGCCGACCTCCATCACCTCGGAGGTGTCCACTTCGGACTTGAGGTCGACCAGCTCCAGTTTGAACGGCTCGTCCGCCAGTTCCCGGCGCGCCTCGTCGGTGCCGGCGAACACCCGGCGGGAGAACTGCTGCGCGCCCTTCACGATCTGCTTCATGCGCTTCTCCAGCGCCTGCAGATCCTCCGGGGTGAACGGCTTGTCGACGGCGAAGTCGTAGTAGAACCCGTCGCGCACCGGCGGGCCGATGCCGAGCTTGGCGTCCGGGAACTCCTGCTGCACGGCCTGGGCCAGCACGTGCGCCGCGGAGTGCCGGATCACGCTGCGGCCGTCCTCGGTGTTCGCCGCGACGGCCTCGACCTGCGCGTCGGCGTCCGGGATCCAGGCCAGGTCGCGCAGCTTCCCGTCGACGTCGCGGACCACCACGATCGTGTCCGGTCCCTTGGTGGGCAGACCTGCCTCCCGCACCGCGGCGCCCGCCGTAGTGCCCGCCGGCACCACCACGCGCAGGGTGGGTACGGCGGCGGCTGACGGCGGATGGGACACGATCGTGCTCCTCTACGGCTCAGTGACGGGGATGACTCCCGGAGATGCTAGCCGCCGGTACTCACACGACACTCACGCAGCCCTATCGCGTTAGTGCCGCGTCCGTACCCCACGCACGCGGAGAGGCCGCCTCGCGTCCGCGAAGCGGCCTCTCCGGGACCAGCAGTGGTTCAGAGGGTCTCGACGACCTGGTCGAAGTCGAGCCGCGGCAACCGGTCGAACCAGGGGTTCTCGCCGGGCTTGCCGACGTTCACCACGACCTGCGAGCGCCACTTGTTCTCGCCGAAGAATTCCTGGTCCACCCCGGCGTTGTCGAAGCCGGTCATCGGGCCCGCGGCCAGCCCGGCCGCGCGCACACCGATGATGAAGTAGCCGACCTGCAGCAGCGAATTGAGCTTGGAGAACTCGGCCCGGCCGGTCTCGTCCGCGAAAAGCTCCTTCGCCTCGGGCTTGTGCGGGAACACCTGCGGGATGTTCTCGTGGAAGTCGACGTCCGCGGCCAGGATCACGGTGATCGGCGCGGTCTCGGTCTTGGCCCGGTTGCCCTCGGACAGATGCGGCAGCAGCCGCTGCCGTGCCTCGGCGCTGCGCAGCACCAGCGCGCGCAGCGGCTGGGTGTTCATCGAGGTCGGCGCCCACTTGACCAGGTCGTAGATCGCCCGAACCTGCTCGTCGGTCACCGGTTCGGAGCTGAAACTGTTGGCTGTGCGTGCCTCGCGGAAGAGCAGGTTCTGCACCTCGGCGGGTACCTTCAGCTGCTTGCCCGGTTCAACGAAAGTCGTCATCGGATTCGGCGTTCCTTCCCGTGCTGTCGCCTTCCCCGATGCCAACATAGTTGAGCGCTTGACTATTTCGCCGTCCGGGCGGATGTGACCCACCGCACGCCGGAAGGGTGCTCAGTAGGCACCCTGACCGGCCAGCACCGCACGGACGGTCTTCCAGAGGATCACCAGATCGAGGGCGAGCGACCAGTCCTCAACATAGCGCAGGTCGAGCCGGACGCTCTCCGCCCATGTCAGGTCACTGCGCCCGCTGACCTGCCACAACCCGGTCAGCCCCGGTTTGACCAGCAGCCTGCGGCGGGTGTCCGGTGCGTACTTCGCGGTCTCCTCCGGCAGCGGCGGCCGGGGGCCGACGAGCGACATCCGGCCGGACAGCACGTTGCACAGCTGCGGCAGCTCGTCGAGCGAATAGCGGCGCAGCAGCCTGCCGATCCGGGTCACCCTCGGGTCGTGCTTCATCTTGAAGAGCGGTCCGGCACCCTCGTCGGCGTTCTCGAGGGTGCGCCGGACGAGGTGCGCATCGGGCATCATGGTGCGGAACTTGAGCATGGTGAAGCTCTCGCCGTCCTTGCCGACGCGGCGCTGCCGGTAGACCACCGGTCCACGGTCGCCCAGCTTCACCGCGACCGCGATCGTCAGCAGCAGCGGGGAGAACAACAGCAGCAGCAACGCCGAGCCGCAGCGGTCGACCACCTCCTTCACGAATCGCCGTCCGCCGGTGAACGCCGGCGCGGTGACCCGTAGCAGCGGCATCCCGAGCACCCCCGTGACGTTCAGCCGCGGCCCGGCGACCTCCATCAGCACCGGCGCCACGACCAGTTCGGCGAACGTGCCCTCCAGGTCCCAGGCGAGGCGCTGCAACCGCTCCGGCGTCCAGTACTGATCGCCGGTGACGGCGACCACCCGGTACCCGCCGCGGCGCACGTGCCGGGACAGCTCCCCGAGCCTGCCCACCACCGGGACGCCGTCGATCTCGCCGCTTTCGCGGTCCGGTCCGGTCCCGGTGAACGTGCAGACGGCCTCGACCCGCCAGCCGACGTGCGCCTCGCTCTTCGTGCGCGCGATCAGGTCCGCCACCGTGGCGGGGCTGCCCGCCGCCATCACCGGCAGCAGGCAGAGCCCCCGCCTGCGCCTGCGGTGCAGCGCCTGGCGAAGCAAATATCGTTGCGGGAAGGCGAAAAGCGCGATGGCCGGCACCACGATGAAGACCCACGGCTGCACCTCGAGCGCCCCGAACAGCAGCCCGCCGAGCGAGACCAGCACAGCGGCGGCGATCAGCCCGCGCCCGAGCGTGCGGTACTCCTCGGCTCCTTCGCCGAGCACCCGCGGGCTCCACGCGCGGCTGACCGGCAGCGCGCAGAGCACCGCGAACGCCGTGCCGAACGCATGCATGTCCTGTGGCGCCACCTGGCCGATGACGAACGCACTCACGCCGATCACCACCAGCGCGGCGAGCACGTCGCTGGCGATCACCCAGGTCCGGTACCACTTCTCCCACGCCGCCGGATGCGCCTTCACCGGCTCGGCGGGTTCCCCGGCGGCCGTATGCGACAACCCGGGAATCGCGCGGAGGTCCCCCTGCAGCGGACCGCTGACCGTGGCCGAGGGCCGCACCGGCTCTTCCATCAGACCTCCCGGGCAGGGCACTAGGGGACCTTCGGCGGCACGCTGCGTGAAGGCCGACGATCACCAAGAGTGATCACAATACTTACCCGATTCAGCCACCACGGGAATGACACCCGCCAAGATATCGACTGCCCCGAAGGCATCGTTACACGGATTTTCCGCCGCAGAGCGCGGATCTTGCCCGGCGGAACAGGACGTCGCGGCAACCGGAAGATGACGATCCGCGATAATTCGTAACCTACTCACAGCTACGGAATGTAGTCAGAATTCCACGACCACCCCCGTTCCGGAACTCGCCTGCCCGGATGACCCGCCCCGGCGCGCAGGCTTCCACAGCGGACTTTCCCCGGCGTCTTTGGTCCACTGTGGACTTTCCTGGTTTCGGACGTCCACAGTGGATTTCCGGCCTGCGCGGTTGCGCGGATGCTCGGCGCTGCGGCGAACCACGTTCCATTCGTTCGGCGCGTACGGCCGCCGTCGGGGGCGAAGGTGCCAGTCGGCGGTGAGGGCGATCCGGCCGACGGCGCCCACTGCACGGCCTTGGGAGGCACCCGTGGCCCCGTCGTCCGGACCCCGTTCGTCCGCAGGCAGGAGGCCTCGAGCGACTCAGCGGAAACGTCGCGCAGACTGGCGGAAAAGCCGTCGGCGGCGGCGTGGCCGACGGAGCTGCCGCTCCGACGTCGCGGACTCGTGCCCGTCCGGCACGATCTCCACGTCGGCTGAAGCGGCGACACCGCATCCGCGACTGTTCCACATCCTGACAGGGCGGCAGGCGCCGTCCCGGGCCCCTGTTCCGCGTGGATGCAGCGCGGCCACCCCGGATCGCAGAGGTGCCCGAGAGAGGCTGCTCCTCCGCTGCAAAAAACGGCCTGCCGATGAAGATCATCGGCAGGCCGTCTCACCATGCGGTGGGCGATACTGGGATCGAACCAGTGACCTCTTCGGTGTGAACGAAGCGCTCTCCCCCTGAGCTAATCGCCCCTTGCGGTGTGAGAAGTACTCTACAACACGACTTTCGAGGGCCTGCAAACGGGTGGTTCATCGCGAACACACTCCGTCTACCTGCGGATACGGAACGAACAACCCCGAGCTAGCCGAGGTAGTGCCAGAGTGGGGCCGCGCGCGGCCGGCTTCGACATCCGTGCGACGGTGCTATCGCACGGCGGCCGGACCGCGCAGTATGTACGTGTGGGCGCACGCGTGGAACTGCGCGGCGCGGACGACGAAGGACCGGAGGACCGCCGGCCCCGTCCGGGTGATCCCAGGAGAACCCGCGAGCGGATCGGCTTCCTCGTGCGTCTCACCGTCGTCCTCGGTCGTCCGGGCCGGGAAGGGAGACGAAGGGTAGGACGATGCGCAACGATCACGTGACGCTCCGCTCGACGGCGGTCTTCGACCTGCTGGCACCGCGAACCCCTGCGGTTCCGGTCAAGGTGGAGCTGCGCTACGACACTCGGGACCCGTACGCGGTCGTCGCCGCCTTCCGCACCGGCCGCGCGGGATGGGTCGAATGGGTCTACGCGCGCGATCTGCTCGCCGACGGCCTGCTCGCCGACGCCGGCGACGGGGACGTCCGGATCCGCCCGTCGGTCGAGGACCCGGAATCGGTCCTGATCGAGCTGAACTCCCCGTCCGGGCACGCCATGTTCGAGGCCTCGGCCCAGGAGCTCGCCGACTTCCTCGACCGCACCTACGACGTGGTGCTGCCCGGCAACGAGCACCTGTGGGTCGACGTGGACGACGCGCTCACCCGGCTCATCCCGAACGATTTGACCTGATCACAGCCCCGTCACCGACAGGAGGCCCCCCGGTGACGGGAGGGTTTCCGGCGTCCGATATGGTTCTTCCACACCACGGCGACGGGGTGCGGGACAGCAGCCACACGGCTTCGGTCACCGCCTCGGACCCGCGGAGAGTGCGGACGTAGCGCAGCTGGTAGCGCATCACCTTGCCAAGGTGAGGGTCGCGGGTTCGAATCCCGTCGTCCGCTCGGAGGGCTCTCGAGCCTGTAACCGGTGGAGTGGCCGAGAGGCGAGGCAACGGCCTGCAAAGCCGTGTACACGGGTTCGAATCCCGTCTCCACCTCGCGCGATTAGCTCAGCGGGAGAGCGCTTCCCTGACACGGAAGAGGTCACTGGTTCAATCCCAGTATCGCGCACCATGCACATCGCAGGTCAGAAGCCCTGTTCCTCCTCGGAGGGGCAGGGCTTTACTGCTGGACTGGAGCCGGCAGCCCGGAGGGGCTGAATCCGCCGTTGCTCACGCGCAGGCGCGGGAACCCACTCCCCCGGTTTGGCCCGCTCCGTCAAACGTCAACGCAAGCAGCGAAGCCGCATCACCTGCCGTCTCTGCTGGTAGAGACGGCCGCGAACGACGACGTTCGGGCACGAATTGCCGACGAACCCCGCCAGGTCACTATTACAGTGACGATGCGACCACACACGGTCGTGTAGTGCAGGGGGAGGAACAGTGGTGGGATCAGACGTGTCCGCCGCCAGACAGGCACTGGTGCGCCTGGACGACGTGCCGGGGCGACTACCGGATCTGGTGTTCATGCTGGTCACGCCGGGTTAAGGCGGGCGACCGGGTGCCGTTTACGGCGCACCGCTGGGGCCGGTCGGTTCGTTGTGATCGGTACGGCCGGGCGGAATCGCAGGTGCTATCGGCAGCCAGGCCGTCGCCGACTGGCTCGTGCCGAAATGACCGAGGAGTCATACTCATGACAGATGAGCCGTGAACCGGAGAGCCGACCATCGATCATCTTCCACCGCGACCGGACAGGGACACTGGCGAGCCGTTCCCTCCACATGGGCTCAGCTACTTCCGGGGCAAGGGGCAGGCACCGGAGGACGACCCCCATCGGGAGGCTAGACAGTCTTACAAGCCGGACCCGCCTCCCGGCCTGGGCACCGTACTTGCGTGGCACCGAGAAAGCCGTCGGGGCAAAGTTGCCGTAGTAATAACGGGATTCCTCATCCTTACCGCCGGCACCGGCGCAATCTCGCTATTGAATGATTTCGGCCTTAAAGCATTTGAGTACTGGCAGAGCTGGGCGATTATCATGACCTGTAGCTTCACGACAAAGACATGGTCTTGACGCGCAGCACCGAGGAACTGCAACGCGATCGTCGAATTTGGGATCTTGTCTACAATGGCATCCTGCACTCAGTAGCCAGCGGTGCACAGGTCGGCAATCAAGCGATCGGAATACTGCAGCTCGACAAGACCCCGGCTTTGAAGATCCGAGACGCCGGGAAACGACACGACCTGTAACGCCTCCTGCGCAGCTCCGGACCCCGCCCTGGCGCGACAACGCGTACCCACGTGGCGCCAACGAGATCGAGTTCAATATTTTCGTCCATCGTCGGCGATCACCGAGAGGGCAACACACGTAGCACTCGGCATTCGCCGCGGTACGAGCGGAATTCCCGGTTTTCCGGTGACGAACCGCGAGCCGTTGTGCCGCCAGTCGTCAAAAGGTGCCGCCCCTGCATTGCGTCCCGACCCGTCCGTCGACCGGCGTGGCTGTCCTCTCAATCGCTTTCGGCCGGGTGGTGGCCCAGCCGGCGGTGAAGGTTGGCGACGAGAATCCGGTCGAGAGTGTCGACCGAATCGATGCCGGCAGCCGTCACTGCGGCCTGCTGGCGCCGGAGCAAGCCGGGGCACATCCGGAGGTCCGTGCCGAACCAGAGCACGTTCCCGGTCGACTCGTCGAACGGAGTCCAGTCCGCACCGGGCTCGCCGTGGTGGATGAACCGGCGGTAATGCTCTCCCATCTCGCGCGAGATGCGGCCCACCCGGGCCCGGTCGATACCTTCGAAGGCCGGCCAGCGGGCCAGGTCGGCTTCGCTGTAGTTGCGGAACAGGAACGGCGTGTCTCCCGTGTGCACCGCCCGCAGCTCGCCCTGCAACCCGGGCAGGTCCCAGGAGAACTGGAACACCCAGACCGGGATCCCCGCTCGGGCCAGATTCGCGGCGATTGCCAGGGACGACATCGCGAAGAACTCGAACGACATGAGGTCCGACAACGCCACCCCCGGCGCGGTGCCCGGTGGCCGGAGCGCCCGGAACTGTTCCAGGACGCCGCCCGTCCGGTCACCGAAGACCTGTTCCACCACCGTGTGAACTGCTTCCTCGGTGCCGTGCCGAGCGGTCGGTGAGTGGCCGCGGAAGAACTGCCACTCGTCGCGGGCGAAGCCGACCACGACCTCCAGCGACTTTTCCGCGCCGATCCGGTCGAGGTCGGGCTGCGGCGTGGACAGGTAGGAGGCCGGCTGTTCGGGGACCCATTCACCGTCGACCACTGCGCCGAGCGGGCGCCAGGCGACGTTGGCGTCCGCCGGCACGTAGCGGGTCATGATGTTCTGCACGGCGAGCAGGCGCTCGACCTCCACCGTCGCGAGTGCGCCGGGGTCGTCGATGCCGAGCAGTTCGAGGTACAGCCGAGCCACCTGCTCGGCTTCCGGGCGCCGCTGGGTGCACCAGTTGTTGAACGGCGACAGCGACTGCAGCACGGCCCGGCGGATGAGCGGCCTGGCGCCGGGATTGGTCAGCAGGTGGGAGACGGCGGTTGCGCCCGCCGACTCCCCTGCGGCGGTGATCCGATCCGGGTCACCGCCGAACGCCGCGATGTTGTCATGCACCCACTGCAGGGCCGCGACCTGGTCCTGCAGCCCGAGATTGACCGCGTCGCCGGGCGAACCGTCCAGCAGTCCGAAATGGACCCAGCCGAGCGCGCCCATCCGGTAGTTCGGGCGAACGACCACGACCTGCGCGTCACGGGCGAGGTTCGCCCCGCGTTCGAGGTGGAACGACCCGGAGCTGACCGCATTGGCCCCGCCGTGGAAGTACAGGTAGACGGGCACCGTTGCCTCGACGCGGGCGGGAACCCAGATGTCCAGGTAGAGACAGTCCTCGCTCGCGTTCGGCTGGTCGTAGGTGGCCGGGGTGTACGGCGGCCAGGACACGATGCCGGGCACGCCGGGATCGAGTTCGGTGATCAGCTGCCGGACGCGGCCGGCGTTCGAGGAGTTGATCTGGGCCGACGCGGGCCCGGCGCGGGAGGCATCTCGGACCCCCGGCCAGCTCGGCGCGGGTGCCGGCGGACGGAACCTCAGCTCGCCGACCGGCGGCGCGGCAAACGGTATGCCCCGGTAGACGTAGGTCCCCTCTTCGTAGACGCCCTGGAGCGTTCCGAATCGGGTTTCGACCACCGCGCGCCGATCGGCGAAATCCACGGCAGGAGAGGTGGAACTCATGCGGACCCCTCGTCGAGTTCGATGAAACCGCGGCTACGGCGGGGATCCTTGCGTGACCCCATCCGGCACGGCCAATCTGTCCTGCTCCAGTTTGCATTGCACTGTGCAGTGCAATCAAGGGTCGCGGCGCCGGAGTCGACAAGCTCACAGCACTGCGCGGGCCGCGGTGTCCGGCGCCCCTGGTCCAGCACGGTCCGGCACCGGGCCACCTCGCCGATCGCCACCGCGTCGCGGTATCCCGTGCAGCGGCACAGGTTCCCGCGGATCTCGCGCTCGTCGAGGGTCTCCGGGAGCAGCTCCCGCTCGGCGAAAGCCGGCCGGGCAGCAAAACCCGCATTGGCGGCGTCCGATTCCCAGAGTGCCTGGGCGACGGCGCCAGTACCAGGCAGGACTTGGCGATGCGGCCGCCGATCCGCAGTGTGCCGGCATCGCAGTCGCCGTTGTAGCAGCCGATGTGCGTCCCGGTCAGATCGAGCCGCTCGCGGACGACGTTGACCAGATGCTCCCGACCCTGGATGGCGATCGTGGCGGACACCGTTGGTCAGCACGGCGCCGGTTCGGCGGGCGCGGTCATGCGCCGACCTCCAGCAGGTCGGCGAGAGCGGTCCGGCGGAGTTCGCCCTGGGGTGGTGGTCGTCGACGGCCTCCGGTGTTGTCGGTTATCCGCGGGTCGGCAGGTTGAGCAGCTTCTCGGTTTCCCCGACTCCGGCGACGCCGCGGTCGAGAGCGCCGGCCAGCCGGACCGCGCGCTGCACCAGTGGCAGGTTGCCGGGGCTGAGTTCTCCCTTGCGCAGGTACAGCGCGTCTTCGAGGCCGGCGCGGGCGTTGCCGCCGAGCGCGAGCCCCATGGCGGTCAGCTCCAGGTTGGCCCGGCCGATCGCGATCACCTGCCACACCGCTCCCTCGGGCAACCGGCGGACCAGCGTGAGCAGGTTGTCCGCGGTGGCAGCCATCCCGCCGGCGACGCCCAGCACGATCGAGAACTGCATCGGCTCGTCGTCCAGCAGCCCTTCGTCACGCAGCCGCAGGCAGGCGTCCAGATGGCCGGTGTCGTAGATCTCCAGCTCCGGTTTGACGCCCAGCTCGGCCATCCGGGCGGCCAGCCGGCGCACGTCCGCAGGCGGGTTGCGGAACTCGCCCGCGCCGAAGCTCATGCTGCACGGGTTGAGCGTGGCCATCCGCGGGCGCAGTTCCACCAGCGCGGCCCGCTCGGCGAACGGCACGTCGAGGCCGACGCCGGTGGACAGCTGCACCAGGATCGGGCATCGCTCGGCGATCAGCTCCATCGTGCGGCGCGCGATGTCCGGATCCGCGGTCGGCCGGTGCTCGGCGTCGCGCAGGTGGATGTGCGCGACCGCCGCGCCCTCCTGATAGGCGGCCGCGACCGCGTCGGCGATCTCGGCCGGCTGGGTGGGCAGGTCGGGGTTGTCGGCTTTGCCGGCGATCGGGCCGGTCGGGGCCACGGTGATCACTGCGGTCACGAGGTTCGTCACTCCAGTCGGTCGACGAGGCGGTCGGGGGGCGGGAAAACCGGTCAGTCGTCGAGGATGGCCACGGCCCTGGTCCAGCCCGCGGACGCCGCATGGATCTTCACCGGGAAGCAGGACAGCCGGAACCCCTTGTCCGGCAACGACTCCAGGTTGTGCAGCTTCTCGATGTGGCAGTAGCCGATCTCCCGGCCCGCCTTGTGGCCCTCCCAGATGACGGCCGGATCGTGCTCACGCGCGTAGCGCTTGGCGGTGTGCACGAAGGGCGCGTCCCAGCTCCAGGCATCGGTGCCGGTGAGCCGGACACCGCGCTCCAGCAGGTGGAGTGTGGCGTCACGGCCCATTCCGCAGCCGGTGGAGACGTAGTCGTCGGCCCCGTAGCGCACGCCCGCGGCGGTGTTGACCACCACAATGTCGAGCGGGCGCAATTCGTGGCCGATCCGTTCGAGCTCGGCGGCAACGTCGGCGGCGGTGGCCAGGTAGCCGTCCTCGAAGTGCCGGAAGTCCAGCTTCACCGCGGGCTGGAAGCACCATTCCAGCGGCACCTCGTCGATCGTGATCGCCCGCGCGCCGCCGTCCATGGTCGACGAATAGTGGTACGGGGCGTCGAGGTGCGTGCCGTTGTGCGTGGTGATCCGCACCCGCTCGATCGCCCAGCCCTCACCGTCGGGCAGGTCGTCCACGACCGCGCCGGGGAAGAACGACACCACGTCCTGAGCGGTCTCGCGGTGGCTGTAGTAGTCGATCTCCGGCAGGTGGCCGGGCGGGTCCGAGGCGATTCCGGCGCGCAGGGGCACCGAGACGTCGACGAATCTAGGCATGGGTCTGCTCCTTGGTCGGGCGCGGCCGGGTGGTGCCGGTGCGGGGTGGCCGTGCGGCGGCCGGAGGTGACAATCTGCGTACATGGCGCCGAACAACTCTGGCACGCTGGCCGACCGGGTGACCGACGAACTGCGGCAGGCGATCCTCGCGCACGAGTTCAAACCGGGCGACCGGCTCGCCGCGACCGCGCTCGCCGAGCGGTTCGCAGTCAGCGCTACCCCGCTGCGGGAGGCGTTCGCCCGGCTGGCCGGCGAAGGCTGGGTCAGCTACCTGCCCCAGCGCGGGGTCCGGGTCGCCGAGGTGTCCATCGCCGAGATGGAGGAGATCTACGAGCTGCGCACGCTGCTCGAGCCGATGGCGATCCGGCGCTCGGTGGCCGCCGGGGACGACGACTGGCGCGGGCAGGTCGAGCAGGCCTTCCGGCGCATGCAGGAGGCGGGCGGCGAACGGGTCGCCGACCTGGACGGGCGCGAGTACGCCGCCTACGAGGAACTGCACGTCGAATTCCACAAGAGCACGCTCCGGTGCTGCGGTTCGGCTTGGCTGCTGCGCGTCACCGACCTGCTCACCGACCAGTCCCGCCGGTTCCGCCGGCTCTCGCTGCCGATCCGCGCCGAGTACGGACCGGTCGCCGGCGAACACCGGACGATCATGCAGTCCTGTCTGGACGGTGACGAGGAGGCCGCCGCCGCGGCGATCCTGTCCCATATGGACAACACCCGCCGGGCGATCCTCCACTGGGCACAGCACTGACCGGGCGCCGCCACCCGGACCGTCGGCGGGCGATCGGACGGCCCGTCCGGACGAGGAGTTCATCGGCCGCTCCTTCGAGGCGTCGGGATGCGCCCACGGTAGAACGACGCGGACCCGGCTGGCAACAGAATCTATAGATTTCTCCCGACCCGGTGCCGGCCGAGCCTGCTACGGTGCACTACACAGTGCAGTGCACCGTTCGGACGAGCCGGAGAACGCGGGGACAACGTGGCAGAGGCAGGCGCGGCGGCACCGTCGGCCAGGCAGAAGGTGCTGGACGCGGCGGTGGCGGTATTCCTCGAGCGTGGTTTCGAACAGTGCTCGATGGAACAGATCGCCGCGGCCGCCGGAGTCGTCCGGCGGACCGTGTTCAACCTGTTCGAGTCCAAGGAGGCGCTGTTCCGGGCCGCCGTCGAACAGGCGTGGGCGGCCATGCCGATTGCCGAGATCGGCGCGGACGAGGAGGCCTTCGCCGATCCCGTGGCCGGATTGACCCGGATGGGCCTGGCCATCAGCGACTTCTGGGCTCCGCCGGCCGCGGTGGCCATGGTGCGGCTCGTGATCGGCGAGAGCCGGCGTTTCCCGCAGCTGGCCCAGGACTACCTGTCGCTCGGCAAGCTGCCCGCGCTGAGCGCGTTGACCGGCTACCTCGGCGAGTGGGACCGGCGCGGGGAATTGTCCGTGCCCGATCCGGATCTGGCCGCCCGGCAATTCATCGGGATGATCAACGAGCCGTTGCTGTGGTTCCGCGTGCTCGGACAGCCGGGCGCCCCGGCCAGGAAACGGCGGACCCACGTCGTGCACGAAGCCGTGCACACGTTCCTGGCCCGGTACCGGCCGGGCTGAGCCATGGCACGCACGATGAGCATGTCGATGAAGTGCACCGCTGCAGTTGTTCGACGGCCGAGTCTGCGTGGGCCGGAGAACGGCGTCTTTTCTGCCGCATTGTGCGGGTGGCCCGAGCAAGGACTTCGGGCGCCAAACCGCAGGATGTCCGCCTTGGGAGCGTGTAGAATCCCGGAGCACATCCCGATCTTTGCGCGCCAGCGCCCGATATGTGTCGCAATGCCAGTTCAGTGCACTACCCGGGTACCAAGGACGGTGACCTGACCGGTCGGCCGCGAAAGGAAGACAGGCAGTTGATTTCGACTAGTACGGTGACCCGCTGTGTCGCAGTTGCCGCGCTGATGGTCGGCGCGACGACACTAGCTCTTCCCCAGGCTATGGCCGCAGGTGCGCCGATGAACGCGGAACTTTCCCCCAGCGCCACCGGAACCGGCAAGCCGCTCGGCAGGCTCGGCGCGTTGACCGGCCTCGTCATCAAGCGGCTCCTCGTCAGCGACGACGTGGCGGCGGCCAAGTTCGGTACCGACTCGCCGATCGACGACCCGGTGCGCGAGCAGCAGGTACTGGACCAGGTACGCGACCAGGCGACCGAACTCGGGCTCGATCCGGTTGCGGCGACGGCGTTCTTCCAGGACCAGATCACCGCGAGCAAGGTCGTGCAAAAGGGACTGTTCGCACGCTGGACGGCGCACCCGGACGAGGCGCCCACGACCCGTCCGGACCTCGACCAGATCCGCACCCGGCTCAACCAGCTGACCACCGACCTGCTGAACGAGCTGAAAGCCACCGTGCCGGTACGCGGCGAACCCACCATCTGCACGGTGGAACTCGCCGTGGCCGCGGGCTCGGGTGCGGTACTGGACCACCTGGATTCCCTGCACCGCCAGGCACTCCGCGGCGCCGTGCACTCCGTGTGCACCGCCCGCTGAACGGACCGACCGCCCACGACCGAATCCGTTGCCCGCGCGGTACCTCCGGACCTGACCGGAGGTACCGCTTACTGCCGAGCAGTCAGCGCGGGCACCTCATTGCTCTCCGCCGAAACACGGCGCCGCGAAGAGGCAGAATCGGCCGCCCGCGAAGAACTACCACCGCATTGCTGGAGGGGTCCCCAGCGGCGCTGCCGTTGAAGGCCGAGCGTTTTGCGGTGGCTGAAGACAACCCGCCGCGGCGCACGAGCGCTCGGCCGGACGGTCAGCGGCCGTAGGCTTCCAGCAGCCGCAGCCACACCTCGCTGACCGTGGGGAACGCCGGAACCGCGTGCCACAGCCGATCCAGCGGGACCTCCCCCACCACCGCGATCGTGGCCGCGTGCAGCAGCTCCGCGACGTCCGGGCCGGCCAGGGTGAATCCGACGATCACCGACCGGTCCTCGTCGACCACCATGCGCGCGTCGCCGCGGTATCCCTCGGCGTGCAGAGCGGATCCGGCGAGCGCACCCAGGTCGTAGTCGACCACCCGGATCCGCAGCCCGGCCGCTTCCGCCGACGCCGCGGTCAGTCCCACCGAAGCGATCTCCGGTTCGGTGAAGATCACCTGGGGCACCGCGCGTTTGTCGGCCGTCGCGACGTGCCGGCCCCACTCCCCGTCGTCGACCGCTTCGCCCTTCGCGCGCGCCACGATGACGTCCCCCACCGCGCGCGCCTGGTACTTGCCCTGGTGGGTCAGCAAAACCCGCCGGTTGACGTCCCCGGCGGCGTAGAGCCACCCGTCCCCGATCGGCGCACCGTCGTCCCCGACGACGCGCAACGTGTCGTCGACGGTGAGCCACGCACCCGGTGCCAGGCCGACGCGGTCCAGCCCGATGTCACCGGTGTTCGGCGTGCGGCCGACCGCGACCAGGAGTTCGTCGGCTTCGACCTGTTCGCCGTCGGTCAGGGTGATGTGCACCGTTCCGTCGTCGGCACGCTTCACGGAACCGGCTTCCGCGCCGAGGCGGACCGAAACAGCGGCGTCCTGCAACGACTCGATGACCAGCTCACCGACGAACGGCTCCGCCAGCGGCAGCACACCGTCCCTGGCCAGCAACGTCACCGACGCGCCCAGACTGGCGAAGGCGGTGGCCATTTCCGACGCCACCACGCCACCGCCGATGATGGCGAGCCGACCGGGAACCTCGTTCGCGGCGACTGCTTCCCGGCTGGTCCACGGTCGTGCCGCAGGCAGGCCTTCGACGTCCGGGACCAGCGCGCCGCTGCCGGTCGCGACAACGACCGCGTGCCGTGCGGTCAGCGAAGTGCGGACGCCGTCCTCACCGGTCACCTCGACGACCCGGTCGGCAGCGATCCGGCCCTGTCCGCGGTAGAGCGGGATGCCGGCCTGTGCGAGCCAGGAAACCTGACCGTCGTCCCTCCAGTCCGAGGCGAAGGAGTCGCGACGGCGGAGCACCGCCGCCACGTCCAGGTTGCCGGTCACCGCCTCACGGGCGCCGGGCACCCGCCGTGCCGCCCGCAGAACCGCTTCGCTGCGCAACAACGCCTTCGTCGGCATGCAGGCCCAGTAGGAACACTCGCCCCCGACCAGTTCCCGTTCGACGATCGCGGCGCTCAGCCCGCCCTGCACCACCCGGTCGGCGATGTTCTCCCCGACCGGTCCGGCGCCGATGACGACGACGTCGTGGGTAGCTGTGTCCATGTCAGCGCGCCTTGGCCGCGCTGCCGAGGCGCAGCGCCGAGATGAGGAAGAAGATCCCGCCGAGCACCGCGTACCCGGCCACGTTGGTCAGCGACGGGTCCGGCGCGGAGGCCCCCAGGATGAAATTCGCCCCGGCCAGCACCGAAATACCGCCGCTGAGGATCATCGCCCACTGGCCGCCCATCGTGCGGCGGGTGAGTGCCACGATCAGCTGGACGAGACCGGCCACGATCGCCCAGGCGCCCCACACCCGCAGCACTCCCGGAATTCCGGAGGCACACGCAATACCGAGGCCGATGGCGGCGATCAGGCTGATCGCCATGTTCACGTACAGCCCGCGGGCCGATCCGGTGGACCGCGACGAACGTGCGTCGACGATCGCCGCCGCCACGTCGAACAGCGGGTACACCACGACCAGGACGACGCCGGCCGGGCCGAGTCCCGATTTGGTGGTGACGAACACCAGGGCCGCCCAGACGATGGCGAAGGCGAACCGGACGAAGTACAACCGGCGCAGTGCCGGCGCGATCCCGCCGACGGCGGGTGAGTCCACAGTGGTCATGACGATCCTTTCAAAGGTTCTGGTTACGGGAAAACTGCGCTTCAGCGAGTGCCGTGGTCGGCTTCCTGGGTCAGGTGCGCGGCCGCGCCGGGCCGGCTCACCAACACCGCGACGGTCTCCGGGCAGAGGCCGTCGGTGAACCTCGCGCGGAACACGTCCGGTGCCAGGTACCGGTCGACGCCCGTCGTCCCGTCCACCGCCGCCGTCGGGACCTCTCGTGTCGGGGCGGGCAGCGCGACGAAGGTCTCCCCGGTGTCCAGGACCAGTGCGGCCAGGTACACCACGGCTTTGACGTCGGGATCACTGGCCGCGGCGTTGGTGATCACCGCACCGCCGTGGGAATGCCCGACCAAGACGACCACACCATCTCTCCTGCGCCCTTAGAAAGACCGAACGTTCTCTCTCGTTCAGCATGGCGGATCGTCCGCGCAGTGTCAAGACCGAACGTTCTACCTTCTCCGGTCGGGTTCATGCCGTCCGGCGAATCCGGGCCCTGGCCGTCCGACGCGCGGTCCCGGTTGCTCGACCCGGCCCGGAACCTCTTCCACGCGAACGGGATCGACGTCGGTGGCCTGTTCGATCCGGCTCCTCAGGCCCAGTTCCGGTAGTCGTCGTCCGGCAGCGGGTGCCCGACCGGGACCACGCGCGAGTTGACCGCGGTCAGGCACCCAGGGCAGCACAACTGCCGGAAGACGACTTCGGCGTCGACGTACTCCAGCGGATCGTGCCAGATGTGCGGGCCGGCTTCGCTCGGTGCGGATTCGCGGCGAGCCAGTGCCTCGGTGAACGCACCGCCGGCCAGCGGCCCGATCTCCGTGCCACAGTGGACACATACGACCGTGGCGCCGTCCGGCGATTCCCGGACGGCGAGGTTGTCGTCGAGCCGGCGCAGCTCCGCCAGGTCCGGCGTGCCGATCGGGATGAGCCGCGTACCGGAAAGGCCGGCGCCGGCCGCACGCCGGAGCCGCAGTTTCTCCCTGGTCCCTTCGGTCGCGATCAGGTCCACCTCGCCGGCCCGGAGCACGACGCCGTAGACCTCCCGTGCAGCCTCGGCCGAGACCCGGGCCTGCCGGACGTCGTCGGACACGTCCCCGGCCGGGCGCAGCAGCGGATCGCCGTACCCGCCGCCTGCTTGCCAGTGCAGGTAAAGCGCGTCACCGGGCCCGAAATCCGACTCCCCCTCGCACGGGAGCACCTCGATTTCGCCACCCAGCTCGGCCAGGTCGGCGGGGATGGCGGCCGCCTGGGCGAGCCGGGGCCGCTCGACCCCGCGCACCACGAGATCGAGCTGGGAGTTGCCGGGATAACCGCCGGCCAGCCCGACGTTCTGGTTCGCCACCTTGCCGGTTCCGGAAACCACCAGTGACAGCACGCAGTTCTGGTCCGGGTGCGGCAGGTAGCAGACCGAGCCGCTCATCCCGCCGCGCTGCCTGCCCGGTCCGCCGGAGTCGGTCTGCTCGCGGCGCCACAGCGCCACGAGCGGGTACAGGTACTCGGTCATCTCGACATCCGGTGCCCGCGCGGCGGGAATGATCAGCCGTCCGCCGGTGTCGACGCCGTCGTGGTACACCTGGGCACCGTATCCGCCTGCCATGACGTCGAAAATCGGTGACACGAAGCCCTTCTCGCCGCCGCCGCGTTCGTCCACACCGGACACCACGCAGAGGTCGGTGGTGCCGTTGCAGATCGACTGCACATCGCTGCGGTGACCGGGCTCGGCGTCCAGCATCTTCGCGAGCACCTCGGCGACGAGGTTGCCCGATCCCCACGCCGGCCCGAACGGTCCCTTGCCGACCGCCGCGGGAAAGGACGCGTTGGTGATGGTGTCCTCGTCGGTGATGATCTCGAAACAGCGCATCAGCCCGCCTGCCGCCCACGGGATGTCCCCGGCCAGCAAGGGCAGCATGGTGAAGACGATCCCGGCCCGCAGTCCGGGGTACGGGCAGTTGATGATGCCGGTCTGCCCGGCGGTTCCGCGGAAGTCGAACACGAGCCGGTCGGCTTCTTTGGTCATTGCCACCTTGATCGCGTGCAGGCCGCGGTCCCCGGTCCGGGACTGTTCCTGGTAACCCACGGCGGTCCAGGTTCCCTCGGGCAGTGTCGCGAGCTTCGCCCGCAGCCTGCGTTCCGCGTCGTCCATCATTCGCCGCATCACGATCTTGACGGTGTCCGCGCCGTACTTGGTGATCAGCCGGAGGATCTGCTCGGCGGCGTTCTTGTTGGCCGCGATCTTGGCCCGCAGGTCGAGGCCGACCAGGTGCGGGAGCCGGGATCGCCGGACCCAGGCGTCGGCGACGTCGCGCTGCAGCACCCCGTCCCGGACGACCTTGATCGGCGGGGTCGGCAGTGCCTCGCCGAACACATCCGATGCCGACGGGCTGAACGAACCCGGTCGCGGACCGCCGAGGTCGACCTGGTGCGCGATCGCCGTGGTCCAGCCGAACAGCTTGCCCTCGTGGAAGATCGGCGCGAGGATCGCGGCGTCGTTCTGGTGCAGCCCGCCGCCGATCCACGGGTCGTTGCACAGGAACATGTCCCCGTCGGCGATGCCGGGGTTGTCGCTGCGATGGCGCAGCGTCCAGGTGATCGCCAGGTCCATCGAGCCGATCAGGCCGATGTTGTAGCTGCCGACCTGGACCTGCTCGCCGAGCTCGTCGCAGACGGAGAAGTTGAAGTCGTTGGACTCGGTGACCACGTGCGAGCCCGACATCCGCCGCAGCGTCTCCCCCATCTCCTGGGTGATCGCCCACAGCCGGTGCCGCACGACCTCGTAGGTCAGCGCGTCGACCCGGCCGTCCCGCTCGGCGTCGACCCGGTGCAACGGCAGTGCAGGCGAGATCTGCCGCAGCAGTTCCGCGCGGGGCATCGGCCTGCTGGTGAACTCGTCCGCACCGGGGATCCTGGCGGTCATGGCCGTCCCTCCCGGTAGCTCAGCACGAGATTGCCGAGGCGATCGACGCGGCCGGTGACCCCCGCGGGGACCACGACCACCGTGGTCGGCACCTCGACGATCGCGGGCCCGGTGAGCTCGTGGCCCGCGCGCAGCCGGGCGTAGTCGTAAACGGGGGTGGGCACGAAACCCAGCTGCGAGTCGAGGCAGACGGAACGTTCGCCGAGCAGCGCCGCCGCGGGGTCCGGGCCGTCGGCCTCCGGTACTTCCGGCAGCACCACCGGGAACCCGAGACCGGCCTTGGCCCGCACGCGGTAGGTGATCGCCTGGACGCCGGCCTCGCGGTAGCCGGCGCCGCTGCCGTTGATGCGTTCGTACTGTTCCTCGAAGCGTTCGAGGATCTCGTGGCCGGTGTGCTCGGTGAACTTCGTGTCCGGGACCGCCGTCGCCAGCTCCGTGACCTGCATCGAATACCGCAGGTCGACCTCGCGCTGCAGGGTCACGTCGCGGAACTTCACCTGCTGCCGGTCGAGCGCCCGCTGCAGATCGGCCTCGAGCCGGGCGTAGTGGGACTCCAGCGTCGCCTTGCCGACCGGGAAGGCGGAGGGATCGGACAGCTCCGCACTGAGCACGACGTCCGAGGCCGCGAGCCCGTAGGCGGAGAAGGCGGACGCGACCGGACCGAGCGGCACGACGACCTCGCTCACCCCGAGGTCCTGGCAGTAGCCGGCGCAGTGCGCGGGCCCGGCACCGCCGAAGGCGTACACGACGAAATCGCGGGGGTCGTACCCGGCCTGCACGACGGCCCGGCGCAGCAGGTCGCCCGCCTGCGCGTTCTGCACCTCGTGGATGGCGATCGCAGCTTCCTCGACCGCGAGCCCCAGCGGCTGCGCCACGTGCTCGTGGATGGCCTGGCGCGCCAGGTCCGGCCGCAGCGGTTTCCGGCCGCCGAGCAGCCCGCGCTCGCTCAGGATGCCGAGCACCAGGTTGGCGTCGGTGTTCGTGGGCCGGGTGCCGCCGTTGCCGTAGCACGCGGGGCCGGGGACCGCCTCGGCGCTGCGCGGACCGAGCCGCAGATTCCCGCCGGCGTCCACAGTGGCCAGTGCGCCGCCGCCGGAACCGATGGTGTGCACCCGGATGGTCGCCGCGTTGATCGGGAACTGGTTCACGACGGAGCCCGGCGCCATCACCGGCTCCCGGTCCACGATCAACCCGGCCAGGAAGGTCGTGCCGCCGACGTCGGTGGTGATCACGTTGCGGTGCCCGAGCTGCTCGGCAAGGCGCATCCCGCCGATGACGCCGCCGGAGAGCACCGAACCGACGGTGGTGATGGCGTGCTCGGGAGCCTTCTCGGCGGTGATCGTGCCGCCCTCGCTCTGCATGACCAGCAAGGGGCCGGTGAGCCCGCCCTCTTCCAGCTGCTTCTGCAGCGGGAGCAGGTAGGTCCGCAGCTTCGGGCCCACCTGTGCGTTCATGATCGTGGTGGACGTCCGCGCGAACTCCCGGATGCGCGGGCTCACCTCCGAGGACAGCGTGACGTACAGGTCCGGGGCGATCTCCTGGATCAGCTCACGGATCCGCCGTTCGTGTGCGCCGTTCTTGAACGACCACAACAGACACACCGCGATCGCCTCGACGCCCTGGTCCACCAGCGACCGGGTGACCCGGCGGACCTCGTCCTCGTCGAGCGGCACCAGCACCCGGCCCGCGTAGTCGATCCGCTCGGTGACCTCCAGCGCACGGCTCTTCGGGATCAGCGCCGCGGGCTTGCGCTGCCGCAGCGTGTCCTGGACCTCGTGTGCCGATTTGCCGAGGGTACGGCCCTCGGCGTTCATGATGTAGATCGCGTCCCGGTGCCCCTTGGTGGCGATGAGCCCGACCTCGGCCACCGATCCCTGGACGAGGGCATTGATCGACGCCGTCGTGCCGTGCGCGATGTAGTCGGTCTGCGACAGCAGCTCGCCGACGCCGACGTCCAGCTCGCCCGCGAGGTCCTCGATCGCGCGCAGGACGCCGATCTCACGGTTCGGCGGGGTCGTCGGCGTCTTGGCGGAGACCATCCGGCCCGCCCCGTCGGAGGCGACGGCGTCGGTGAAGGTGCCTCCGACGTCGATGCCCAGTGCGTATGGCATGTGCTTCTCCTGATCCTCGCTACCGCTGAGGGGCGGCGACCCGCCCGGTGACTGTCCGCAGGAGCTCGCCGGGACGGGCGTCCGCCCCGCCCAGCCAGGCGACGTGCTGGTCCGGGCGCACGAGCAGGAGCGGGGCGGGATACCGGCCGCCGCAGTCCCCCGGCAGATCGACCGTGACGAGGGGGATGCCCAGCTCGCCCGCGGCCTCGGCCCACTGCCGGACCTCGACGGTGCGGTCGGTGCGCAGCAGGGTGAAGCCGGGCCCGAGCACGTCGAGCACCGGCGTGGCGTCGTCGAGCCACACGTGCGGCAGCCGGAAACCCGCCTGCGCCCGGTCCCGGTAATCACCCATGCTGACCTCCGCCTGAGCCTCGCCCCCGACCACCAGCGGCGAACTCGCGTAGTGGTAGCCGAAGCTGAACCCGTCCGGCGAATACCGGTGCGGCTCCGTCACCGCCAGCCGGCCGGCGAGCTCGGCACGGGCACGCGCACCCTCCGGGCCGGGCAGGTGGATGTCCGGCGAAACCTCCGCGAGGGACGCTTTCGCCGCCGAGCCGACCGCACTGGCGAACTGCTCGCCCACCGGCTTGCGCTCCTGCTCGTACGCGGCCAGCAGTTCCGGTGGCGCCCATCCCCGGCAGACCGCCGCGAGCATCCATCCCAACGTCGCCGCGTCCTGGATCCCTGCGTTCATCCCGAATCCGCCGACCGGGATCCAGAGGTGCGCGGCGTCACCCGCCAGGAACACCCGGCCCTCCTGGTACCGCTCGGCGACCAGCCTGCGTCCGGTCCACCGCACCACGCCGAGGACCTCGTGCCCGACCTCCCCGCCCACGGCCTCCCGCAGGAGCCGTTCGGGGTCCTCGCCCTCGGTATCGTGGCCGGGGGCGAAAGCAACGTGGTTGAGCCACAGTTCCTCGCCGTCGATGGCGATCAGGGAGGCCTGCCCGCGCCCGTAGGTCCAGTACGTCCAGGCCCGGTCGCGCGCGGCGAGCCGCCCGATCTCCGCCGAGCGGACGAAGGTCGAGACGAACTTCCGGATCGCGTCGACACCCTGGTAATGCAACCCCAGCCTGCGGCGGACCTCGCTGTGCGGACCGTCGCAGCCGACCAGGTAGGCGCAGTGCAGGACCCGGGTGGTGCCGCCGGTCTGCACGACCGCTTCGACGTGATCCTCGTCCTGGCGCAGATCGACCAGCCGGGCGCCGCGCTCGAGCGTCAGCCCGGGGAGGCTTCGCGCGTGCCGCTCCAGGATCGGTTCCAGGAACAGCTGCGAGATCCGGTGCTGCGGCTCCGGGGTCGGCCAGCCCGCCCGGCCGGCACCGGCCAGCACCTCCTCGGCCGAGGGCAGATCGATGCGGAAGATCTCCTCGCCCCGCAGGGTCGTGCGGTACTGGACGGACGACGGGTAGTCCGCGGGCAGGCCGGAGCGCCGGATGTCGCCGGCCAGCCCCAGCCGCCGGAAGATTTCCATCGACCGGGCGGAAGTGGTGTTGCACCGGGGATTGACCGGACGCTGCTCGGCCGCCTCCACGACGTGGCATGCGAGGCCGCGCCGGGCGAGGTCGATCGCGAGGGTCAGTCCGGTCGGACCGGCGCCGACCACCAGGACGTCGATGCGGTCTCCGGCGCTGCCGGGTTGCGGTGTCATGCGCTCAGGAACTCCCCTGCCAGACGGCAGAACTCCGCCGGACGGTCGACGTGGATCCAGTGCCCGGCCCCGGCCACCACTTCGAGCCGGCCGCGGGGCAATGTGGCAGCGAGCCGCTCGGAAACCTCGACCGGGGAAACCCGGTCGCGCTCCCCGTGCAGGACCAGGACCGGAGTGCCGATCCCGGCCGGATCGACGTTCGGCGGCCCGTCGGCGAACATCGAGCGGAAGGCGCTCTCGGCGCCGGAACGCAACGCCTGCTCCAGCCGGAGACCGGCGAGGTCGTCGAGCAGTTCACCGTGCACACCCTCGTCCGCGACCAGCCGGGCGAGGGTGGCACGCATGGACTCCTTCGTCGGCTCGTCGTAGAACGGGACGGCCCGGGGCAGCGGCCCGGTACCCGCGCCACCCATGACGACCGCGCGCCCGATCCGTTCGGGTGCGGTGGCCATCAGGGCCAGCGCTGCTGCTCCCCCGGCTGCGGAGTTCCCGACGAGGTGCACGCGTTCCAGGTGATGACGATCGAGCAGTGCCAGGATCTGCCGTGCGCGGGCGCGAGCCCAACCGCCCGGACCGCGAAGTCCGGCAGTCCCCTGTCCGGTGATCTGCGTACCGAAGCCGAGCAGGTCAGGGGCCAGGCAGCGGAAACCGGCGGAAAGCCGGGAACGCACCGCCGCCCAGTTGCTCGCGGCATCGACACCCGGCCCGCCCCCGTGCAGCAGCACGAGAACGGGGCCGGTGCCGGTCGGCACGACCTCGTCCGATGTGGCCGACACGGGCAGCCTCCTCGATGGGGCAGAACGGTGCCGCCGAAGTTCACGGCAGCCGGGAAACGAATTCGTCCGTGGTGATCAGCGGTGACGACGTCAGTGACAGCACCCGCAGCGCAGCCAGGTGCATTTCCCCGGCAGGCATCGGGCCTGCCCCCAGGTCCGGGTAGTCGCACGAGGCACAGGCGTCGGATACCACCAGGGAACGGAATCCGCGTTCCAGTGCCCCGCGCGCTGTTCCGAGCACACAGCATTCGGTCGTCATCCCGGTCAGTACCACCGTCTCCACCCCGAGGCCACGCAGGATGATCTCCAGATCGGTGGCGTAGAAGGAGTTGTAGCGGTGCTTCTTGATCACCGGCTCGGCCGGCCGCGGCGCCAGCTCGCGGTGGATCTCCCCGCCCCGCTCGCCGTCGACCAGCGCCGCACCCGCCGCGACCGGCGGATACAGTTCGCGGTGGCCGCCCTGGTCGGCTCCGCCGGGACGGTGCACATGCGCGGCGTAGACGACCGTCATTCCCCTGCCGCGGGCGGCATCGAGCACCTTCTGGATGGCGGGAATCACCCGCCGTCCCTCCGGGAATTCCAGCGGTGCGCCCTCCTCCACGAAGTCGTTCTGCATGTCGATGACGAGCACCGCGGTCCGGTCCACATCGATCAACGAACTGCTCACCTGAACCTCCCTGACCCGGATCGGCGGGGTGTGCGCACGAGGCGGCCGGGGTGGCACCGCAACGCGTGTCCGGCGCCGGGCACGCCGGCAACTCTGTATGTAACGCTCACTCTACAATGTGCGGCACGCCTTGGCCAGCGAAACTCGCTCCGCACGACGCAGGAACGCCGGAGCTGCACCGCAATGGGGTTTTCCGTGCCCGGCAGGGCACGAGATCGAGATGCCGTCCGGAACGCTCAGGCGGATCCGGCCGCAGCCTTCCGGGACGTGCTGCCGAGGCGGTGTTCCAGGATTCCTTCGACCCCCTGGAGGAACGTGTCGCAGACCTCCACCGGATCGGACAGGCAGCCCGCGGCCATCGCACCGTCCCGCAGCATGACGAAGTGCCTGCCGGCGAGTTCGGGCGGAGTCTCCCCGATCTGTGCGAACAAGTCCGTGATGGTGCCGAGGAACCATTCGCGGTGCGCGAGCACGGCCTTGTGCACGGGGTGCTCGGGGTCCGGGTACTCCGCGGCGGCATTGAGGAACGCGCAGCCGCGGAACACCGCCGACTGGATGCCCGCGGCGATCGATCCGGCGATCGCCCGCACGATGTCGGGCACCGGCTTGCCGCTGCCGAGAGCTTCGCCGACCTGGGCGCGATCGGCCTGGCCGACCGCCTGCAGGTAGGCCACGACGAGTTCGTCCTTGCTGGGGAAATGCCGGTACAACGTCGCGCGGGTCACCTTCGCCTCCGCGACGATCCGATCGATCCCCACGGAGTGCAGGCCCTCCGCGTAGAAGATCCGGGTCGCCGTTTCGAGCAGCCGTGACCGCGCTTCAGAGACCTGGCCTCGAGCATTGCGCACCATCCTGGCCAGTGTAGCAGATAGAACGTTCAGTCTGGCCGGCGAGCGCGACCGGGTCGGCAGGCGCGCCGGCCTTCGTCCAGGACCGACCGGCTCGGCGCCGATGACCGACGTCGCCTCGGGCGAACACAGGTACACCAGCACAGGTACGACACTGCACCGGCGTCCCCGTCCGGTTCGATCGGCCGGGGCAGGAACGCGAGCTGCTCGATGCCCGTCACGATTTCGGGGAGGCGAAGGGATTGGCGTCGGCGTGGTGGTGTCCCCAGACATCCGGCACCCCGAAGTCGTGCGGCATCCAGTCCGGCCCCACCTCGATACCGCCGCATCCGATTTCCAGGTGGAATCCGCTCGGATTGCGAACGTAGAACGAGATGGCCTTGTCGTTCATGTGCCTTCCGAGGCTGATCGAAATCGGTGCGCCGGTGGCCTTGGCCCGGTCGTAGGCCCGTCCGACGTCGTCGATCGAGGCGTGCTCGAGCTCGAGGTGGTGAATCGAGGGCTCCGGCGCACTCGCGAGCGCGATGCTGTGGTGGGAGGAGTTGCAGCGGAAGAAGAACAGGCCGGGGGCACGGTAGTCGGTCAGCTTGAACTCGAGCACCGACTCGTAGAGCTCGCGGAGTTCGGCCACCTTCGGGCCGGCCAGGACGAGGTGGCCGAGGCCGGTGGCGCCGGGATACCCGCCGGCGGGGCGCGCGACGCCGGTGCGGACCTTGGCTTCACCAACCGCCAGCTCCACGCGGAAGCCGACCGGGTCGGTGAACCAGCGCAGGTGCGTGGCGCCACGGAGTTCCTTCTCCTCCGCGGTCGCTTGCGCGACGGTGCAGCCGGCATCCGTTAGCCGTCGGGTGAGCCGGTCCAGTTCATCCGGCGAATCGACGATCCAGCCCACCGCACGCGGTGTGTCCACTGTGGACGGGTGAACCGCCAGCCGGTACTTGAACTCGTCGAGCTCCGCCAGGACGACCTCGGCGCTGCCGGACTTCGCGTGCGTGACGCCGATTCCCAGCGTTCGCCCCAGCAGATCGATCCACGCCTCGACATCGGTGACGTTCAGTCCGACGTAACCCAGTTTCCGGATACCCACGCTGATCATCCCTCCGATGCGGCGGCTGCGCCGCCTTGCAGGAACTCGCGGACGATGTGGTTGAACTCGGGCGCCCGCTCGTACTGGACCCAGTGCCGGCAGTGCGGCAGCACGCGCAACTCCGCGTGCGGGATGCCGGCGAGGATCTTCGGCGCCCAGGTGAGCGGAACGGTCTGATCCTCGCGCCCCCACACGAGCAGTGTCGGCGCCCCGACTAGGCCCAGGTCCGGCGTCAGGTCACCGAAATTCGGCGGAATCGGCAACTCCGGGTGCACCCTGAGGCTGGCTTCGTACCGCTCCTCGATCAGTGCCTCGGTCGCCAGTGCCTCGTCGAAGACCATCAGGCGGACGAACTCGGCCATCGCCTCGCGCGCGGGCTTTTCCGCGGCCATGTAAGCGAAGAGACGCTCGAGCCCCACCGGCCACGGCGGCGCGTCCGTCGGCAGCACGCCACCCGGCGCCATGAGGACGAGCCGATCCACCCGTTCCGGATACTGCATCGCGATCCGCATCGCCACGCCGCCGCCGTAGGAGTTGCCGACCAGATGGGCGCGTTCGATGCCGAGTGCCCCCATCGCGCGCACCACCCGTTCGGCCGCGTGGAAGGTCAGCGGCTCGTCCGTGGCGGGGCGCGGCGAACGGCCCCAGCCCGGCAGATCGACCACGATGTTGCGGTAGTCCCGGAAAGCGGCCAGGTTTCCGCCGAAGTTGCTCATCCCCGTCGCGCCCGGTCCGGAACCGTGCAGCCAGACGACCGGACTGCCCGTGCCGACCTCGGTGTAGACCAGCTGCGCGTCCCCGACATCCACCGAGCTCATCACCCGACCTCCTTCTGTATGTAACGCTCACTATACAGATGGATGCCGGTCGCTCAAGGTTCGATGCTCGAGAGGATCCGGGTGGTCCCGAGATATCCGGGGACTCACCGCAGCCAGCGCCGGACGGCGTTCACCGCTTCTTCCGCTTTGCCCCCTGGCCGCGCTGCTCCGCCAGACCGCGGACCAGTGCGACGAACGGCGCGACCTGCGAACTGTAGGTCAGACCGTCGAGGCTGTTGGTCGCCGACAACCCATCCGTGAGCGCTCGGCCGAGCACGGCCAGCTGGCCCACCAGGGTCTCGTCGGCCTTGCCGCCGTGCGGCGCGAAGATCGGCGTGAGCGCTTCCACCCAGGAAGCGTGCGAGTAGTCGCGAATACGGCGCACGGTCTCCCGCACCGTCGCGGAGTCCTTCTGCGGACCCACGCTGATCACCAGCAACAGACGAAGGTAATCGGGTCGCTCGTCAAGGGAACGGCACGCCGCGGTGAACCACGCTTCGAGCCGTTCGAGCGGCGCGAGATCGTCGAACGACGACGGGTTCGGGAACAGCGCGTGCAACTCCTCGAAAGTGCGTTCGAGCAATGCCGCCAGTACGCCGAGCTTGTTGCCGAAGTGATAGTAGATCGAGCTGGGCGGAAACCCGGCCTGCGCACACAAATCCGAGACGGCCATGCCGTCGTACCCCTTTTCGGCGATCAGGGTGCGCGCCGCGTGCAGAATGACCTCACGGCTGCTCTCGCCGACCGCAGCCGGTGCAGAGCGGGATCCCCTCACCATGCAGCCATGATAGGTGCGGCTCGTCGCCACCGCCCCGGCAGGGCGATCCGGCAGCGCGGTCCGGCAGGGCCCACGACGGGATCGGCCCGGCCACCGGCATCAGGCGACGGTCACCCGGATCGTGCCGCGCGTGACGTTCAAGTACGGGCAGCTCGCGTGCGCGTCGGCGAGGAGCTGGGCGACGCCGGATAGTTCGACGTGCACGGCAGTACTACTCAAAGTGCATCCGCCTTCCGGCGTCCGTTGGTCGCGCCACGGGGCCGCCCTTCTCCTCGGGAACGGCGAGGGAGAGGTCGAGCGGGCCGTCGTCGGACCTGGCTTGCCCTTCCACCCTGTCGTCTCCGGCGGAGCCGGCGACACCGAGGGACAGCGGCTTGTTCACCGCGACCGTCTCCCTTCTCGCGCGGCACAGGCGAGCCGACGACGCAAGACCGAACGTTCTTCTCTGCGCATCGCTGGCAGCTCTCTCCCGAGAATGCCGACGATGATGATCGAAGCGCTCGACCGGCCGAGTGTGCCGTCGGCGTCCGCGGCGCTGTCTTCGCCGATTCACTGCACACAGGGAAACGTCAGCGGTGCAAAGCCCTCCGGCGGACCGCGCCGATCGCCGCGGTTCCCACGAAGAGGACGATTCCGATGATTGCCAGCCACAGCAATCCTTTGACGGCGAATCCGATGATCGCCAGGATCACCCAGACGACGAGCGCGACGATCAGCACAACGACCATGACGGCCTCCGGTTCCACAGTTCGAGGGAGTTCTTCGCGCAGCCGGGCATCCGGCGATCGGCACCGCGTCTGCGGCCACGAACGGAGGAGTTACCGGCCGGCTCGATCAGTGCGACGCTGGTGGGCAGGCCACGAACCGCATTCAGGTCCGAGCTGTCCCCGATCGCTGTACCGCAGGGGCTCGCGAGTCTGTGCAGCTTCCGGGCGCCGTGCTCGGCGGCTACGGAGAAGGAATCTCCCATGCAGACCTCCAGGCGCGTCTTCGCGAGACATCACCGAGGTCCGGGGTGATCTGGCACAACATCCGGCACCAGCCTACACGCACCACGAGGCGAATCCCATCCTCGGCACCCGAGGGGCATCCGGCCCCGTCGGGCGCGGATCGAAGACCACGCGCCGGCCGGACTCCCATCTGCTGGAACGAAGTCCGTTGTTCGGGTGCTGGTCCCACTCGCTGGGCGTCGTGGACTTTCCCTTCCCCGCTCCTAGGGTGAACGCGCCGACGATCGACGGAGGACACGCGGAATGTCGAAAGTGCTGCAGTTCAACGGGTTCGAGATGAACACCCCGAGTCACATCAATCACGGCCTGTGGGTGCACCCGGGAAACCGGCGGCACGAGTACACCGATCTCGGGTACTGGCTGGACACCGCCCGGCTGCTGGAGCGCGGACTGTTCGACGCGCTGTTCCTCGCCGACGTGGTCGGCACCTACCACGTCTACGAGGGCGGCCGGGCACCCGCGATCGAACGCGGGATCCAGTCGCCCAACAACGATCCGTTCCTGGTGGTCCCGGCGATGGCCGCGGTGACCGAACACCTCGGTTTCGCGGTGACCTTCACCACCACCTACGAGCCGCCGTTCGGCAACGCACGGCGGTTTTCCACTTTGGACCACCTCACCAAGGGCCGCGTCGCGTGGAACATAGTCACCGGTTACCTGCCGGACGCCGCTCGCAACTACGGGCTGTCCGAACAGGTCCGCCACGACGACCGTTACGACCTCGCCGAAGAGTTCCTCGAGGTGTCCTACAAACTGTGGGAAGGATCATGGGAGGACGACGCGGTGGTCCGCGACCGCGCGCTCCGCCGCTACAGCGATCCGGCGAAGGTGCACGAGATCTCCCACCGGGGCAAGTACTTCTCGGTCGACGGCCCGCACCTGTCGGAACCCTCCCCGCAGCGCACGCCGGTGTTGTACCAGGCCGGTTCCTCCGACCGCGGGCGGGCCTTCGCGGCCCGGCACGCCGAGGCGATCTTCCTCGGCGCCCGCACCGAGGAAGAGGCACGCACCATCATCCGCTCGGTCCGCGACCTGGCCGAGGAGAACGGCCGCGGGGCCGATGCGGTCCGGTTCTTCGCCGGGCTCAACGTGATCGTCGGCGAGACCGACGCCGACGCTCGCCGCAAGCTGGAACAGATCCTGCGCTACCGCGACACCATCGGCTACCTCGTCCACTTCGGCGGCAGCAGCGGGATCGACCTCGCCGCACTCGGCGCCGAGGAGTACATCGAGTTCAAGGCGCGCGGGCACATCGAATCGGCCGAACGGTCCTTCTCCGACCGGCGCGTCCGCGAGATCGTGGACCACTTCGACGATCCGTTCCACGACCCGTTCTTCGTCGTCGGCTCGGCCGGCCGGGTCGCCGACCGGATCGAGGAGCTCGCCGACACCACCGGCGTGGACGGGTTCAACCTGGTGCAGTACCTGTCCCCCGGCACGTTCGAGGATTTCATCGGCCTGGTCGTGCCGGAACTGCAGCGCCGCGGCCGCTACCGCACCCGGTACGGCGCCGGCGAAACGCTGCGCGAACGGCTGCACGGCGCAGGTGCCCGGCTGCCCGAGGCCCACCCGGCCGCAGTGCACCGGCACGCCGTCGCCGGGGTGCCGCGATGAGACGGCTGCTCCTGGTGGCACTGTCGGCGGTCCTGCTCACCTCGTGCGCGGCAAGGGAAACCACCACCGCGCGTGGTGCGGGCCCGGTGCGCGGCGGATCGATCACCTACGCGGCCGACCGCGAGCCGACCTGCCTCGACCCGCACAACAACGGCGACATGCCCCAGACCTACGTCGCCAGGCAGTACCTCGACTCGCTCGTGTCCGAGGAAAAGGGCGGCAAGATCGTGCCGTGGCTCGCATCCGGCTGGACCATCTCCCCGGACGGGCGCACCTACGATTTCCGGCTGAAGCCGGGCGTCCGGTTCACCGACGGCACACCACTCGACGCCGCCGCGGTGGTGGCGAACTTCGACCAGATCCTCGACCCGAAGACGCAGTCCTCCACCGACCTGCTGTACCTCAAGTCCTATTACGACAAGGCGACCGCGCTCTCGTCCGAGGTCGTGCGGATCAGTCTCAAACGGCCGTACTCGCCGTTGCTGAGCGCACTGTCGCAGGCGTTCTTCGGCATCGAGTCGCCACGGGCGATGGCCCGCGGACTGCAGCAGAACTGCGAATCCCCGGTCGGCACCGGCCCGTTCAAGGTGGTGAAGTGGCACCACGAGCGCGACGTCGAGCTGGTGCGCAACGACGCTTACCATTCGGCGCCCGCGAACGCCAAGCACCAGGGGCCGGCCTACCTGGAGCACGTGACGTGGAAGTTCCTGAAGGACAACACCACCCGCTACGGTGCGCTGGCCTCGGGTGAGGCCGACGTGATCTTCAACGTTCCCCCGGAGGACGAACAGACCGCGAAAGCGGACCCGTCGATCACGCTCCAGTCCTTTGTGCACTCGGGGTCCCCGTTCAGCCTCGACCTGAACGCGGCCAGCCCGATCTTCGCCGACCAGCGCGTCCGCCAGGCGTTCATCCACGCCTCCGACGCGAAGGAGGCGGTGCAGAGCGCCTACGCCGGGGTGTTCCCCTACGAGGGCAACAACATCAGCAGCGGAACACCGTTCTACGACCCCCGCTACCACGAGCCCTTCCCCTACGATCCGGCCGCCGCCGCGCGGCTGCTGGACGAGGCGGGCTGGACCGGTCGCGACGCGGAGGGCTACCGGACCAAGAACGGCCGCCCGCTCACCGTCCGGCTGCCCTACAAGGGCGACGGCGCCGAGACTCCCCCGGCGGACGTGACCCTGCTGGAGGACATCCAGGCGATGGAACGCAAAGCGGGCATCAAGGTCGAACTGCAGGCGCTCGACTCGGCGAGCGCAGACGCGGTCTGGGGCGACGCGAAGGCGTACGAACTCCTCGGCAACTATTGGAACAGCCCCACCCCGGCGGTGATGTACATCAAGTTCTCCAAGGCGACGCTCGACGTCGCCAACGGCCAGAACACCGCGTTCGCCTGGGATCCCGAGCTCGACGACACGCTCTTGCGCGCCGCGGCCACCACCGATCCGGCACAGCAGAAGCAGCTGTACTCGAGCGCCCAGCACCTGCTCACCGCCAAGGCGTGGAGCCTGCCGCTCTACCCGATCCAGACCCGGCTCGCGGTGTCCGACCGGCTGCACGACGTCTGGATCGAGGTCTCCGAGGGCGAACCCGTCCTGTCCGACGCCTACCTCACCTCCTGATCCGTCCCTGATCCCGCTGATACCCCACCGATCCCCGCGGAGCGTCCCGATGCACACCTCCGGCCCGGCACTGGCGCAGCGCGCCGCCCGGCGTGTCCTCGAAGCGGTCCTGTTGCTGCTTGCCGTGGGCACCATCGTGTTCTTCCTCGAACAGCTGGTGCCCGGTGACCCGGCGATCGCCATCCTCGGCGGAGCCTCCGCGCACCCGACCCCGTCCGCGGTCGAGGCGGTCACCCACCAGTACGGGTTCGACCGGCCGCTGCTCGCGCAGTACTGGTCGTTCCTGACCGGGCTGCTGCACCTGGACTTCGGCGAGTCCTACACGCTCAAACAGCCGGTGCTCGAAGCGATCGCGGGCCAGGTCGGGCCGACCCTGGCACTCACCTTCACCGCACTCGCCATCGCCTGGGTGCTGTCGATCCTGGCCACGCTCGCCACCGCGGGCAGGCGCGGGGCGTGGGGCCGGCTCGGCGCCGGGGTGGAGGCGGCCGCCGCCGCGCTGCCGCAGTTCTGGCTCGGCCTCGTGCTGCTGATCGTGTTCGCGGTGCGGCTGCACTGGTTCCCGGTCATCGGCAGCGGGGCCGCCGGGCTGGTGCTGCCTGCGCTGACCCTGGGCATCCCGCTCGGCGGGTTCCTCGCGCAGGTCACCAGGGACGAGTTCGAAACGAAGCTGCGCCAGCCCTTCGTGGTCTCGGCAAGGGCACGCGGCATGTCCGACGCCGGGGTGCGGGCCCGGCACGTGCTGCGGCACGCCGCGCTGCCCGGGATCTCGCTGTCGGGATGGGGACTGGGCTCGCTGGTCAGCGGTGCGGTGATCGCCGAGGTGGTGTTCGCCCGGCAGGGCATCGGCCAGCTGCTCGTCACCGCGGTCACCGCGCGGGACCTCCCGCTGGTCGTCGGCATCACCTTCGTGGTCGCGCTCGTCTACGTGGTCGCCAACCTGCTCACCGACCTCGCCTACGTCGCGGTGGATCCGCGGCTTCGCAGCACGATCGGAGCGACCGCATGAGTGTTCTCGAGCCCGAACTCGCCGCGCCGGTACCGGGCCCCGTCCGCACGGTCCGGCGCGAGCGCGGTGTCCTGCAGCGGCCCGGTTTCTGGCTCGCGCTGGCGTTCACCGCACTGGTGGTCGTCGCCGCGGTCGCGCCGGGGCTGCTCACCGGGCAGGACCCGCTGGAAATCCACCTGGCGCAAAGCTTCGCCGCGCCGAGCGCGGCACACCCGTTCGGCACCGACCAGTCCGGACGCGACGTGCTGTCCCGGGTGGTGCACGGTGCGGGTCAGTCCCTGCTGATCGGTATCGGCGCGACCGCGCTCGGGCTGGGCGGCGCACTCGTGCTCGGCCTGCTCGGCGGGCTGGGCGGCCGGGCGGTGGACGCCGTCACCACCAGGATCGTCGAGGTGCTCTACGCCTTCCCCGGGCTGCTGCTCGCGCTGATCCTGATCGCAGTGTTCGGCAACAGCGCCGGAACCCAGCTGCTGGCGGTCGGCGTCGCGTCGGTACCCGGTTACGCGCGGATGGTCCGCGGGCAGGTGCTGTCGGTCCGCGGTTCGCTCTACGTCCAGGCGGAACGGGTGCTGGGGCACTCCCCCGCCCGGATCCTGTTCCGCACGGTACTGCCCAACGCGTTCCGCCCGCTCGCCGTCCTGGTCACACTCGGCATCGGCCAGGCCATCGTGTGGGCCACCGCGCTGGGTTTCCTCGGGCTCGGCGTGCAGCCGCCCGCACCGGAATGGGGCGCGATGCTCAACGCCGGCCGCAACTACCTGCAGCAGGCGTGGTGGCTCGATTTCTTCCCCGGCGCCGTGATCGTGCTGTTCACCCTTTCCCTGACCGCACTGGGCCGGGCCATCCGGACCGCCGTCCAGCCAGGAGGACACCGATGACCGACACCACCGTCGAACCGGCCACCGAAGCGGCGGCCGCGGCCGCTCATCCGCTCGCCGAGGTCGACGGGCTGACCGTCGGCTTCCACCGCGACCCGGTCGTGCGGGACGTGTCGTTCACCCTGGAAGCCGGCCGCTGCGTCGCGCTGGTCGGCGAATCCGGCTCCGGCAAGAGCGTGACCGCCCGCGCGTTGCTCGGGCTCAACGGACCGGCTGCCCACACGAGCGCACGCACCCTCGTGCTCGGCGGCGAGGATCTGTCCACTGTGTCCGAACGCGGATGGCGGAGGCTGCGCGGACGGCGGGCGGGGTACGTGCTCCAGGACGCACTCGTCTCACTCGACCCGCTCCGCCGGGTCGGCGCGGAAATCGCCGAGCCGCTGCGCCTGCACCGGTTCGGCCCGCGCAGGCAGCGGGAACGGCGGGTGCTGGAGCTGCTGCGCCAAGTCGGCGTTCCCGAACCGGAACTGCGCGCGCGGCAACTGCCTTCCGAGCTGTCCGGCGGGCTCCGGCAGCGCGCGTTGATCGCCGCCGCCATCGCACTCGATCCGGAGCTGCTGATCGCCGACGAGCCGACGACCGCACTCGACACCACCGTGCAGGCGCAGATCCTCGACCTGCTCGCGGCGGCCAAGGACCGGGGCAAGGCGCTGCTGCTGATCAGCCACGATCTCGCCGTGGTGGACCGGCTCGCCGACCACGTGCTCGTCCTGCGCGCCGGTGAGGTGGTCGAATCCGCGCCCACCGAGCAAGTGCTGCGCGCGCCCCGGCACGAGTACACGCGGCGGCTCATCGCGGCCATCCCCACGGCGCACGCGAAGGGCACCCGGCTCTCGGACATCCCACCGCCGGTCCCGGACCGGCCGGCCGTCGCCGCGCCGCCGCGGGAAATCCTGCGGGTGGACGGGATCAGCAAAACCTACCGCGGTCCGGACGGCAAGGACCGCACCGTCGTGCGCGACGTCGGGTTCGAGATCCGCTCCGGCGAAACACTCGGCATCGTCGGGGAATCCGGCTCCGGCAAGTCGACCACGGCGGCACTCTGCCTGGCGCTGACCGAGCCCGACCACGGCAGCGTCCGCTTCGCCGGCGAAGCGTGGAGTGCGCTCACCGAGCGCGAACGGCGTGCCCGGCGGCACCGGATCTCGGTCGTCTACCAGGATCCGCTCAGTTCGTTCGACCCGCGCCGGTCGGTCGGCGCGATCATCGCCGGGGCCGTGCGCGATCTGTCCGCTCGCGACGCCAAGGCCCGGGTGCGGCAGCTGCTGGACGAAGTCGGGCTCCCCGCGGCCATCGCGGAACGGCACCCGTTGTCGCTGTCCGGCGGGCAGCGCCAGCGCGTCGCGATCGCCCGCGCCATCGCGACGCGGCCCGAGCTGCTCGTGCTCGACGAACCCGTCTCCGCGCTCGACGTCAGCGTGCAGGCCCAGGTGCTCGACCTGCTCGCCGACCTGCAGGCCGCACACGGCACGGCCTATCTGTTCATCTCCCACGACCTCGGCGTCGTGCACCACGTCAGCGACCGGGTGCTGGTGATGCAGGACGGGCGGATCGTCGAACACGGCACCGCCGAGGAGATCTTCACCGCACCCCGCGAGCCCTACACCCGTGCGCTGCTCGACGCGCTCCCCCGGCCCCGGCTCACCAGCTGACCCGACTTTTCGGAGGTACTGCCATGACCTACGACCCCGCTGCTGCCCGGCTCGACGGTTTCCGTCCGCTGCTGTCCGGGATCGCCGAGGGCGCGGCCCGGCGCGAGGCCGAACGGATCCAGCCGTACAAACAGGTCGGCCTGCTGCGTGACGCCGGGTTCACCGCGCTCACCGTCCCGGTCGAGCACGGCGGAGCCGGGGTGTCGGTCACCGAGCTGTTCGCGCTGCTGATCGCGCTCGCCGAAGCCGACTCCAACCTGCCGCAGTTGCTGCGCGCCCACTTCGCCTTTGTCGAAGGCCTGCTGCTCGAACCGCGTCGCCCGGACCGCGAGAAGTGGTTCGTCCGCGTCGCGGACGGCGCCATCGTCGGCAACGCCAGTCACGAACGCGGTCCGGCCACCGTCGGATCCCTTGCGACGAAGCTGACCCCGGCAGCGCAAGGATGGCTGCTCAACGGCGAAAAGTACTACAGCACCGGTTCGCTGTTCGCGGACTGGATCACCACGACAGCCGAGGATCCGGCCGGGGAGACGGTGTCGGTGTCGGTGCCCGCCGAGGCCGAAGGCGTCGAACGCCGCGACGACTGGCTCGGCTTCGGCCAGCGGCTGACCGGGAGCGGCACGACGACCTTCACCGACGTCGCCATCACCCCCGACCTGCTGCACCGGTACCAGCCGAACCGGACCCGGACACTGCTCCCCGCGTTCCTGCAGACCGTGCTGCTCGCCTCGCTCGCCGGCGTCGGCCGGGCCGCCACCCGCGACGCGGCCCGCTTCGTCCGCGAACGCACCCGGGTCTACGAGCACGGCGCCGGCACCACCGCAGCCACCGACCCGCTCGTGCAATCCGTCGTGGGACGGCTCGCCGCGGACGCAGCGGCCGCGGAAACCCTCACCCTCGACGCGGCACGGCACATCGAGCGCGCGCACGAAGCCATCGCCGCCGGCGAAGAGGCCGATGAGCTGATCGACGCCGCGGAACTGCGTACCGTCCAGGCACAGCTGACCGTCGTCGAACTGGTCCAGCGCATCACCACCAAGCTGTTCGACGTCGGCGGTGCCTCGGCCACCAGCACGCAGCACGGGTTCGACCGGCACTGGCGCAACGCCCGCACGCTGTCCTCGCACAACCCGGCGATCTACCAGGAACGTGCGATCGGCGACCACGTCGTCAACGGCACCGGCCTCACCTACTTCTGGGCGACCGGCGAAGCCTCCCGGTCGAACTGAGCCGCGGGCGGGACGCCGAGCCCGGCACGGGCCGGGGGCAGCTGCAGATGCTCGCGCAGCGTGGTGCCGGTGTACTCGGTGCGGTACAGACCTCGCTCCTGCAGCGCCGGGATCAGCGAGTCCACCACGTCGTCCAGCCCATCGGGAACCAGGTACGGCGAGAGGTTGAACCCGTCGATGGCACCCTCGCGCACGAAGCGGGCGAACTTCTCGGCCAGACCGGCCGGGGTCCCGACGTGGCTGCGGGCACGCTGTCCCAGTTCGATCACGGTCTGGCGCAGCGACCAGCCGTGTGCCGCGGCCGCGTCGCGCCACTGCGCGACCGTCGCCCGCGAATCGGGCCGCCGTGCCGCGCCGAAAGCACCACTGTTGTCCTGCTCCTGGGGCTCGACGTCGGGCAGCGGCCCGTCCGGGTCGTAGCCGGACAGGTCGACGTTCCACAGCAGCGTCGCCTGCGCCAGCGCGGTGCCGGGGGTGATCTGCTGCTCCCGCACCCAGCGGGCCTTCTCCTCGGCCTCGGACTCGGTGTCGCCGACGATGATCGAGGAACCGGGCAGGATGCGCAGCGCGTCGGCCGGGCGGCCGGCCACCGCGAGCCGGCGGCGGATGTCTTCGGCGAACGCGAGCGCGTCGTCGAACTCGTAGCCGTGCGCGGAAAAGATGACGTCGGCGTTGCGAGCGGCGAAATCCCGTCCCTCGGACGAATCGCCCGCCTGGAAGATCACCGGATGTCCCTGCCTGCTGCGTGGAAGACTGCCGGTGACCTCGATGTCGACCAGGTCACCGCGGTAGGTGACCGGTGCGATCGAGCCCTCGCGCGCCCAGGCCGCCGCGTCGGTGGACCGGGCAGCCGCGTCGTCGGCCCACGAATCCCAGATCGCGCGGGCGGCGCCCAGCACCTGCTCGGCGCGCCGGTACCGGTCGGCGTGGTCGAGGTAGCCGCCACGACGGAAGTTCTCCCCGGTCCAGGCGTTGTCGGTGGTGACGACGTTCCATCCGGCACGGCCACGGGAAAGCAGATCGAGCCCGCCGAAGCGCCGTGCCAGGTCCGCCGGCTCGTTGTAGGTGACGTTCGAGGTCGACACGAGCCCGATCCGGGTGGTCACCGCGGCGAGCGCGGACAGCTGGGTGATCGCGTCCGGGCGCCCGGCCACGTCCAGGTCGTGCACCTTCCCGTTGATCTCCCGCAGCCGCAGCCCTTCACCGAGGAAGAACGCGTCGAACAGGCCGCGTTCGGCAGTCTGCGCGACCGCGCGGTAGGACTCCGGTGCGATCTGCGAGCCGCTGCCGGGTTCGGTCCAGATGGTCCAGTGGTTGACGCCCTGGAAGAACACGCCGAAGTGCAGCTGCGCATCCGGACGCGGGACGTCGTTGCGATCGGTACGGGTCATCGGATCAGCCTTCGGTGGTGGCGAACTGGTTGACGGACGGGGCGAGGCCGAGGGTCGTGCGCAGCCATTGCCCGGACGGCGCCGCCGCCGCGAGCCGGGCGACGCGCAGGTGCGGGAGCACGGATTTCGCCAGCACCGGCAGTTCCTCGTCGAGTACCAGCGGGTGGATGCGCACGCCGTCGACGGTTCCGGCGAGTTCGGTCAGCAGGCGCACGAATCCTTCGGCGCCGCCGGTGTAGCGCAAGCGGCCGCGATCGGGCCAGTCAGCGTGCTGTGCCAGTGCCGCGACCCGCTCCGCACCAGTCTGCCCGGCGGTGTCGAGCGCGACCTCCACCTCCGCGAAGCGGCGCGGAGCGGCGTTCGGCGCGGCCGAGGCGACCGCCGCGACATCACGTCCCGAGACCAGCGCAACGTCGGCCTGTACCGGGTCGACCAGCTCCGGGGCGGCGAAGACGACCGCGTTGCCCTGCGGCGGGCGCGGTACGATCGCCGGCCCCTTCACCGAATAGGTCGCGCCCTCGAAATCGATGTAGTGCAGCCGATCGCGATCCAGGTACCGGCTGGTCGGCACATCCCGGATCACTGCGTCCTCCTCCCACGAATCCCACAGGGCACGCACCACGTGCACGCTGTCGGCGGCTTCACGGCGCAACCCGGCGGCATCGGAGACTTCCGGACGTCCCCAGGCGCGGGCGGCGGCGACGTCCGGGGTGCTGCCCACGACCCAGCCCGCTCGGCCGTGGCTGATGTGGTCCAGTGCGGCGAGTGCGGAAGAGACGTGGAACGGCTCGGTGTAGGTGGTCGGCACCACCGGCACGAGGCCGAGCACGCTGGTGACCTCGGCCAGGAACGCGGCCCGCTCCGGCGAACCGATCCGGCCCGCCGGGGCGGTCCCCGGCAGCAGATCGTCCTCCAGCGTCACCAAGGTGAACCCGGAACGTTCGGCCTCCTCGCCGAGCCTGCGCAACCGGTCCGGGTCGAAGTGCCGGTCCGGCGTGTGCGCGCTCCGCCGCCAGGCCGCCGGATGCGCCCCGGCACCGTCGATCTCCAGTGCCACCGCGAAAGGTGCCATCAGCCCGCCTCTCTCTGCCGCGTATACGGGCGTACAGCCGTGGCCGGAGCACCGGTATTCCGCGGCCCCGAGCCGAACCGCGGAAATCCCGCGATCAGGGAATTCGGCGGGTTTTGTACCGCACCGGTCCGGAAACCCGCCGAATGCCCGGACCGCGGGAATAGAGTGCGGTGCGAGGACCTTGACCCGGCTACCGGACCGGAATCGCGATCGGGAGTGACGATGGAAACGTGGGACGCCATCCGCGCGCGCCGCAATGTGCGCAGCTACACCAGCGACCCGGTGCCCGAGGAGCACCTGACCCGGATCGCCGAGGCGGCCCGCCGGGCACCGTCGGCGTCCAACCGGCAGCACTGGGACTTCGTGCTCGTCACCGACCCCGCGCAGCTGGCCGAACTGGCGACGGTGTGGCGCGGCGCGGGGCACATCGCCGGTGCCCCGGCCGCGATCGCGCTCGTCGTACCGGAGTCCGACGACGACCGCACCCGCGTGGTCGACCAGTACGACCTCGGACAGGCCACCTACGCGTGCACCCTCGCCGCCGCGGATCTGGGCCTTGGCACCGGGCATTCCTCGGTGGGCGATCAGGACAAGGCCCGCGCGATCCTCGGCGTGCCCGAGACCCACCAGGTGGCTTATCTGCTCGGCGTGGGTTATCCGGCCGACCGCCCGCTGCGCCCGCTCGTCACCCCGGATCGGCGGCCGTTCGACGAGGTCGTGCACCGCGGGCGCTGGTGAGCCGGCGGCCGGTCACGTCGTGATCAGGTCCCGCAGGTCCACCGGCGGGCGCAGGCCCAGGTTTTCGCGCAGCGTCGTGCCGGGGTACTCGGCGGGATAACTGCCGCGGTCCTGCAACGCGGGCACGAGCAGGTCCACGACGTCGTCGAACCCGGTCGGCACCGCATGGGGTGCCAGGTTCAGCCCGTCGATCGCACCGGCACGCACGTAGTGGGTGAGTTCGTCGGCCACCGAAGCCGGTGTGCCGACGAACTCCCGGGTCCGGCTCAGGTGCGCGACCAGCCCGCGGATCGAGTACCCGCGCTCGGCGGCGAGCTCGCGCCAGCCCTCCGCGGTGCGCCTCGGCCGGTCCCTGCTGTTGACCACGCCGTGCGTCTTGGTTTGTTCCGGATCCACCGGATCGAACCCGGGCAGCGGGCCGTCCACGTCGAAGGCGGACAGATCGCAGCCCCAGACCGCTTCGAGCACCGCGCGGATCCGCCGGTCGGTCCAGGTCTGCCGGTCGAACCAGGCCGCCTTCTCCCTGGCCTCGTCGAGCGTGCCGGCCAGGGTGATCTTCGCCGCGGGGATGATCCTGATGTCGTCCCGTGGCCGGCCGGCCGCGGCCAGCCGGGCGGCGATGTCGTCGGCGAAGGAGAGCGCCGCGTCGAAGTCCAGGTAACGGGAAAAGATCGCCTCGGCGTGCCGGGCCGCGAAATCGCGGCCCTCGTCGGACTCGCCGGCCTGGAACAGCACCGGACGGTGCTGCCTGCTGCGCGAGAGCGACGGCGCGGCGGTGACGTCGTAGAACTCGCCGTGGAAGTCCACCGGCTCCTGGTCCCACAGCCGGTGCACGATGCTCAGGTGCTCCCGTGCGTGCCGGTACCGCTGAGCGTGGCCGAGATAGCCGCCCTTGCGGAAATTCTCCCCGGTCCAGGCGTTGTCGGTGGTCACCAGGTTCCATCCGGTGCGGCCACCGCTCAAAGCGTCCACAGTGGAGAGCCGACGGGCCAGCTCGGCCGGATCGGAATAGGTCGTGTTGAGCGTCGCGACGAATCCGATCCGTTCGGTGAGCGCGGCCAGGTGCGCGAACAGCACGAGCTGGTCGGGCCTTCCGGTCACCGCGGTGTCGGTGATCGCGCCGAGGTGCTCGCGCAGCCGCTGGCTGTCGCCGAGGAAGATCGCGGTGAACAGCCCCCGCTCCGCGGTGCGGGCCAGCTGGGCGAAACCGGCGAACTCGTAGTAGTCCTCCGGGCGGTCCACCTCGTCCCACACATAGATCGGGCCGAACGGGAAGAACCCGTTGAGGTGCAACCGGGCTTCCGGGCGGCGGTAGTCGGTCCCGCTCATGCCTGTGCTCCCTTGCCTGCGATCGTGGCGTAGCGGCTCACCGGCCGCGGCAGCCCCAGCTGCTCGCGCAAGGTCTCGCCGGGGCGCGGCGGAAGCACCGTCCGGTCGGCGATGAGTTCCGGCAACACGCGCCGTCCGAGTTCCTCCAGTACCGCGTCGGTATCGCCGGCCCGCAACAGGACCCCGTCGGCACGGCCGGAGAGCCCGCGGAGCAACGGCCCGAAATCGGTGGCGGGCGTGACCGCCACTTCGGCGAACGTCCGGTGCGCATCATGTTCGCCGACGGCTCCTCCCGGCCACCCGTCGACCAGGACGACGTCCGCCTGCGCCAGGTGGTCCCGTGCCCGTGCGAAGACCGGCAGCTGCCCCTGCTTCGGCCGCGGCAGCAAGGCCGGCCCGCGGATCCGGAAGAACTCGTTGTGCACGTCGACGTAGTGCAGCTTCTCCTGGTCCAGGAACCGGCCCGTCGCCGAATCCGCGATCAACGCACCGTCTTCCCAGGAGTCCCACAGCCGGCGGGCGGCATCCACGACCGCACCCGCCTCGCGCGGCGCCGTGGCCGCATCCGGCGGGGATGCCGAATACGCCGCCGCGCGTGCCGTGGACGCGTCGACCGTGACCAGCCAGCCTGCCCGGCCCGAACTGCCCCAGTCCAGGCTGGAGAACCGGTTGGACAGGTGGAAGGGTTCCGCATGCGTGGCGGCGGCCGTCACGACGAGCCCGATCGCCCGCGTGGTCGCGCTCGCGAAGGAGGCCACCTCGACCGGGTCCGGATACCCGCGGCCCGCCGGTTCACCGGGCCCGTCGTCGAAGAGCAGGAAACCGAGGCCGTGCCGTTCCGCCGCTTGGACCTGGCTCCCGATCCGCCTCGGATCCGCGGTTTTCGCCGCGTCGAGGACCAGGCCCACCAGTATGCCCTGTCGTCGCGTCACCGGGAAAGTCTATCTCGCCGATAGGGATACCAGGGTCTTTCCCAGATGCGGGGACGCCCGGCGCGGTACGGTGCCGGGATGTCCACCGCCGAACCCCCGCTGCCGCCCGATCCGCACGCGTTGCCCGCGCTGGAAGCACTCACCTCCACGCCGTCCCGCCGCTACCTGTCCGACCGGCCGATCCCCGAGGACGTGCTGTGGGCGATCCTCGACGCCGCGGTGCTCGGTCCCTCCGGCGGGAACCGCCAATCGTGGGGCTGGGTGGTGGTCACCGATCCGGCGATCAAAGCACGCGTGGCCGTCTGGTACCGGGAAGGGTGGGAGCGGGCCTACGGATCCCGCCGCGAGGAGCTGCTCGGCGCGGACCCGTCCGCCACCGGGCTCAGCCCCGCCTCCTACCGCGCGGCCGAGCACCTCGCCGGTCACATCCACGAAGCACCGGTCTGGGTGCTCCCGGTGCTGCGCGACGCGGCGGATTCGACGAACCCGCGCCTCGGCGCGTCCGTCTACGGTGCCGTGCAGCAGCTCCAGCTCGCCGCCCGTGCCTACGGTATCGGCAGCACGCTCACCACGTTCCACACCACGCACGAGGCCGAACTGCGCACCCTGCTCGGATTGCCCGACGACGTGCTGAGCATGGCCCTCATCCCGCTCGGCTACCCGGCGCGCGGCCGCTGGACCCGCCCGAAACGGCAACCGGCCGAACAGGTCGTGCACTGGAACCGGTGGGGTGAGACCCGGCCGGACCGCTGAGGCTTTCCGCGGCACCGTCTTCCGGCCCGGCTGCCCGGTGCGGTGCTGCGCTTCCGGTGCCGGGGCTCAGCGGGGCAGCCAGGCGTCGTCCGTCTCGGTCAGCCGGCGTACGCCGGCCGGCAGGCGGCCGGTCAGGATGTGCTGGAGCGTGGTTTCGTCCAGCACCCGCCGCAGGCTGCAGCGCAGCGCGACCCACAGCTGCGGCAGGTGCTCGGCGGCACCGGTGTAGGACGTTTCGTGCGGCCGGACACCGCGGACCGCGGTGAGCGGACCGTCGACGGCACGGATGATCGCGCCGAGGGACACCTCCCGCGCCGGACGCGTCAACGCGTAGCCACCGGCGCTGCCCCGCTGGGTGTGCACCAGACCGGCGCGGCGCAGGTCGGACAGGATGGCTTCGACGAATTTGCGCGGCAGGTCCTGCCCGTTCACGATTTCCGTGGCGGTGACGAGTTCCGGCTCGCGCCGCGCGATCTCCAGCGCAGCCCGGATCGCGTAATCGGACTTGGCGGAAATCTGCACCCGGAGTCCTTTCCTGGTCCCGCGAAAACCTCGACCGTCCGGCCCGCTCCCCCTGCGGGCAGCATACGTGGCGCGGGTGCCGAGGCGATCACGCAGGGTGCCGCGCGCCGCCGCCCGGCGGCACGACAGTGCCCTGGTGGAACATCAACCGCCACGCACCGTCGGCGGCCCGCCGCCAGAGCGCACTTCGCAGTGTGGTCCGGTCCGCGCGCCGGGCACGGTAGGTCAGCACGATGACCCCCGGCGCCGGGCGCAGCACGGCGAGGTCTTCGACTTCGGGAGGGACATACTGTTCGGCGGCCATCATGGCGAGCACCGATGCGCGGTCCCACTCCCGTCCGGAGGCGCCGAATTCGCGGAACTGCGGGTCGAGCAGCTCGAGGCAGGCGGTCCGGGAACGCCGCACATCCGGTGTCTGCAACGCGAACTCGCGTTCGATCACCGCGGCGACATCCGGATCCTCTTCGTTCACCGGCATGTCACGACAGTGCCGGACGCCCGCAGTGCAGACAACCGAATTCGACCCGGCATCCAGGCCCTCGACCGTCCACTCCGGCCGGTGCCCGGGCACGTCGCCACCTCGGCGGGATCACCCCGATGCGGCCACCGATCCCGCGGACGAGCGGGCGGGCTGCCAGCCGAGTTCCGGAGCGATCAGATGGCGCACGTCGTGCAGGATCTGCTCGTAGTCGGCCCGGTGGAACTCATACGGCAGCTCCAGCCGGAGTTCCGAAACCGCCGAGACGACCGGGTCTGCGCTCAGCTGCTCGAGGATCTGCTCCGCGGTACCCACCACGTCGCGGGCGAACAGGGTCCGCCGCTCCCCGTGGGGCCTGCGGGTCCGCTCGTCGCGCGCAGCCGCATATGCGCGGTACCGCGCCCTGGTCGATTCGTCCGCACTGTCGAACGGCACGATCACCCGGCCCAGCGCGATCCGCGCGGGCGCGGCGGCGGTCCGCCGGTACTCGGCGAGCAGGGCCGACTGTGCCGTGGCGAAGTCGTCGGTGCCCTCACCGCTGACGATGTTGCCGGTGAGCAGGTTCAGCCCGTGCTCGGCGGTCCAGCGGATCGAGCGCAGGCTGCCCCCGCCGTACCAGATCCGGTTCACCAGCCCGGGGTTGTGCGGTTGCAGGCGGGGCCGCTGGGTGTTGCCCGGCGACTGGATCACCGTGTCCGGTCCGCCGAGGTAGTCCCCGCGCAGATGCTCGATCAGCCGGGCGACCCGGCCGTAGGACAGGTCGAAGGTGCGCCAATCCCCGTCGTGCACCAGATCGCCGAGCAGTTCCGCGTGCGGCATCCCGGTGCTCACCCCGATCTGCAGCCGGCCGCGGGAGAGCACGTCGGCCAGCGACAGGTCCTCGGCGAGGCGGAACGGGTTTTCGTAGCCGATCGGGATCACCGCGGTGCCCAGCTCGATCCGTTCGGTGCGCTGGCCGGCCGCGGCGAGAAAGACCGCTGCCGAGCCCACGCCGTGCTCGAGGTGGCGCTGCCGGATCCAGGCACCGTCGAACCCGAGCCGCTCACCGTATGCGAACAGCTGAAGCGTTTCCTCCAGCCCGGAATACGGTTCGTCGTCGGCGAAATTGCCGGGGGTGAGAAAGGCGAGCGAGCTGATCCGCGGGGCGCTCATCCGGCCACCCCCTGCTGCTCCGCCGAGGCACCGGGCGGTGAGTGGCGACCGCCCGGAATGGCGGCGAGCAGTTCGCGCGTGTACTCGTGTCCGGGACTGCGGAACAGGTCCTGCGCGGTACCGGTCTCGACGATCCGGCCGTGGCGCATCACCGCGACCTCGTGCGCGATCTGCCGGACCACCGCCAGGTCGTGCGAGATGAACAGATAGGCCACCCCGGTACCGGACTGCAGTTCGGACAGCAGTTCGAGAACCTGCGCCTGCACCGAAACGTCCAGTGCGGACACCGGTTCGTCGCAGACCACCAGATCCGGGGAGAGCGCGAGCGCGCGGGCGATCGCGATCCGTTGCCGCTGCCCGCCGGACAGCTCCGCCGGCCTGCGTTCCAGCACCGACGACGGCAACGCGACCCGGTCCAGCAACTCGCGGGCCCGGTCCAGCCGGGAAGCCCGGTCCCCCACCCCGAACACCCGCAGCGGCTCGGTGATCACCTCACCGATCGAGAACCGCGGATCCAGTGAGGCATAAGGATTCTGGTAGACCAGCTGGGCCCGCCTGCGCAGCTGCCGCACGGTCGCGCCGCGCGCGGTGGTGACGTCCTCGCCGTCGAACGAGATCCGCCCGGCGGTCGGATCGGCCAGCCGCAGCACCAGCCGGGCGGTGGTGGACTTGCCCGAGCCGGACTCGCCGACCAGAGCCAGTGTCCGTCCACGGTGCAGGGTGAAGCTCAGATCGTCGACGGCACGCAGCGTGCGGGCCGGACCGGCGACCCGGGGCAACCGGAATTCCTTGACCACGTTGCGGACTTCGACCAGCGGCGGTTCGGCCGCCGGTGCCGCCTCGACCGCGGTCCGCGGATGCGCGACGGCCAGGCTCGGCGCACTCGCCAGCAGCCGCTGGGTGTACTCGTGCCGGGGATCGCCGAGGATGTCCCGTGCCGGTCCGGTCTCCACGATCCGGCCCTGCGACATGACCGCGATGCGGTCCGCCCGATCCGCGGCGACCCCGAGGTCGTGGGTGACCAGCAGCACCGCGGTGCCCGATTCCTCGGTGAGCCGCTGCAGGTGGTCGAGGATGACCCGCTGCACGGTCACGTCGAGTGCACTGGTCGGCTCGTCGGCGATGATCAGCTTCGGGTTCGCCGCGATCGCGACCGCGATCAGCGCCCGCTGGCGCATCCCGCCGGACAGTTCGTGCGGGTACTGCCGGGCCCTGGTGGCCGCGTCCGGCAGCCCGGCCCGGTCGAGGATCTCGATCGCGGCGGGCAGTGCGGACCGCCGGTTCGCCAGCTGGTGCACGCGCAGTACCTCGGCGACCTGATCGCCGATCCGCGTGACCGGGTTCAGCGACACCGTCGGGTCCTGCGGGACGAGCCCGATCTGCGCGCCGCGAACGGTGCGCAGTTCCTTCTCCCGCAACGACGTGAGCTCGCGGCGGCCGAACCGGACAGTGCCGGCGTCGAGGCTGCCGTTCGCGGCGAGCAGCCGGATGATCGCGTGCGCGGTGGTGCTCTTGCCGGAGCCGGATTCGCCCACGACCGCGACCACCTCGCCCGGATGCACGTCGAGGTCCACTCCCCGGACCGCGGGCAGCGATCCGCCACGCGTGCGGTAGGAGACCGTCAGCCCGCGGACCGCCAGCAGCGGTTCCGCACCGGTCTGCTCGTCCGGCGCGCTCATCGCTGCCTCGCCCATTCGCCGTCCAGCGCGCGGGCGATCCGGTTGGTGGCCAGGACGGTGAGCGCGATCGTCAAGCCCGGCAACGCGGTGAGCCACCACGCGTTGGCCAGGTAGTTGCGTCCGTCGGAGATCAACGTGCCCCATTCCGGCGCCGGCGGCGGCGCCCCGTACCCGAGGAAACTCAGTGAGGACACGGCCAGGATCGCCGTGCCGATCTCGAGGGTGGCCAGCACCACGACCGGTCCGATCGCGTTGGGCAGGACGTGCCGGATCAGCACCGAGTACCAGCGCGCCCCGCAGGACCGGGCCGCCTCGACGTACACCGCCTGCCGCGCGCGAAGCACCTCCGAACGCATCACCCGCGCGAAACTGGCGACGCTCGCCACGCCGACCGCGACCGCGACCTTCACCGTGCCGTAGCCCAGCGCGGTGACCAGTGCCAGCGACAGGAACAGCGCCGGGATCGAGAGCAGCACGTCGACGAACCGCATCAGCACGTCCTCGACCCAGCGTCCGACGAATCCGGCGATCAACCCGATCAGCCCACCGGCCACGAACGCGACCGCCAGCGCGATCAACGTCGCCTTCAGCGACAGCTGCGCGCCGTGCACCACCCGGGAAAACACGTCCCGGCCCAGTTCGTCGGTGCCGAACCAGTGCGCGCCACCCGGTGCCTGGAAGAAGTCCGCAGGCGAACCGTGCAGCGGATCCTGCGCCGTGAACAGTCCCGGCCAGAACGCGGCCAGCACCACCAGCACCACCACGACGCCGGACAGCACGAGGCCCGGACGGCGCAGGAAGAACCGCACCGCCCGGCGCGGGGCACCGCGGCCACCCGGTTCGAATCCGGCCTCGGCCGGTGTCCCGGCACCGAGTGCGGTGGCGCCGAGATCGTCGACGACTACCTGGCTCATGCGAAACTCGCCCGCCTTCCCGAGGCCACCACGATCCGCGGGTCCAGCAGCGGGTACACCAGATCGACGATCAGGTTGACCACCACGAAGATCAGCGAGCCGAACACCACCACGCCCTGCACCAGCGGGATGTCCTGGACGGTGACCGCGCCCGCGGTCACCCGGCCCAGCCCGTCGCGCGAGAACACCGTCTCGATCACCACCGAATTCGCCATCAGCTGCCCGGCCAGCAATCCGACCACCGTCAGCGCGGGCAGCGAGGCGTTGCGCAGCGCGTGCCGCAGGTGGATCCGCACCCGGCCGGCCCCCTTCGCCTTCGCCGTCTCCACGTACGCCTCGTCCAATGTGGTCAGCAGGCTCTTCGCCAGCACCTGCGCCACGATCGCGCCGGTCGGGATCGCCAGCGCGACGGCGGGCAGCACCAGCCCGCCCAGCCCGTCGTTGCCGAAGGCCGGGAACCACCCCGCGCGGAAGGAGAACAGCTCCACGAGCATCAGCCCGATCCAGAAGGTCGGCACCGACACCCCCAGCGGGGGCAGGGACAGCAGCCCCTGGCGCAGCCACCGCCGGTTCGTGTAGGTCGCCACCACCGCAAGCCCGCCGCCGAAGAGCACCGCGAGCAGCAGCGCGGCACCGGCCAGCTCGAGCGTCTGCGGCAGCGCGGCGGCCAGCGTCGAGGTCACCGAGCGACCGGTCGAGATCGAATCGCCGAAGTCCCCGCGCAGCGCTTTGCCCAGATAGTCCAGGTACTGCAGGAACACCGGCTTGTCGAAGCCGTACTCGTGCCGGAGCCGGGCGATCTGCGCCGGATCGATCGGCGTCGAATCCGATCCGCCGCCCGCCATCGCCGACACCGGGTCACCGGGCAGGAAGTCCAGCACCAGGAACGACACCGTATAAGCCGCCCACAGCACTCCCACCGCCTGCGCGAGGCGCCGGATCACATAACGGCGCATGGTCTGCTCACCTCCTGCACTCCGCCTGTTGCCTGCCTGCCGCTAGCCGAGCCACGTGTCGTGCAGCTGGATCCGGCTGGAGGCCTCGAAATTCAGGTCGTGCACCTTCGCCGCCGCGCCGAGCTCGGTCTGCAGCTCCACGACGGGGACCACGAAGGCGTGCTGTGCGAGCGACTGCTGCGCCTGCTTCACCAGTTCCTCCCGCTTCGTGGCGTCGGCCGTCGCCGCCTGCTGGTCCAGCAACCGGTCGAGTTCGCTCGGCGGGACGCGGTAGTAGTTCGACAGGTGCGTGGAGAAACTGCTGCGCAGGATGTCCGGGTCGGCGCGGGTCACGTTGCCCCACAGCGCGTCGTAGTCACCGGCCTGCTGGACCTGGGCGATCTGCGCGATCGGCAACTGCTTGAGCACCAGGTCGACGCCCACCGCCTTGAGCTGCTGCTGGATCAGCTCGAGCGCGGGCTGGTTGGTGGCGGCGTTGGCGAACCAGTCCACGGACAGGCTCAGCCGCTTGCCGTCCCGCTGCCGGATGCCGTCCGCGCCACGGACCCAGCCTGCCTCGTCCAGCAGGGCGTTCGCCTTCGCCGCGTCGTGGCCGAAGCTCTGCGCCAGGTTCGTGTAGTACGGCGTCGTGTGCGACAGGGAACTGGTCGCGGGCCGGGTGCCGCTCGGGAAGACGGTGTCGACGATCTGCTGCCGGTCGACCGCCACCTGGATCGCCTGCCGGACCTTCTCGTCCTTCAGCGCCGGCCGGGAGCTGTTGAGCCCCAGCTGGAACACCACCCCCGGGTTCGCGCGGGCGAGCAGGTTCACCCCGGCCGACTTCAACGCCGCCTCGTCTGCCTTCCCGACGCTGCCGATCGCGTCGACCTGGCCGGACTGCAGGCTGCCCAGGCGCACCCCGGCCTCCGGGACCACCTTGAACACCAGCTTGTCCAGGTAGGCCTCGCCCTTCTTCTTCCAGAGCGAGGAACCCCAGCCGTAGCCGGTGCGCTTGGTCAGCGTGGTCGACTGGTTGGGCACGTACTGCGACTGCACGAACGGACCGGACGCGACCACCCCCTGGCTGCACTTCTCCTGCGGGGTCTTGTGCACGCTCGCCGAGGACTCGATGCCCAGCGAGTACGTGGAACTCGCCTGCAGGAACTGCGCATTGGGCTGGGCGAACTTCACCTGGACCGTGGTCGGGTCGAGCGCCGTGGTGGACTGCACCCCGCTCAGGTAGCCCGCGGCCAGCGTGCCCAGCGCGCCCAGGTGCGGCACCGCGTCGAAGTTGTCCTTGACCACCTGCGCGGTCAGCGGCGAGCCGTCACTGAAGGTGACCCCGGAGCGCAGGTGGAAGGTGAACGTGGTGGCATCCGGGCTGACGTCCCAGCTTTGTGCCAGCCACGGCACGATCTTGCCGGTCGCCGGATCCTGGTCGGTCAGCGAGTCCACGACCTGGCGCAGTGCGTAGATGGTGTCGTTGCTGCCGACCTGCTGCGGGTCCGCGCACCCGGCGTCCGAGCTCACCGCGAACGTCAGCGTGCCGCCCGGCTGCGGCGGGCCGTCCGAGCCGGAACCCCCTGCACTGCCCGAAGAACAGGCGCCGGCGGCGCTCACGCCGAGTGCGACGACCGCGGCCACCACCGCCCGTCGGACGAAGTGGCGGTGCACAGGCGATCTCATGGGCAGGTACTCCTCGTCGGATCGTCGGTGCTCATCGGGGACGCGTGCGCGAAAACGCCGTGAGCACCGCGAGGTTCGGCAGCGGGCCGGTCGAGCGGTCCGTGCGCGCGGTACGGGGATCCGCCGGGTCTTCGGGCCGGCGGCTCGACGCGCTCCGAAACCCTAAGCAGCCGCGCGAGCGCCGGTCAATGTCGGTAGAAAAGATAGAGTTTCTTCCCAGCAGGCGGGAAAGTTCTTCCGGCTGCCCGCATTCTGAGCACAGGTGCGCCCCGGCACCGGAACGAGATAGCTGTGGAAGGACCCAGTGAGGACGGTGGTGCATGAGCCCTGCCCAGTCCGGCGCCGCGCAACCCACCATCGCGGCTTCCGGCGAGCGCGCACAGCGCAGCCCGCCTGCGTGGCATGCATCCGGACTCCGCCGCGGTGCGGATGTCGCGGCTCCGCCGCCCGGCGGCCGCCCGGAATTCACCGTGTCGCCGCGGTCCCGGACCGACCGGAGCGGGTGCGGGCCAGGTGGGCTCGACCGGCACAAAATCAGCTTCTGCTCCACATCGCGAGAGCCCGGGTCCGCCCGGGAACCGAGCCGCCCGAGAAAGGGAAGGCACCCATGCCGACGACGCCGCTGTCCGTGCTCGATCTCATCCCGATCAGCGCCGGGGCCACCGCCGCACAGGCGGTCCGCAACACCGTCGACCTCGCCCGGCGTACCGAGGAGGCCGGCTACCACCGGTACTGGTTCGCCGAGCACCACCTGAACCCCGGTGTCGCAGGCAGTTCGCCGGCTCTCGCGATCGCGCTGGCCGCCGCGGCGACCGAGCGGATCCGGCTCGGCTCGGCGGGCGTCCAGCTCGCGCACCGCACCCCGCTGTCCACAGTGGAGGAGTTCGGCCTGATCGACGCACTGCATCCGGGACGGCTCGACCTCGGCCTCGGCCGCAGCGGCCCGCAGCTGCTCAAGGAACGCGCCGCGCGTCCGGCCGAGCCCTCGCCGCAGCGCACCACCGAGGAAGGGTTGTTCATCCCCGGTGGCCGTCAGCTCAACCCGGACAAACTCCTCGCTTCCGGGCGGCTGGCCGCGCAATTCGCGCTGTTGCGGCAACCGGGTGCGCAAACCCCCGACTACGGCGAGCAGGTCGCCGAGATCCTGGCGCTGCTGTCCGGCAGCTACCGCTCCGCCGACGGCGTCGAAGCCCACCCGGTCCCCGGCGAAGGCGCCGACGTGCAGCTGTGGATCCTGGGCAGCAGCGGCGGGCAGAGCGCGCGCGTCGCCGGCGCCAATGGGCTGCGGTTCGCGGCGAACTACCACGTCAGCCCGTCCAGCGTGCTGGAAGCAGTCGCCGCCTACCGCGAGGCGTTCCGGCCGTCGGCCACGCTCGAGCGGCCGTACGTCGCCGTCTCGGCGGACGTCGTCGTCGGCGAGGACGACGCGCACGCGCGGCACCTCGCGGCGGGTTATCCGGCGTGGGTGCGCAGCATCCGGCGGTTCGAGGGCGCCATCCCGTTCCCCGACCCGGAAACCGCCGCCGGACTGCATTGGACCGACGAGGACCGCGAGCTGGTCGCCGATCGCGTCGACACCCAGTTCGTCGGCGCACCGGGCACCGTCGCCGAGCGGCTCCGGCAGCTGCAGGCCGCCACCGGGGCCGACGAACTCGTCATCACCACCATCACCCACGACCACCGTGACCGCGTCCGGTCCTATCAGCTGCTCGCCCGCGAATGGCAGCGCAGCGAACCGGACGGTCCCCGCTGACCCGGTGGTGGTGTTCCCGCTCCTTGGGAAACGGAATTCCGCCACGGCTGCGGCGGTTGGTGCCGCCATGAGCATCGGAATCTCGCTGACCGCAAGCGGTCAGGCGGACAACTACGTCGACGCCATCGTCGAGCAGGCGCGTACCGCGGCGGCAGCCGGAATCCGCACCGGGTGGCTGGGGCAGCGGCTCGACTACGACGCGGCCGCGCTCGCCACGCTCGTCGGACGCGAAGTGCCCGAGCTGCACGTCGGCACCTCCGCCATCCCGATCTTCGCCCGCCATCCCCTGCTCGTCTCGTCGCAGGCGCAGACCGCGCAGGCCGCCACGCACGGGCACTTCCACCTCGGGCTCGCGCTCGGTTCGCGGTTCCTCGTCGAGGACATGTTCGGGCTGCCCTTCGAACGGCCCGTCGCGCTGCTCCGAGAATTCCTGACCGCACTCGACGGACTCCTCGACGGTGGTGAAACCGCCTTCCGCGGGGAACGCCTCACCGCAGCGCCGACGTTGCCGGTCACGGTCGCCGGCGCGCAGCCGCGGGTCCCGGTCCTGGTGGCCGCGATGGGGCCGAAGGCCCTTCAGGTGACCGGCGAACTCGCCGATGGCACACTCCCCTACCTGGCGAGTCCCCGGGTGCTCGGCGAGCACCTCGTCCCCACCATCACCAAGGCCGCGGAGCAGGCGAATCGGCCTGCGCCCAGGATCATCGCGTTCGTCGGCGGCACCGTCACCGACGACGTCGACGCGGTCCGCGAAAAGGCACTGCGCGACATGGCCTTCTACGACCAGATTCCCTCGTACCAGCGCGTCGTGTCCCTTGCCGGGGCAACCCGGGCCGGCGAACTTGCCGTGATCGGCGACGAAAAGCACGTCGCCAATGCCGTGCGCAGCTACTTCGATGCGGGCGCAACCGAGGTGGTGTTCACGCAGACCGAACTCAGCAGCCCCGAAGACCAGCGCCGGACGTTCGACGTCCTCGGCGGGCTGGCGTAACCGGACGGGTCCTGCTGCCCGGCCGTGGTGCGCGGCGGCAGACTTCCCGCGGGTGGCCCGCGCTGGCGGGAAGTGTGAGCCGCCCGTCGAAGGGCCGTGCGATCACGGTACCCGGGCTGCCGGGGCCCAGTGCCCGACCAGTTCCGCGTAGCCCGGCGAGCGGTGCACCAGCACGTCGTGGGTGCCTTCGGCCAGTCCGGATTCCTCCACCAGGAGGATCCGTCGCGCGCGCATCGCGGAGCTGATCCGGTGCGCCACCACGATCAGCGTGCCCGGCCGGGCGGCGAAGGCCTCCTCCACCCGTGCCTCGGAAACCGGGTCCAGATGGCAGGTGGCCTCGTCGAGGAGCACGATCCGGGCCTCGCTCAGGTACACCCGGGCGAGAGTGATCAGCTGCCGTTCTCCCTGGGACAGCGCCGCGGGGGTCTCGGCGTCGTACCCGCCTGCCCGGCGCACGGTGTCCGACAGGCCCATCGCGGCCACCGCCTCGTCGAGTTCGGCGTCGGTCACCGACGGGCGCAGATAGGCGAGGTTCTCCCGAAGTGCACCGGCGAACACGTAGGACTCCTGGGGCACCAGCGCGACCATCGAGCGCAGTGCGGGCTCGTCCAGTTCGCCGACCGGGACACCACCGAGTGTGACCGTGCCGGACCGGGGCGGCACCACGCCGCCGATCAGCAGTGCCAGCGTGGACTTCCCGATGCCGCTGGGGCCGACGACCGCGAGGTGCTCCCCGTCCGCGATCCGCAGATCCAGGCCGGAGAACACCGGTTTCGCGTGCTCGCCGTAGGCGAAGGTCAGGCCGCGCAGCGCGATTTCCGCGCCGCCCGGGCGTTTCCGCCCGGACGGCAACGACACCGCGGCGGCCGCGTGGTCGATCAGCCGGTGCAGGGTCACGGTCAGTTCGAGCCCGCGGTTCCCGATGGTCTGCACCAATGCCCGCAAGGCCGGGTCGAGGCCGTTGAGCAGATAGGTCAGCGCGCCGACGAGGGTGCCGGGGGTGAGGATCTGCCGGGACACCAGCCACGGCGACGCGAGCAGGATGACCACGAACGGCAGCCGCCCGCCCAGCGCGATCACGCCGATCCGGCCGGTGCCCGCGCGTGCGCTCGACACCGTCGCCTCGGCTTCGTCGTCGACCCGGCGGCGCAGACCGGCTCCCGCGGTGCGCCAGGCGCCGCAGGTGACGACGTCCCGTACCCCGCTCAGACAGGCCGCGGCCTCTTCGGCGAGGGCCTCCTGGGTCTGCAGCAGACGGCGATACCGCCGACGCAGCAAGCGGGACAGCAGGATCAGCAGTGCCGCCGCGGCGAGCACCGCGGGAGCGGCCACGAGCGCGAGCAGCGGATCGAGGGAGAACAGCCCGGCTACCGCAGCGATCACCCCGAACACGACGCCGCGCACGGTCATCAGCAGCCCGGCCGTGGTCTGGCGGACCGTTTCCGCCTGCCGGGTGATCCGCGAGACGGTGGCCGCGTCGGCGACCTCGTCGCCGTAGACTGCGCGCCGCAGGCTCGCGCCCACCACCATCCGCACGAGCGCGTCACGCAGCGACTCGACGAGCACCGCGGTGTGCGGCATCGCCTGGCGCACCGCCAGTGTGCCGGCCAGCATGGCCACGCCGTACGCCAGCAGCAGCAGCACTCCGGTGCCCGGGGCACCGGCGAGGAAACCCCGGTCCAGCGCGGCCGCGACCAATCGGCCGGACACCAGCGCGGGCACCATCTCCAGCAGCGACCAGGCGGCCAGCCCGGCCACCGCACGCCGGTGCGCGGCGAACACCGGCCGGGCGAACTGCCGGATGGAGCGGATCACGGTATCGGACAAGATTCCTCCTGCAAGCCGAACACCGCGCGGTAGGCGGGTTCGGCCATCAGCGCGACGTGCGGGCCGACCGCGCGGATGCGGCCCTCGTCCAGCCAGGCCACCAGATCGGCGTTGCGCGCGGTGCGGAGCCGGTGCGCCACCACGATCCGGGTGACGCCGTGCAGTGCCTCGTCCATCGCGTGCTCGATGTCGTTCCCGGTCGCGGTGTCCACACTGGACAGCGCATCGTCGAGCACCAGTACCCGTGCCCCGCGGCAGAACGCCCTGGCCAGCCCGAGCCGCTGGAGTTCGCCGCCGGAGAGCCGGAGCCCGCCGAGCGGGGTGTCGTAGCCCTCGGGGAGCCTGCTGACGAACGGATCCGCGCGGCTCGCCACGGCGGCCGCCCGCACCGCCTCCGCGGGGACCGGCCGATCGCCGTAACCGATCATCCCGCGCACCGTGCCGCCGAAAAGATGCGGACGTTCGAATGCGAAGGCGAACGCGGCACTCACTTCCGCGCGGTCGAGCGCGTCCAGCCGGGCCCCGTCCAGCCGGACCGTGCCCTGCTCGGGCGCCAGCACTCCGCCCGCGACGAGAGCGAGCGTGGTCTTGCCCGCACCGGAAGCGCCGACGACCGCCAGCCGTGCCCCGGCGGGCACGTCCAGGTGCACACCGTCGAGCACACGCCGTCCGTCCGCGCTTGCGGTCACATCGTGCAGCGACAGCGCCCCGCCGCCGGGCGGCACCGTGCCACGGCCGGGGTCGGGCAACGGCTCGTCGAAGATCTCCTGCACCCGCTCGGCCGAACCCCGGATCCGGCCGATCTGTGCGACGATGCCGACCTGGGAAAGCAGTCCCATCGCCTGCATCAGGTAGAGCTGCGCGGCCAGCAGCTCCCCGGCGCTGAGCCGCCCGGCCGCGACGCCGAGGCCGCCGGTGATCAGCACGCCGATCTGCAGCACCGGCGCGAGCACCGCCAGATGCCAGCCGGAACGCCGCTGCGCTTCCCAGAACCCCAGTCCGGCCTCGCGCAGCCCGGCCAGTGGCACGAGCACCCGGGTCACCTCGCGGTCCAGGGTGCCTGCCGCCCGGATCGTGCGGGCACCGCTCAGCGCGTCCAGGAACCGGTGCGACAGTTCGCCGTGCACCCGCTGGTACTGCCGGGTCAACGCGGTCGTGCGGCGGATCAGCAGCCGGGCCAGCAGCCAGACGACCGGCACCCCGAGCGCGAACACCAGCACCATCCGCCAGTCGATGACCGCGAGCGCGACCAGTCCGGCGAACGAGGTCAGCGCGGAGAACACCAGGTCCAGCCCGCTCGGCGCGGCCCCCGAGGTCTCCGCGGTGCTCTCCAGTGCGCGGCCCATCGCGTCCCCCACCGGGAACCGCCGCCTGCCGAGCAGCCCGAGGCCGAGCATCCGGGTGAAGGTCTCGGCGCGCAACCAGGCGACCGCCCGCGCCCGCACGGTGGCCTCGACCAGCTCGTTGCCCATCTCGACCAGGGTGACGAGCAGGACGAGCCCGCAGATCGCCACGATCGGTGCCCCGCCGGTGTCCCGGTGCAGGACGGCGTCCACCGTTGCGGCCAGCACCGCGGGCACCGCGAGCGCGGTGCCCGCGTCGGCCAGCCGCAGCACCGCCAGCGCTGCGACCGGGCCCCGGTGCCGCCGCACCGTGCGGGCCAGCAGCCGGTCACTGGTGCGCATGCCACTCCCCCCGCGGTTCCGGGTGCGGCACTGCATCACCGCACCCGGAACCGGATATCAGTTGTTCTCGTTCTGGTAGAACCAGTAGGCCTCGTTCGCACCGTTCCGGAAGAAACCGGTCTCCTCGGCGAAAGCACCGAGTTCGACCACGGCGGGCGCCTGGTAGATTTCCTTCTCCATCTCGTTCACCCCCTTTCCCCCAGCGTCGGACGACAGCCGGGCATCACTGCCAGACGTCGAAGAACCAGGTGATCTCGTCACCGTTGCGCTTGCCGAAGATGCCGGTCTCCTCCTCGAAAGCACCGAGCTCGAGGACCACCGGGGTCTCGTAAACGTCCTTCATCGCGATTCACCTCCTTCCGGTACTCGGTCCGGATCGGGTCCGATGGTGATGAGCCGCCGGTAGAGCGTTCCGTCCAGCGCCTCGTCGACCATCTCGCCCTCGGCTTCCACCCAGGCGTGCGCGGCGAACGGCGGCGCCGCCAGCACGCCCACGCACCAGGTCGGCCAGGTGCCGCGCAGCCGGCACCGCAGCACCACCGCCAGTGACCGGATCACGCAGGCCCGGGAACCACAGCACCGCGGGCTCACGGTGAGGACTTCTTCCCGCGCGGCAGCGGTTTCGGCCATCGTGGCCGGGCGCGCGCCGGCACGCAGCCGGGTCAGCACGGCCCGGATCCGGCCGGGTGGCTTGCCGGCGAGCACCCGGGCCGCGGCCACACAGGACGAGGTGACGAGCCGGCCGGGAACCGAAACCCGGACACGGTCGTCCGGCAGCACCGGGATGGTCATTCCGTCACCAGCCCCGCCGCACGCAGCCGTTCGATCAGCGCCCGGACGTCGCGCTGGGCGGTGGATTCGTCCACGGCGAACCGGCCGGTGAGCGACGCGACCGCGGCCTCGACCGAACCGTCCGCGCCCAGGCTCGTCACCACCGCCTTCGCGGTGGCGCTGAGCTGGTAGTACCGACCGCTGCGTTCGTCCAGCAGCACCGTTCCGTATTCGGTGTCGGTCGCCGACACCTCCTCACGCAGCCGCATCGCGCCCCTCCTGTCCGCTCCGGCCGTGGTTTCGCAGGAACACCGCGCAATTGACGGTGTCGTCCAGCATCGCGTCCCGGGCCCGCATGTGTTCCGGCGATTCGCTGCGCGCCAGCACGTCGAAATCGACGATGCCGAGTGCGGCGAGCGGAGAATCCTCGCACAGGCCGAGAATCTCCGGCCAGTGCGCGGCCAGCCCGCGCGCGGCCTGCGTACTGCCACCCATTTTCGATCCGCGTTTGAGGAATTCGGCCGGCAGCGCATCGCGCATCGCCGCCTTGATCAGCGGTTTGAATTCCATCGGCGAATCCCGTTCCTCGTGCCGTACCGCAAAACACGCCTCGACCACCCGGTCGTCGAAGAACGGGGAGGCGAAGGGCATGTCCAGCGCGGCCGCGTACTGCTCGGTCCCGCGGATGATCCGGGTGCCGTCGCGGACCATCGCCAGTTCCGCGTGCGCCGCACGGGTTTCCCCCAGCGGCTGGGCCTGTTCGGCGATCTCCTGGATCCGTTCGAGCACCGCGGCGGTCGCGTCCTCGGTGAGCCACCGGGGCAGCCCGATCTCCTGGTCCCAGCTCAGCCGCATCTCGGACCGGGCCTGCCTGGCCCGGCGCGCGGAGCCGGCGGTGCGCGACAGCCACCCGCGGTAGGATTCGTTGTCCAGCAGTTCCCGCAGGGTGGTGCCGAGCGAACGGTTCTGCAGCATGCTGCTGAGCCGGATCCGGCGCCAGGCGTGCAGCGGACGGCGGCGGAACACGGTGTGGTCCCAGACCGGGAGCCCGTGCAGCAGATGGTCACCGCCGAGGCCGGTCAGGTACAGCCGGGCACCGCGTTCCTGTGCCGAGCGGATGCTGTAGCGGATCCGCGGCGCGGTGAGGTAGGCCTGCGTCGGCTCGTCCAGCCGCGCGGTGACCGCGGGCATGCCCTCGAAGAAGTTCGGCATATCGTCGAGCAAACCGACCTGCTGCTCGATTCCCGGCATGGCCGGCAGCGCACGGCGGGCCCAGTACAGGTCCTCCTTGCCACCGGGATCCTCGTTGTACATGGTGGTCGCGACGATCGTCGCGGGGCCCTGCGCGGCCAGGTAACAGATCGGTGTGGAGTCCAGCCCGCCGGACAGGTCACAGTGGACGGTCGCACCGGCCGCGGTCCGGACTGCGACGGCCTCGGCGAGCGCCGCACGCAGCTGCACCGCGCCCTCGGCCCTCGACCGCACCGGGTCCGGGCGGCGCCACCACCGCACCGTCCGGCTCCGCCGCCCATCGGCATCGAGCACCACCGCGGAATCCGGGGGCACCGGGGTCACCCCGCGCCACAGCGGTTCCTCGGACAGCGGATGCGGCAGCGCCCGCAGCAGCCGGATCGCGAGCGCCCGTTCGTCGAAGCCGAATCCGCCGAGGCCGGCCAGCACGTCCGCGCGGTCCGAGGCGATCGGCACGCCGTCGATCACCGCATGGTGCACCCGCCGGAGCCCGGAAGCACTGCCCTGCACCCGTACCCCGCGCGCTTCCGCGGCAACCAGGTGGAAACTGCCCGCCAGCGCGTGCGCCAGCGAGTCCACATCGGAGCGTGCCAGCCGGCGCGGGGTGGCCGAAGAGAGCCCGATCGCCACCTTCGGCACCGTCCCGCCGGCGACCAGCTGGTCCGCCGGCATTTTCGCGAGCACCATCGGCCGCCCCGACGGATACCTGATCACCCGATGTGCTTCCCGGTCGAATCGATCCGCGATCGGTCGCGCCCGTTCGCAATCCGGGAACACCACGAAATACCATCCCGATTCCACGGTCCCCTCCTCCTGCGGTTGTTTTCCACCTTCGCAGGAGGCGGTGGTCATCCGGTGGCATTCACGTGGTCACCGTGTTCCCGCGCAGCAACCGGTCGATTTCGAACCGGTGCGGAATGGGCTGGCCGAGCAAATTGACCTCGGCGAGGGAATCGAGGAGACGACCGGCCTCGGCACCGGAAATCCGCATCAGCGCGGCCGCGGCGCGCGCGTCGACGGTGCGTTCCGGCTGTCTGCCGAGCAACCGGAACAGCCGCGCCGCCTCGGGCGGGACCGCCGGATAGGACCACGACAGCACGGTCGGCAGATCGATCGCGCTCTCGCCGCCGAGCGCCGCGAGGGCGGTCCGTTCGTCCCGCAGCTCCGCGGCGAACGCGGCCAGCGGCAGTTGCGGGTACCGGTCGGCTCGTTCGGCCAGCACGCGCAGGGCCAGTGGCAGCCGGGCGCAGCGGTCCGCCAGCTCGGCCACCACACCGGGTGCGCCTGCGGCGCGCTCGCCCAGCAGGCGGCGCAGCAGTTCGGCCGACTCCGCGCCGGAGAGCCGGCCCAGCCGGATCCGCCGCGCACCGTCCCTGGCGACCAGCCCACGCAGCTGGTTGCGGCTGGTGATCACCACGTGGTTCCCGGCGCCGGGCAGCAGCGGGCGGACCTGTTCGGCGTCCCGCGCGTTGTCCAGCACCACCAGCACCCGCCGGCCCGCCAGCGTGGACCGCAACAACGCGGTACGGGCCTCCGGTTCCCGGGGCAGCCGACCGTGGCAGACCGGTGAGAGCAGGACTTCCAGTGCCTCCACCGGATCCAGCGGTTCGTGCGGGCTGTATCCCCGGAGGTCCACGTACAGCACTCCGCCGGGGAACGACTCACGCACGCGATGCGCCCAGCGCACGACCAGCGCCGTCTTGCCGACGCCGGCCGCGCCGTCCACGACGACGCCGGGGGCCTCCCCGGCCGCGAGTGCGGCGTCGAGTGCGGCCAGGTGCGCCTGCCGCCCGGTGAAGCACGAGACCTCCGGCGGAAGTTGCCGTGGTGGCACCGCGACCGCGGGCGTGAACGGCTGGTGGTCGTCCTCGAGCAGGTGCTGGTGCAGTTCACGCAGGGCGGCGCACGGGTCGACGCCGAGGCGATCGGCAAGCACCACCCGGCATTCCTCGAACCCGGCCAGTGCCTCGGCCCGGCGGCCGGCGCCGTGCAGCGCGCGGATCCACTGTGCCCAGCACCGCTCCCGCAGCGGGTTTTCGTCCACCAGCATGCGCAGCTCGGCGACCAGCGCGGCCGGATCGCCGTGCTCCAGGTCCAGGTCGATCCGGCGGTGCAGGGCGCGCAGATAACGCTCGCGCAAGGCCGGCACCACTTCCCGGTGCAGCAGATCCCCCGGCACGTCACTCAGCGCCGGTCCGCGCCAGAGCGCCAGCGCCTCGCGCAGCAGGCCGGCTTCCGCGGCCGGTTCGCCCTCCGTCTCCGCCGCCGCAGTCAGCTCGTCGAACCGGTGCAGGTCGACCGCGCCCGCCGCGATGCCGAGCCGGTATCCGTGGTGCCCGGACTCGATGACCGAGTCCGCGCCCAATGCCCGGCGCAACCGCCGGACGTACCCGCGGATGGTGGTGGCGGCCGCGGCGGGCGGCGCCTCGTCCCACAGCCGGTCGGCGATTTCCTCGATCGGCACCAGTCTTCGCGGCGACAGCGCCAGTACCGCGAGCAACGCCAGCTGTTTCCCGCCGGGAAGAGGAATCGGAACGCCGTCGCGCTCCATTTCGCACGCGCCCAATATCTTGATCCGGAATCGGCACACAGAGTCCCCCATGGTCCCTGTTGTTCGACTCATCCGGCCGGACCGCGCGTCCACCCCCGCGGACAGCGGGGCCGGCCGGACCCCCAGTGCACCCGAACCTAGGGCACCTCCGCCGGGTCCGGTGCCGGTCGTTCCACCCACAACGGCCGGCTACAGGTCCTCGACCTGCACGAGCCCGTCCTGGATCGCCCGCGCGACCAGCGCCGCCTTGGTTCTCGCGCGGCGCCCGACGTTGGCGTACTTGATCCGCACGCGATCCAGGTAGGTGTTGACCGTCCGCGACGTGATGCCCAGCTTCTCCGCGACGAGGTCCTTCGATTCGCACTGGAACCACTCGATCAGCACGCTCTCCTCGCGTTCGGACAGCCGGGGCCGGTCCGAACGCCGGTTCGCACCGAACGCCCCTGCCAGCGCGGGCGGGGTGTAGGGCAGGTTCGCGGCCGCGGCCGCTGTCGCCGACACGAGGTGGTCCTTGCCCTCGGCCTTGGTGAGGAAGGTGAAGGCACCGATGTCGAGGCAGGCCAGCGCGGTGTTCTCGTCCTCGCGCATGGTGTACACGATCACCTGCCGCCCGGCGTCCACCAACCGGCGCAGCGCCCCGTAGGCAGGCGCCTCCTGCCCCGGCAGCTGGAGGTCGAACACGACCACGTGCGCGGCGTCCCCCGGCGGCATCCAGGCCGCCGCCGGGCTGCCGCCCGCGGCGATCACCCGGATCGGCGGATCGGCGGTGGCGTACCAGTACTCCACCCCGGCCAGGATGGCCGGATGGTCGTCCACGACGGCGACGGTGATCAGTTCGCCGGCTGCCACACTGCCTCCACCCACGCTCCCGCTGTGGTGCCCACTCTATTGACCTGCACCTGCATCGGTTCAGCGACCTCCGGCACCGCAGCCACGTCCCCGAGTGCGCTGACCCGGACCTGCTCCGGGGTGCGCACCACGGTCACCCGCACCGCGGAGGCGGCCGAGGCGAGCACCGCGGCGGCCGCGTCGAGCAGCTCCCGGCGCACCTGTTTCGGCAGTGCACAGGGTTCCCCCCGGACGGCAAGCCGAACCGACACCCCGTTGCGCTCGGCCAGGTCGATGACCGCGGCCAGCTCGTGGACCAGCGGATCCGGCACGTCGTCGCCTTCGGCGAACAGCCGGCGCATGCGTGCGGCCTCCGTCCCGCACCGGCGGGCCACGTCCTCGTCCGCGGGATCGAGCGAACCGTCGGCGAGGCCGCGCAGCAGCGGCACGGTGGTGCCGAGCAGTGCGTTGTAGCGCTCCCGGTGGTCGTGGTGGACCTGCTCGGCGACGGCTTCCGCGGTGCTCGCCCGCTCCCGTGCCTCGGCCGCTTCGCCCGCCCGTACCGCGATCCGCCGGATGAGCCCGGCGGCGAGGCCGACCGCGAACTGGTAGCCGAGCGCCGAGATCGCGGTGATCCCCATGGCCGCCAAGCGGATCGCGTCCACACCCCCGGCGAGGAACAACGTCGAAGCAGTGAGCACGAGGTGCCCGCCGAGGACGCCGCCCACGGTGCGCGGCGAACGGTCGAACAGCAACGCCAGCACGTACCACCCGATCAGGCCGAAGCTCCAGTGTTCCGGGCTCAGGTAGTCCGAAGGCGCCACCGGCAGCGACGCCAGCACCGACGCGGCGAAGACGGCCACCACGCCGGCCCAGCACACCCGGCCCGGCACTGCACGGCCGCGGGCCAGGAATCCGCCGCATCCCGCCGCGACCAGGAGCAGCAGGCCGAACGCGACCGGTTCCGGCCACGGCGGCCGGTACCGGTCCCAGTTCCGGATCAGCTGTGCCGAGCAGAGGAAGAGCTGGACGGTGACTGCGATCAGCAGCACCGCGACCCTGGCGACGGCAGGCAGCCGTTCCGCGGACGCTCGTTCAGCCATCCGGCCACACCCAGCGCACGACGCTGCCCGCGCCCGGCCGCGATTCGACGACAGCCCGGCCACCGGAGGCAGCCATCCGGCCCACGATGGACCCGGAGACCCCGCGGCGGTGCGGCCCGGCGATCCCGGGCGCGAATCCCCTGCCGCGATCGCGGACCTCGACCACGATCCGGTCGTTCGTGTCCAGCCGGGCGGACAGGTGCGCCTCGTCGACCCCGGCATGCCGCTGCACGTTGGTCAGCGCTTCGCGGACCCCGTGCAGGATCGCCTGCGCGGGTATCGCGGGCAGCACCAGCGGGCCGCGGATGTCCACGGTGACGGTGACCGCGGCCTGTTCGGCGGCCGGCCCGAGCAGACCGGCCAGATCGGCCTCCCCTTGCGGTTGCTCCGGTACCGCCGCGAGCCCGGCCAGGTCCTGCGCCGCCCGCTCCGGCAGCCAGGACGGGCTGCGCCCGCCGGTCGCGGCCATCATCAGCGTCGTGGACGCCGTGTCGTGCAAGGTCGCGAGGTACTCGCGCTCCGCGGCGTGACGGGCCGCAGCGACCGAGACCGCCTGCCGGGCGGCGGCCGCGCGGGCGGTCGCGCGGTCCACCGACCGCGCTGCCCTCCGCAGGAGCAGGTAGCCGGTCCAGGCGAGCGCGGTTTCGACCACCAGCCGCAGGGCGGGGCCCCAGCCCGCCCCGGCGGATGCGGTGCCGGTGAGGTAAGCCCCGATCGTCGTCGCGGACAGCGCCGCGGCCATCGCCGGCCGGGCGCCCCACTCGAACGGCGTGGTGCCCACGGTGACCGACACGAGGGCGAACAGCCAGCTCTCCACCGGCTGTGCGCCGGTCCACCACTGGCTCAGCCCGAGGCCCAGCACCACCAGCGCGTGCGCGAACGCGACCGGCCCCGGTCCCGGCGGCGCTTTCCGCAGCCAATACAGCTGGAGAACGCACCAGCCGACGGCGATCGCGGCCGGCACCGCGGTAGACCAGTGCAGGGTCACGAGGACGCCGAGGACCGCGCACGGCAGGATCACCACCGCCCGGACACGCACCGCGTACCCGGCGAGCACCCGGTCGAGTTCCCGCTCATTGGCCCCGCGGGCGACGGTCACCCGCCGCACGCCGGCCCGCGGGCAGCCCGGCGCTCCGGTGCATCCGCTGGCCCGCTCCCCACCCGGGCGACCTTAGCGGGCACCCTGCCGGTGGTCTGTCCGAAGCACCGCGATCACCCGCTCGGAGCAACGTCGCCGAACACCGCGGGCAGGTACCGTTCCGGCTCGCCGAACAGCACCGCACTGCCGTGCGCGCGTTTGAAATACAGGTGTGCGTCGTGCTCCCAGGTGATCGCGATCCCGCCGTGGAGCTGGATCATCTCCGCTGCGGCCTGCCGGAACGCCGCCGAGCACACCACCTTGGCGGTCGCCGCGGCGGCGGCGAGGTCGTCGTCCTCCAGCGCCGCGACGACCGCGGCACACAGCACCGAACGGGCCGCTTCGACCTGCACGTGCACGTCCGCCATCCGGTGCTGCAGGGCCTGGAACCCGCCGATCGGGCGGCCGAACTGACGCCGCTGCTTCGTGTACCCGACGGTCAGTTCCAGTGCCATCGCCGCCGCACCGACCTGTTCCGCGGCCAAGGCGACGACCGCCAGATCCCGCAACCGCGCCTGCGGGAACTGCCCGTTGTCCAGTCGCCGGGCGGGTGCGGCGGAGAACCGGGCCGAGGCGAGCCGCCGGGTCGGGTCGAGGCCGGCGCTCTGCTGCCGCTGCACGTCTTCCGGGGAGACCTCGAACAGACCGGGGCCGCTCGCGGTCTGTGCCACCACCAGCAGGACCTGCGCGAGGGCGCCGTCCAGGACGTAGTCCGCCCGGCCGTCGAGCCGGCCGCCGGTCTCGGTGCAGGCCGGTTCCCAGTGACCGTCCGGACCGGACACGGCGAGTGCGGCGAGCGTGCTGCCGGCGGCGATTCCCGGCAGCAGCCGGTGGGCGGCCTCCGTACCGGCGAGCAGCAGCGCCTGTCCACAGAGGACAGCCGAGCCGAGCATCGGCGCCGGGGTCAGGGTCCGGCCCAGTTCCTCCAGCACGACGCACGCCTCGGCGAGGCTCGCGCCCACGCCGCCGTGTTCCTCGGGGATGGCGAGTGCGGCCACGCCGATCTGCTCGCACAGTGTGGACCAGAGTGTCTCGTCGTAGCCGAGCGGCGAGTCCATCGCGGATCGCACCGCGGACCGGCGATCCAGCAACGTGCGCACGGAATCCCGCAACGCCCGCGCTTCGTCGGTCCACATCGGATCGAAATTCATGCCGCACCCGCCACCGCGCGCCGGACCCGTGCCCGGTGGAACGACGCGCTGCCCCACGCGCCGAGCAGCGCACGCACCTTCGTCAGCCGAAGGCCGAGGTCGTGTTCCTCGGTGTAGCCGATCGCGCCGTGCACCTGCAGCGCAGTCCGCGCCGCCAGATACGCCGCTTGACCCGCGAACACCTTCGCCGCCGAGACCTCCCGCGGGAGCAGCGGATCTCCTCCGGCGGCCGCCACCGCCGCGCCGTGCACCAGCGGGCGGGCGAGTTCGAGCTGCGTCGCGACATCTGCGAGCAGGTGCTTGATTGCTTGGTATTCGCCGATGAGCCGGCCGTATTGGCTGCGTTGCTTGGCATACCCGACGGCCGTGTCCAGCAGCCACTGCCCGGCGCCGAGCAGCTGGGCACAGACCGCGAGCGCGCCGGTCTCGAACGCCCGGCCGCCCTCGTCCACCGGAGAGGATTCCCCGGGAGCCAGCCGGAACAGCCGACGTGCCGGATCGATCGACCGCACCCGGTGCGCGATCCGGACTTCGCCGACGGTCCCGGCCCGCAGGTCGAGGACGAAGTCCGCGACGTCCGCGTCCAGCGCCAGCGGTACCTCCGGCCCGGCCAGCACGGTCGCGAACGACTCCCCCGCAGCCACCGCGGGCAGCCACCGCCGTGCGGCGCCGCCGGTCAGCGCGACCGGTGCGACCGCGGCCGATTCGACCACCGGCCCCGGCACCGCGTGGTAGCCGATCACCTCGAACGCCACCACCAGGTCCACCGGGTCACCGCCGAGGCCGCCGTGGCGTTCGTCCACGAGCAGCGCGGGAACGCCGAGATCGGCCAGGCCGCGCAGGAGTTTCCGGCCGGGTCCGGACCTTCCTCGCGCCCACGCCCGTGCCGCGCCCGCCGGATCCGCGCCGGACAGCAGATCCTGCACCGACCCGGCGAACTGGCGTTGTTCCGGGGAAATCGTGAACTTCACCGGCGTGCCTCCCTCGGCAGTCCCAGCAGCCGTTCGGCGATCGTGTTGCGCTGGATCTGGTCGGTGCCGCCGTAGATCGGGCCGGCCAGGGAGAACAGGTAACCGTCCACCCAGGACTCGTCCGTTTCCCCGGCCGGGCCGAGCAGATCGAGCGCGGTCTCGTGCAGCGCGACGTCCACTTGGGACCAGAACAGCTTGTTCACGCTCGACTCCGGTCCCAGCTCCGCGCCTTCGGCGAGCCGGCTGGCGGTGCCGAACGTGTAGAGCTGGTAAGCCCGCGCGCCGATCCACGCGTCCGCGACCCGATCCGCCACCGAGGCCGGACGGCCCTGCTCTCGCCACAGCTCGGCCAGCCTGCCGGCCGCCGCGACGAACCGGCCGGGGCTGCGCAGTGACAGTCCCCGCTCGTTGTTCGCGGTGGTCATCGCCACCCGCCAGCCCTGCCCCGGTTCCCCCAGTACGTCGTCGTCGGGCACGAACACCTTGTCCAGGAAGATCTCCGCGAAACCCGGCTCGCCGTCGAGCTGCGGAATGGGCCGCACGGTCACGCCTTCGGCACGAAGGTCGAGCATGAAGTAGGTCAGGCCGCGGTGCCGTCCCGCATCGGGGTCGGTACGGAACAGGCCGAACGCACGGTCCGCGAACGCGGCGCGTGAACTCCAGGTCTTCTGCCCGGACAGCAGCCAGCCGCCGTCGGTACGTACCGCACTGCTGCGCAATGCCGCGATGTCGCTGCCTGCTTCGGGTTCGGACCACGCCTGCGCCCACACCTGTGCACCGGTCGCCATCGAGGGCAGGATCCGGTCCCGCTGCTCCGGCGTACCGTGCGCGAACAACGTGGGTGCCAGCATGAAAATGCCGTTCTGCCCGACCCGGCCCGGTGCACCCGCTGCGTAGTACTCCTCCTCGAACAGCAGCCACTGCAACGGTGTGCAAGCCCGTCCGTGGTACTCCCGGGGCCAGGACACCACCGACCACCGCGCCTCGGCGAGCTGCGCCTCCCACTCGCGGTGCCGGGCGAATCCTTCCGCGGTGTCCATCGACGGCAACGGCGACCGCGGAACGTGCTCGGCCAGCCAGTCCCTGGCCTCGTCGCGGAAGGCCGCGGACTCCGCGTCGATGTCGAGATCCATCAGGCCCCCTCGTTCGCGTCCCGCATCGACCGCGCGGACTGCCCGCCGAGTGCGTCCTCCGAGGTCTCCGCGTTGTGCGCATGCGCGAAGTGGTGCAGCCCGAACACCGAGTCCATTCCGGACCGCAGGCCCATCAGGTCTTCGGCCTGGTTCACCGCCTTCTTCGCCAACGCGAGACCGAACTGCGGCATGCCGGCGATCTTCCCGGCCAGCTCCTGCACCCGGTCCGCCAGCTCGGCCCGTGGCACGATCCGGCTGACCATGCCCCATTCCTTTGCTTGCTGCGCGGAGAACCGTTCCCCGGTGAACAGCACCTCCTTCGCCGCACGCGGCCCGAGCTCCCACGGATGCGCGAAGTACTCCACCCCCGGGATCCCCATCCGCACCACCGGATCGGCGAAGAACGCGTCGTCGCTCGCGACGATCAGATCGCACACCCAGGCGAGCATCAGCCCACCCGCGATGCACGCGCCCTGCACCGAGGCGATCACCGGTTTCGGGATCTCCCGCCACCGGCGGCACATCCCCAAGTACACTTCGGACTCACGGGCGAACCGCCGGTCGCCGCCTGCCCGGTCGGTGTGCTCCCACCACATCACCGCGCGGCGTTCGAAGCCGGTGTCCGCGTCCCGTCCCGGCGAGCCGATGTCGTGTCCGGCGGAGAAATGCTTCCCCTCGCCGGCGAGCACGATCACCTTCACCTCCGCGTCATCGACCGCACGGCCGAAAGCGTCGTCCAGCGCGTAGGTCATCGCCGAGTTCTGCGCGTTGCGGTACTCCGGCCGGTTCATCGTCACCAGCGCGACCGGCCCGCGGCGCTCGTAGCGGACCACCGGTTCACTCATGCCTTCTCCTTACTCAGCAGCCTTTTCAGCACCTTGCCGGAAGCGTTGCGCGGCAGTTCTGCCACGAATTCCACCGACCGCGGGACCTTGTAGTTGGCCAGCCTGCCCCGGCAGAAACCGAGCACCGCCTCCGCGCTCAGCCCGCCCGAGCGCACCACGAACGCCTTGCCGACCTCGCCGAGACGTTCGTCGGCCACGCCGATCACCGCCACGTCGCGCACTCCGGCCAGTTCGGCCAGCGCGTGCTCGATCTCGGCCGGGTAGACGTTGAACCCGCCGCAGATGTACATGTCCTTGACCCGGCCGGTGATCGCCAGGTTCCCCGCCTCGTCGAGCACCCCGACGTCGCCGGTGCGCAGCCAGCCCTCGCCGTCCACGGCCTGCGCGGTCGCCTCCGGATCGTCGAGGTATCCGAGCATCACGTTCGGCCCGCGCACCACCACCTCGCCCGCCGGCGCGCGCAGCGCGACCTCGAACCCGGCCGTCGCCCGTCCCGAGGTCGCGGCGACCAGTCCGGCGTCGTCGCCGGGGCGGCACATCGTCACCACCACCGCTTCGGTCAGGCCATAGGCGGTCAGCACGGTCTCGAACCCGAGCTCCGCGCGCATCCGCCGGACCAGCGACGCCGGAACCGACGCGGCCCCGGTCACCGCCAGGCGCAGCGACGACAGATCCCGGCCGGCCCGCTCCGGGAGCAGGGACTGGAAGATCGTCGGCGCGCCGGGCAGCACGGAGATCCGTTCGCGCTCGATCACCTCCAGCGTGTCCGCCGCGGTGAACACCGCCTGCGGCACGATGGCCGCGCCGGTCAGCAGGCAGACCACGATCCCGGCCTTGTAGCCGAAGCTGTGGAAGAACGGGTTGACCACCAGATAGCGGTCCGCAGCACGCACCCGGCCGCAGCCGGCCCACGCCTCGGCCACCTCGACCACCTGGCGATGCGCGGACAGCACGCCTTTCGAACGGCCGGTCGTGCCCGAGGTGAACAGGATGTCGCTCACGTCGTCCGGCCGCACTGCGTCCGCTCGCGCCTCCACTTCCGCGACGGGAACACCGTCGCCGCGGGCCAGGAACTCGTCCCACCCGAGCGTGCCCGGCACCGGGGTGTGCGGCTGTTCGAGCGGGACGCGCACGACCGTGGTCAACTCCGGCAGCTCGGTCCCGGTCGCGCGGATCGCCGCGTAGCGGTCGGTGCCCAGGAAATCGGCGGCGACCACCAGTGCGCTGGCCCGGCTGCGCACCAGCAGGTCGACGGTCTCCGCGCCGGTGAACCGCGTGTTCACCGGGACCAGCACCGCACCGGTGTAGAGCGCGCCCAGCGCGGAGAGCACCCAGGCGGCAGTGTTCGGCAGGACCACCGCAACCCGGTCGCCGGGGCGCACCCCGCTCGCCGCGAACGCACGGGCGACCAGCTGAACACGTTCCAGAAGCTGTCCGAAGCCCAGCCGGAGCGGGCCATCGGCCAGCGCTTCGGAATCGCCGAACTTCACTGCCGCAGCACGTAGGACGGCGGGAATCGTGGCCGGCTTCATCGCACCCTCCGCTGGACCGTGGAACTAGAACGTGTTCTTATTATGCTAGCGCACCCGAGCCGGTTGAGAGGAGAGCCAGTGGCGCACGACGGTCCCGATCTGCGGCGATTCCGCCGCGGCGTCGCCGCCTGGCTGGCGGACAATCTGACCGGCGAGTTCGCCCGGCTGCGCGGTCTGGGCGGGCCGGGGCGCGAGCACGAGGAGTTCGAGCTGCGGGTGGACTGGGAACGGCATCTGGCCGCCGCCGGGTGGACCTGCACCGGCTGGCCGGTGGAGTTCGGCGGGCGCGGGCTGTCGCTGGCCGAGCAGGTCGCCTTCCACGAGGAGTACGCCGCGTCCGGGGCACCGGCGCGGGTGAACCACATCGGTGAGCAGCTGCTCGGGCCGACACTGATCGCATTCGGCACGCCGGAACAGCAGGCCCGCTTCCTGCCGAAGATCGCCGCGGTCGAGGAGCTGTGGTGCCAGGGCTACTCCGAACCCGACGCGGGCTCGGACCTGGCCGCGGTGTCCACGTCGGCCGCGCGCGAGGGCGGCCAGTGGGTGCTCAACGGGCAGAAGGTCTGGACGTCGCTGGCGCACGTGGCGGACTGGTGCTTCGTGCTGGCGCGCACCGAACCCGGCTCGCAGCGCCACCACGGGCTGTCCTACCTGCTGGTGCCGCTGCGCCAGCAGGGCGTCACGGTGCGCCCGATCCGGCAGCTGACCGGCACCGGCGAGTTCAACGAGGTCTTCTTCGACAACGCCCGCACCGGCGCGGACCGGATCGTCGGCGAGCCCGGCGACGGCTGGCGGATCGCCATGGCCACACTCGGCTTCGAGCGCGGCGTGTCCACGCTCGGCCAGCAGATCGGCTTCCGCCGGGAACTCGACGCCGTCATCGCCGAGGCACAGCGCACCGGGACCTGGGACGATCCGCTGCTGCGCGCCGACCTCGCGCGCGCCCGGATCGGGCTGCGGGTGCTGCGCGCGCACGCCCTGCGCACGCTGGGCGGCCCGGCCGGCCCGGAGGTCGCCGTCGGCAAGCTCCTGTGGGCACAGTGGCACCGCGGGCTCGGGGAACTCGCAATGCGGGCCCGTGGTGCCCGCTCGCTCGTCCACGACGGTGATCTGGACGAGTGGCAGCGGCTGTTCCTGTTCACCCGCGCTGACACCATCTACGGCGGCTCGGACGAAATCGAACGCACCATCATCGCCGAGCGCGTGCTCGGCCTGCCGAAGGAGGCACGCGGATGATCTCGCAGCGTCCGATTCCCGGCTACCCGCCAGGGCACGACCTGCTGGCAGGCAAGGTCGTCGTGGTCACCGCGGCCGCGGGCACCGGAATCGGCTCCGCGGTGGCGAAACGCTGTCTCGAAGAGGGTGCGGAGGTGGTCGTCAGCGACTGGCACGAACGGCGCCTTGCGGAAAAGGCGGCCGAACTCGCCGAGACGGGCAAGGTGCACGCCCTGCCCTGCGACGTCACGCGCGAGGAACAGGTCCAGGCGCTCATCGACGGCGCGGTGGAGCAGTTCGGCCGGATCGACGTGCTGATCAACAACGCCGGTCTCGGCGGTACCGCCTCCGTGCTCGACATGACCGACGACGAATGGTCCCGCGTCCTCGACATCACGCTCACCGGTACCTTCCGCTGCACCCGTGCCGCGCTCCGGCAGTTCGTTGCGCAGGGCGGTGGCGGGGCGATCGTCAACAACGCCTCGGTGGTCGGCTGGCGTGCGCAGGCCGGTCAGGCGCACTACGCGGCGGCGAAGGCAGGGGTGATGGCGCTGACCCGGTGTTCGGCGCTCGACGCCGCCGACCACCACGTGCGGGTCAACGCGGTCGCGCCCAGCCTCGCGATGCACCCGTTCCTCGCGAAGGTCACCAGCGAGCAGCTGCTGCACGAACTCGAACAGCGGGAGGCGTTCGGCCGCGCCGCGCAGCCGTGGGAGGTGGCCAACGTGATGGTCTTCCTCGCCAGCGATTACGCGAGCTACCTGACCGGTGAGGTCGTGTCCGTCTCCAGCCAGCACCCCTAGGAGTCCTTGTGCCCGAAGCCTTTCTCCTCGACGCCGTGCGCACGCCGGTGGGCAGGCGGGGCGGTGCGCTGTCCGGCCGGCATTCCGCGGACCTCGGCGCGCACGTCCTGCGGGCGCTGCTCACCCGCACCGGCGTCGACCCCGGCCTGGTGGACGACGTGATCCTCGGCTGCACCGACACCCTCGGCCCGCAAGCAGGCAACATCGCGCGCACCGCGTGGCTCGCCGCCGGCCTGCCCGACCACGTCCCCGGAGTGACCGTCGACCGGCAGTGCGGGTCCAGCCAGCAGGCCGTGCACTTCGCCGCGCAGGCGGTGCTGTCCGGCACGCAGGACCTGGTCGTGGCGGGCGGGGTGCAGAACATGAGCCGGATCCCGATCAGCGCCGCCATGCTCGCCGGGCGCGAGTACGGCTTCGACGATCCGTTCTCCGGCTCGAAAGGCTGGCAGGACCGCTACGGCAGCACCGAGATCTCGCAGTTCCACAGCGCGGACATGATCGCCGCGCACTGGGACATCACACGCCCGGCGATGGAGGAGTACGCGCTGCGCAGTCACCAGCGTGCCGTCGCCGCCATCGACTCCGGCCGGTTCGACGCCGAAACCGTCCCGGTCGACGAGCTGAGCCGGGACGAGGGTCCCCGCCGCGACACCAGCTTGGAACGGATGCGCGGACTGAAACCGCTGGCCGACGGCTCCCGCCTCACCGCGGCAGTGGCCAGCCAGATCTCCGACGGGGCCAGCGCCGCACTGCTCGCGTCCGAGAGCTTCGTCCGGGAGCACCGGCTGACCCCGCGTGCCCGCATCCACCACCTGTCGGTGCGCGCCGCGGACCCGGTGTGGATGCTGACCGGCCCGATCCCGGCCACCGCGCACGCATTGCGCAGGACCGGACTGGCCATCGACGACATCGACCTGTTCGAGGTCAACGAGGCGTTCGCCAGCGTCGTACTGGCCTGGCTGGACGAAACCGGCGCCGCCCCCGACCGCGTCAACGTGAACGGCGGCGGCATCGCACTGGGCCACCCGATCGGCGCGACCGGCACGAAACTGCTCGCCACCCTGCTGCACGAACTCGAACGCCGAGGCGGCCGCTACGGCCTCCAGACGATGTGCGAAGGCGGCGGCACCGCCAACGTCACCATCATCGAACGTCTCTGACCGGTTGCGCTTCGGTGCACCCGTGGCCCGGCAGGGCGACCAGCTCCCCGGGTGCCCCGGTCATCGGGTCATGCCCGCTCCGCTCGGCTCGGAATACCGCCGGCCGCCCGAATCGTCCACCCGGGACGGACGCCCGGTTTTACCTCCCCGGCCGGCAATGAGTCCGTTCGCCGAGGCCGGTGCGCGGCATCGCGGGCACCTCGTGGCCCGACGCGGGCAGCGGTCCGAGCGTTCTGCGCCGGTATCAGCCACCGTGCTGTGCGCCGTGGACGAGAATCCGGGCGTCTCCGTTCATGCCGGGTCTGCTCGCTGCCGGAATCCGCTGAACAGCTCGATCAGGGTCTGTGCCGGGTTGCCGTCCGCGAGTGCCGTGGCCAGTTCGGCGCTCTCCGCAGCGGCCTTGGCGCTGCGCGAGAACATGGCCTGCTCGTATTCGGTGAGCGCGGCTTCGGCGTCGCCGGGGCGCGCGGCGATCGCCTTGCCGAGTTCCGCGCCGTCGTACATGGCCCAGTTGGCGCCTTCGCCGTCCGGGGCCGCGAGGTGTGCGGCGTCGCCGAGCAGCGTCACGCCCGGCACTCTCTCCCAGCGGTGCCCGATCGGCAGCGCGTAGTGCGGCCGCAGGACCGGCGTGGTGTCGCTTTCCACGATCAGTGCGGTCAGTTCCGGGGCCCAGCCGGGGAACTCTGCCGCGATCCGCGTGGTGGCCGCGGCCCTCTCGGTGAAATCGATGTCCGCGAACCACTCCAGCGATTCGGTGAAGGTCACGTACGCGTGCAAGGTGCCGCCGCGTTCGCGGTGGGCCTGGATCCCTCTGCCCCGGCTGCTCGCGGGCGCCGCCATCGTGCCGCCGCCGACCGCCTGCGCAGCGTCCGGATGCCGGGTGTCGGCGTCGTACAGGTAGGTCTCGACGAAGGCCGTGCCGACGTATCCGGGCAGCGCATCGGACAGCGCCGGCCGGACCTTCGACCACGCGCCGTCCGCACCGACCAGCAAGCTCGTCGTGACGCTGCTGCCCTCGGCGAAGGTCACCTCGTGCCGTCCCCCGCCGAGCGCACGGACGCCGGCGACCCGGTGTCCCCAGTGGACGGTGCCGGCCGGGAGCGAGTCGAGCAGCAGCCGCCGCAGTTCCCCGCGCTGTGCCTCGGGACGGCCGCCGGTACCGTCGTCGGGCAGGTCGAGCAGCACGGTGCCGTCCTCGCCGAGGACCCGCATTGCCTGGCGGCCGTCCAGCACGATGCGGCCGAACTCGCCGGTCAGGCCGGCCGCATCGAGGGCGAGTTGCCCGTTGTAGTCGTGGATGTCGAGCATTCCGCCCTGCGCACGGGCCTCCGGCGACGCTTCCGCCTCGTGGACCGTGACCGGCACGCCGTGCACGTGCAGGACGCGGGCGAGCGTGAGCCCGCCGAGCCCAGCGCCGATGATCGTGACCGGAGTGGTCATGGCAGCTCCTTTTTCCGGGCAGGTTCGACCACGCACCGGCGGACGCCGGCACGGTCGGTAAGGGGGTGTGGCCCGGTTTACTGCCGGGTCGGTTGCGGCAGCTCCGCGGTGATCTTCCGCAGCAGGGCGTGCAGAGTGGCCCGCTCGGATTCCTCCAGCGGGGCCAGGATGGTCGTCTCGACGTCCGTCATCGCGGTGTCGAACCCGTCGATCAGCTCGGCCGCGGCCGGTGTCGGATGAACCCGCTTGCTGCGCTCGTTGCCACCCTCGGTGCGCCGTTCGACGAGACCACGCCGTTCGAGTCCCTGCAGCAGGCTCGACACGCTCGCCGCGCTCGTCCGCGTCACCTGCGCGATATCGCGCTGGATCGCACCGGGATTCCGGGCCAGGTAGCCGAGCACGAAGGCCTGTTCGATGCTCAGCGCACGCTCGCGCATCCGGTCCTCGCCGGATTTGCGCTGTGCCCAGACCACCCAGCGCATCAGTTCGAGGGTGCCGGTGAGTTCCGCGGAAGCCATGAAAGAAGGCTAACAGTTAGATCCTTAACTATCAAGGGTCTAACTGTTAGCCTTCGAAGTATGTCAGTGCCCCAGCCCGTGAAGCGGACCACCCGCTCCCCCGGCCACCGGGTTCCGCCACACCCGCTCAGCCGAGCGCGCGCAGCTTCGGCAGTACGTCCTCGGCGAACTGGGTCAGGTAGCGCTCCTGGTCGTGGCCGGGGCCGTGGAAGACCAGGTGGTTCAGGCCCGCGTCGAGGTAGGGCTTGATCTGCGCCACCGCCTCGTCCGGGTCGGAGGCCACGATCCAGCGCTTCGCCACCTGCTCCAGCGGCAGTTCGTCGGCGAGGCGCTCCATCTCCTCGGCCGAGGAGACGGTGTGCTTCTGCTCCGCGGTCAGCGACAACGGCGCCCAGAAACGGGTGTTCTCCAGTGCCCGGCCGGCGTCGCGGTCGTAGGACATCTTGATCTCGATCGTCCGGTCCACCCCGGCCGCGTCGCGCTCCGCGGCGGCCGCACCCTCGGCCATGGCCGGCATCAGCTTGTCGGTGTAGAGCTCCATGCCCTTGCCCGAGGTGCAGATCATCCCGTCGCCTGCCCGGCCCGCGTACTTCGCCACCACCGGGCCGCCCGCCGCGACGTACACCGGCACCGGACGCTCCGGCCGGTCGTAGATCCGCGCGTTGACCAGCTGGTAGTAGTCACCCTCGAAGTCGACGGCGTCCTTCGTCCACAGCTCGCGCATGAGCCGGATCGACTCGCGCAGCCGGCCGAAGCGTTCCTTGAACTCCGGCCACTCCCGGCCGGACACCGCGATCTCGTTCAGCGCCTCGCCGGTGCCCACGCCGAGGACCACGCGGTCACCCGACAGCAGCGCCATGGTCGCGAACGCCTGCGCGATCACCGCCGGGTTGTACCGGAAGGTGGGCGTGAGCACACTGGTGCCGATCAGCACCCGGCTGGTCCGCTCGGCGACCGCGGGCATCCAGGCCAGCGCCCACGGCGCGTGCCCGCCCTCGTGCCGCCACGGCAGGAAGTGGTCCGACACCCACACCGAGTCCAGCCCCAGCTGCTCCGCCCGCACCGCGAACTCCACCAGCTCGCGCGGTCCGAACTGCTCCGCCGATGCCTTGTACCCGACCTTCAGCTCCACGATCGTCCTTCTCCGTCCGCACCCAGTCGACGCAGGATTTCCGTTGCCTCGTCAACGGTACTCCGCACGATCTCCGGCACGCCGGGTAGCTCGCGGATCAGGCCGACGACCTGCCCGGACGCGAGCACCCCCGCGTCGGTGCGGCCCTCGACCAGCCCGGCGCGCAGCAGCATCGGGGTGTTCGCGGCCATCACGACCTGGCTCCAGCTCAACCCGTTGCGATGCTTCATCGCCCAGCCCTCGCGCAGCAGCGAGGACAGCGACAGCCCGGTGATCCGGCGGAACCGGGCCGCGTTGCGGGCCGCTGCGAGCAGGCCGCGGGCACGTCCCGCCGATTCGAGCCGGTCGACGAGACCGGTGCGCAGGACCCGGTGCGGCAGGCCGTCCACCCGGTGGGTCACCACGGTGCCGGTCAGCTCGTGGGTCAGGTAGAGCTGCTTCACCTCGTCCGGGACGGTGCTCTCCTTGCTGAGCAGGAACCGGGTGCCCATCGCGACTCCGGCCGCGCCGTAGGCGAGTGCGGCGGCGAGGCCGCGTCCGTCGTAGAAGCCGCCGGCGGCGACCACCGGGATGTCCACCGCGTCGAGCACCGACGGCAGCAGCAGCGTGGTGGCGACACCGCCGGTGTGGCCGCCGCCTTCGCCGCCTTGCACGATCACCGCGTCCGCACCCCATGCCGCGACCTTCTCCGCGTGCCGGGCCGCGCCGACCGACGGGATCACGACCACCCCGTGGTCACGCAGTTTGGCGATCATCTCCTTGCGCGGGGCGAGCGCGAACGACGCGACCCGCACCCCTTCCTTGATCAGCAGGTCCACCCGGTCCGGTGCGTCCGCGGCGTCGGCGCGCAGGTTCACCCCGAACGGACGGCCGGTGCGCTCCTTGACCTCCGCGATCGCCGCCGCCAGTTCGGCGAAGGTCATCGTGGCCGAGGCGAGAATGCCCAGTCCGCCGGCCTCCGCGGTCGCCGAGACCAGCCGCGGACCGGCGACCCAGCCCATCCCCGTCTGCACCACCGGATGGTCGATGCCGACCAGCCGGGTCAACGCGGTGGACAGGGTCACGCCGGCACTTCCTTCTCGCGCAGCCCTTTCGGGTCGAGCACGGTACGGATCAGCCGCAGCTCCTGCTCGGACGGCTCCCGCGTGGTGCCCGCCCCGGCAAGGTCGATCTCGAACGACGTCGCGTCCGCCACCTCCGCCGGGGTGACGCCGGGGTGCAGCGACACTGCGTGCATCCGGTGCTCCGGTGCGGCGAAGTCGAACACACCCAGGTTCGTCACCACGCGGTGCACGTCGTGGAACCGCAACCCGGCCTTCGCCGCGTTGTCGTAGCCGACGCCGGAGACGACGTCCACCGCCTCGACGAACACCCGCTTGCTGTGCCGGGGCACCCAGTAGCTGGTGCGGTGGTTGGCGGTGTTGCCCGGTGCGCCGCGCACGCCCAGCAGCTGCTTGACCGGCTGCGCGTGGGCACCGATCGCAGAAATGTTCTGGTTGCCGTACCGGTCGATCTGGTTCGCGCCCATCACCACGTGCCGCCGTCCGTGCGGCACGACGGTGTCCAGCATCTTGCGGAACGGCTGCCACCCTTCCACCGTGCCCTCGGCGTCGAGCAGGTACGCCTCGCCGTCGGACAACAGCAGATCCGGTTCGAAACTCAGCCGCGCCAGCCGCGCGCCGAGCGACGGGATCAGCCCCATCGGACTGGCCACGATCTCCCCGTCGCCGCGGAACAACTCGGCCACCGCCACCACCGCGACCTCGGCCCTGCTCGCGTTCATCCGGCCCTGCCTTCCGGGGGTGGCCCCGCTCGTCCCGAACACCTCGACAGAAACATCAGGCCGCCTCCGCCTCGAATTTGTCCACTTCGGACAGATAAGCGCGTTCACCGCCGGAGAGGAACCGGTCCACGAATCCCGGCCATGCGTCCGGGTCCTTGGCGCAGGCCGCGTAGTGCCGCTGGAACCGTTCGTCGCGCCCGTAATCCGGCACCGCGGTGGTGAAGTGCGCACCACGGGCGGCCTCCGCCACACCGTCCACGCTGCCGCGGTTGAGCAGCAGCGACTGCACCGGCCCGGCCGCGGTCAGCTCGGCGGTGCCGACCACTTTTTCCACCGACACGAATCGCTTTTTCGCGGCCAGGCAGAAGAGATCGTCGAAATACGGGTCCGGGCCGAGGTACTGGGCGTTGCCGCGGATGTCGGCGCGGTTGAGGTGCACCAGCGCCACGTCGAGCTCCTGCGCCGGTACCGCGACCAGTTCTTCGCCGTCGGGGTAAGGAGAACGGACCGTGCGCAGCCCGGGATTCTCCCGCATCACCGACGAGCCGAGCCCGGCCCGCGTCGGCAGGAACGGCAGCCGTTGCGCGGCCGCGGACAGTGCCGAGCCGAACATGCCCTCGTCGTATTCGGTCACGGTGATCGCCCCGGTTTCCCTGGCCCGCCCGAACCACGGGTCGAACGGCACCGAATCCAGCGTCACGAAACCGAACACCACCCGCGAGACTTTTCCCGCCGCGCACAGCAATCCGACGTCCGGACCGCCGTACGACACGACCGTGAGGTCTTTCACCGGCGTGCGCAGCAACGCCCGCACGAGCGCCATCGGCTTGCGCCGCGAACCCCAGCCGCCGATCCCGACGGTCATCCCGTCGCGGACCTCGGCGGCCATCTCGTCCACGGTCATCAGCTTATCGGCCATGCAGGAACTCCTCCCGGGCTTCGTCGGACGCGCCGAGCAGGTTCAGCTCGAAGGTGAAGCCCTGCTCGAACCGGTAACTGCGGTGCACCTGCTGCGGGTCGATGCCGTTCAGCGCCTCTTTCGCCGCCCGGATCACCCGCGGGTCCTTCGCCGCGATGTCCCGCGCCACCGCGAGCGCCGCATCGTCGAGCTCTTCGCGTGGCACGACCTGGTAGACCGAACCGTGCGTGTGCAGTTCCGCCGCGGTGATCGTCCGCGCGGTGAAATACAGCGTGCGCATCAGGTGCTGCGGCACCAGCCTGGCCAGATGCGTCGCCGCGCCCAGTGCGCCCCGTTCGACTTCCGGGACGCCGAAGGTCGCGTCGTCGGAGGCCAGCACCACATCCGCGTTGCCGGCCAGGCCGATCCCGCCGCCGAGGCAGAACCCGTGCACTGCCGCGACCACCGGTACCGCGCAGTCGTAGACCGCGCCGAATGCCGCGTAGCAGCCCCGGTTCGCCCCGACGATCGCCTGGAAATCCGCGCTGCGCTGGATTTCCTTGATGTCCACGCCGGCGTTGAAGCCACGGCCTTCCGCGCGGAGTACCACCACGTGCACGCCCGGGTCCTGCCCGGCGCGGGTGATCGCGGTGGCCAGCTCGAACCAGCCCTGCACCGGCAGTGCGTTCACCGGCGGGAAATCCACGGTGACGAGCTCCACGTGCCCGTCGCGCCTCACCTCGACGCCCATCAGCTCGCCCCGTACACGGGTTCGGGTTCCGGCGCCTCGGCGAGGAGTTTCTCCAGCACCGGCCCCAGCTCGGCGGCCTCCCAGCGATCGCCCTTGTCCACCGCGGGCCCGTGCCGCCAGGCTTGTGCGAGCGACACCTTCCCGCCCTCGACCTCGAACACCCGCCCGGTCACGCCGGCGGATTCGCCGCTGCCCAGCCACACCACGAGCGGCGAGACGTTTTCCGGTGCCATCGCGTCGAATCCGTCGTCCGGACGGGCCATGGTGCCGGCGAACACCTCCTCGGTCATCCGCGTCCGCGCGGACGGCGCGATCGCGTTCACCGTCACCCCGTACCGGCCCAGTTCGGCCGCCGCGACCACGGTCAGCCCGGCGATCCCCGCCTTCGCCGCGGAGTAGTTGGCCTGGCCGACGCTGCCGAGCAGCCCGGCACCGGAACTCGTGTTGACCACACGCGCGTCGCGCGTCCGCCCGGCCTTCGCCTCGGCCCGCCAGTACTGCGCGGCATGGCGCAACGGCGCGAAATGGCCTTTGAGGTGCACCCGGACCACCGCGTCCCACTCGTCCTCGCCGAGGTTCACCAGCATCCGGTCGCGGACGAACCCCGCGTTGCTGACCAGCACGTCCAGTCCGCCGAAGCTGTCGAGCGCCGTCTGCACCAGGTTCGCCGCGCCGGCGAAATCGGCCACGTCGTCGGTGTTCGCGACCGCTTTCCCGCCCAGCGCCCCGATTTCCGCCGCCACCCGGTCGGCAGGACCTTCGCCGGTCGCCGAACCGTCCAGCGCGACCCCGACGTCGTTGACCACCACCCGCGCGCCCTCGGCGGCGAAGGCCAGCGCGTGCGCCCGCCCGATCCCGCGCCCCGCGCCGGTCACGATGACCACACGGTCTTGGCACAACCCGCTCACGAACCCTCCCGATGTACATCCGCCGCCGACAGAAACGCGGGCACCTCGCCACCGCCGTGCACCCGCAAGGTCGCACCCGAGACGTAGGAAGCCAGCCCCGAGGCGAGGAAAGCCGCGCACTGCCCGACTTCCTCCGGTTCGGCCAGCCTGCCCAGCGGCACGGTCTTCCCCACCGCCTCGACCCCGGCGGTACTGCCGTAGTGCAGCTCCGCCTGCTCGGTACGCACCATCCCGACATCCAGCGCGTTCACCCGGACCTTGGGCGCCCACTCCACCGCCAGACTGGCGGTGAGGTTGTCGAGCCCGGCCTTCGCCGCTCCGTACGCCGCCGTCCCCGGCGACGCCCTGGTGCCGCTGACGCTCGAAATCATCACGATCGACCCGCCGCCGTCCTGGCCTTGCATCAGTGCATTCGCCTGCTGGGCCACCAGCAGCGGGGCCAGCAGATTCAGCCCGACGACCTTCTCGTGGAATCGCGGCGAACCCTCCGCGGCGGGCGAGAACGGGCTCCCGCCCGCGTTGTTGACCACCACGTCCAGCCGTCCGAACTCACCGGCCGTCCACTGCGCCAGCTCCGCGACCCGGTCCGCGTCCCGCACGTCGCACGACCGGAAGACGACACCGTCCGGCAGTGTTTCCGGTTCGCGGCGCGCGCAGGCGACCACCCGCGCGCCGTGTGCGGCGAACACCCGGCTGATCCCCCGGCCCACGCCGCGGACGCCTCCGGTCACCAGCACCACCGCGCCGGCGAGTCCCAGGTCCGTCCTCATGCTGCAAAACTAGAACACGTTCTTGATTTCGACAAGCCGTCCGCATGCCGTGATCGACTTCCGGAATGGAAACCTGTTCCTGCGAAGGGGCTCAGTGCGCCGGGGTGACCGGGGCGAGCCACATCGCGGTGATCGCGTCGATCAGGCCGTCCGCCGCGTCGCGCCAGCTGGCGCGGGGGGTCGGGGTGCCCTCGGCGAGGGCCCGCTCACGCGCGGCGGTCAGGTGGATCAGCAGCTGCGTGGACATGTCCCCGCGTTCGGCGCGGACCTCCGGCGGCAGCGCGGGCAGGCACCGGTTCAGTCCCTCGACGACGCGGATCAGCACATCCGAGGTCATCGACTCCTCGACCATGATCTCCCGCAGCGCGGGATCGGTCGTGACCTGCGCGATGAACCGCCCGTACCAGGTGGGGCTGCCCAGCTCGGCCAGGTGCTCGGTGCAGGGCCGCACGATGCAGGCGACCCAGTCCCGTACCTCGCGCGATCCCACGATCGCGGCCAGCAGTTCGCCGCGCAGCCGTTCCATCGGCTCGAAGTGCTTGCGCACGATGGCCCGTACGAGGTCGGTCTTGGTGCCGAAGTGGTAGCCGACCGCGGTGTTGTTGCCCTGGCCTGCGGCGTCGCTGATGTGCCGGTTCGACACCGCATGCACCCCGTGCTCGGCGTACAGCCGCTCCGCCGTGACGAGGATGGCTTCACGGGTCGCGCTCGCCCGGTCCGCCCGCACGGTCTTGCCGGCCATGACCGCCACCTCACTCTCCCGCCGCACCGGCAGGCGCGGCATCCTCCTCGACGCGCCCGACGGAACCTTCCCCGTCTGCGGAAATGTACAACGTTCCATCCGGCCCCACGGCGATCCCGGCAAACCGGCGCGGCACACCCGGCAGCCCGTGGGTGAACAACGCGGGCGGCTCCCGCTCGCCGCCGACCGCGAGGTCCGCGACGACGACCCGGGTCTCCCCGGTGCCCGGATCGGCCGCGAGCAGCCGTCCGCGCCCGGTTTCGAGCACGATCAGCTCACCGTCGCGCACGGCGAGCCCCTGTGGTGCGGCCAACCCCGTCACCACCGGCACTCCGCGTCGCTCTCCGTCGTCGATTCGCAGTACCGCACCGGCCGCCTGGTCGCTCACGTAGCATCGCGACCCGTCGAACGCGACGTCCACCGGCTCCGTGAAGCCCTCCGCGAGCACGGTCACCGCGTCCATGCCGTCGATCGCCACCACTCGCCCGGCTCCCGCCTCCGCGACGACCAGCGCGCCGTCCTCCCGCACCGCGACCCCGACCGGCCGGTGCAGTCCCTTCGCGCGCACCCGCGTCTGCCCGTCCGCCGGACGGTAGGTCCGCACTTCACCGTATTGGGACGTCACGTGCAGGACTTCGCCATCGGCAACGATGCCGTGGCTGAAGATCTGGAAGTCCGTTGTGGACACCCGGCCATCGGACGGGGACGTGATGCGGTAGTGATCGGCCGCGTGCACCTTGCCCGCATCGTCGAGCGCAACGCCGAACGGGCCGGCGAATCCCGGCTGCACGAGCTCCCTGGTGCGGCCGTCCGCACTCAGTTCGGCGATCCCGCCGGCCGCGTAGCTGGACACGAACATCCGGTTCTCCGCGTCGAAGGCCGCGTTGTCCAGCCCGCTGATCCCGCACGGCTGCGCGGTCCGCTCACCCGTGCCGAACAGGTCGATCCGGGTCACCACTCCGCCGGCCCCGTGCGACAGCACCAGCAGCAGCCCGCCGCGATCGAACCGGACCGCGACCGGTGCGGGCACCCGGTCCGCGACGAGCTCCGGCGTGCCCCCGCCCGGCGGAACGCGGAACACCCGGCCGGTCAGCATGTGCGGGTAGTAGAGGAAGCCGTCCGGGCCCAGCTGCATCGCATTGCCCATGGCGAGCCCGTCGGCGAGCACGACCGGTTCGCCACCGTCCGGGAACACCTCCAGCAACCGTCCGCCGGGCCGCATCTCGTTGACGAACAGCCGCTCACCCGCGAACGCGATGCCGTTCGGCACCGCGACCCGGTCGGTGACCAGCGTCCAGCCGAGGTCCGGCGCACGCCGCCACACCCGGCCGGGCACCAGATCGGTGACGTACATCGAACCGTCCGGGCCGAAGGCGAGGTCGTCCGGCGCCGCCACCGGCCCGTCCTCGCCGACCACCACCTCGACCTCACCGGTGGCCACCTCGACCGCGCTGATCCGGCCTGCCAGGTACTCCGCGACGTGCAGCCGTCCGTCCGGGCCGAACGCGACCCCGTTGGAACCGGCCATCCGCTGCGGCGGGACGAGGCGCCGTACCCGGGCGCCGCTCATTCCGGCAGCACCTCGGCCATCCCGTCCGCCCGCCACTGCCGCAGCAGCTCGTGGAACGCCACCGCACCCCCGCCGAAGGAGTGGCTGCGCGGACGTGGGCGCCCTTCGTTGTTGTAGTAGCCGGGCGTGCACTCCTCCTGGAAGCTGCGGCGGTCCGGCGAGGTCTCCCTGATCGTCTCGGCCCACCGTCGTTCGGCCTGCACGCTCGGCTCCACCCGGTGCACCTGCCGGGCCCTCGCCGCAGCCACGACCTGCGCCACATGGACCGCCTGTTCGTCCAGCACGTGCACGAAGTTCACCGAGCTGGCGTTCTGTGCCGGTCCGAGGTGGAACAGGTTGGGGAATCCGTGGCTGTAGAACCCGTGCAGCGTGCGCGGGCCCGCCTGCCAGTGGTCCAGCAGCAGCTCCCCGTCCCGGCCGCGCACCGGGAGCCTGCCGGTGAACACGTCCGAGGCGCCGACCGAGAACCCGGTGGCGAAGATGATGCAGTCCACCTGGTACTCCTGCCCGCCGACCACCACGGCCTTTTCGGTGATCCGCTCGACCCCGCCGTGGTCGGCGGTGTCCACGAGGGTCACGTTGGGGCGGTTGAACGTCTGCAGGTAGTTGTCGCTGAAGGTGGGCCGCTTGCACATGTAGCGGTACCAGGGTTTCAGCAGTTCGGCGGTCGCCGGGTCGGACACCAGCTCGTCCACGCGGGCGCGCAGTTCGTTCATCTTCCGGAAGTCCGCGAGCTCGTCGACCTCGTCGCGTTCCTCGGCGGAAAGCCCGGCGTACGCGGTGCTCGGCACGAGATTGCGGAGCAGCTGCGCGCTGCCGGTCCAGCCGTCGGCGACCAGGTCCTGCTCGACCTGTCCGCCGCTGACGATCTCGAGGAAGTTGTCCCGCCGTTTCCGCTGCCACCCGGTTTCGAGCGAGGCTGCCCATTCGGGATCGGTGCGACGGTTTCCGCGCACGTCGACCGACGAAGGCGTGCGCTGGAACACGTACAGGTGCCCGGCGTCGCGGCCGAGGTGCGGTACGACCTGGACCGCCGTGGCACCGGTGCCGATCAGCGCGACCCGTTTGCCGGCCAGCCCGGTCAGTCCGCCGTCCGCAGTGCCGCCGGTGTAGCCGTAGTCCCAGCGGCTGGTGTGGAAGGTGTGCCCGGCGAAGGTCTCCGCACCGGGAATGCCCGGGAGCTTGGGCCGGTCGAGGGTGCCGTTGGAGACCACGACGTAGCGCGCGCGGATCTCGTCCCCGCGGTCGGTGCGCACGGTCCAGGCGTCGTCCGCCCAGTCCAGTGCGGTGACCGCGGTGCCGAAGCAGGCGCCGCGGTAGAGGTCGAAGTGCCGGCCGATCGACTGCGTGTACCGGCGGATCTCCGCACCCGGGGAGTACTTCCACTCCGGTACGTAGCCGAGTTCCTCCAGCAGCGGAAGGTACACATAGGACTCGATGTCGCAGTGGATGCCCGGATAGCGGTTCCAGTACCAGGTACCGCCGAAGTCGCCGCCCTTCTCGATCACCCGGATGTCGGTCACCCCGGCCTGCCGCAGCCGCGCGCCCGCCAGCAGCCCGCCGAACCCGCCCCCGATCACCACGGCCTCGGCCGCGTCCCGCACCGGCGCCCGGCCGGAATCCCCGGTGCGGTACGGATCCTCGGCGTAGTACCCGAACTCGCCCTCCGCGCGCCGGTACTGCGCGGCCCCGTCCGGCCGCAGCCTGCGATCCCGCTCGGCCCGGTAACGCGCGCGCAACGCGTCCGGATCGAACCCCAGGTCTTCCCGGCCCACCGCGAACCGCGACATCGGCACCTCCCGCTCGCCCCGGCTCCGCCACCGGTGCTTTCCCGGTCCCAGGCAACCAAGCCGCATCGATTAAGTCAAGCGTCTGCCTTAATCTGGCGACGCAGAATACACCCGATGCCGATCACGAAGAACAGCCCAAACCGCAGCGACCCGCCTTTGCCCCACCACAGGCGCCGCGCGGCGGTTGCGGGCGCGGTTGCGGGCGCGGTTGCGGGCGCGGGCGCGGTTGCGGGCGCGGTTGCGGGCGCGGTTGCGGGCGCGGGCGCGGGCGCGGG